>JAQBPR010000259.1 GCA_028287395.1 Bacilli bacterium
AGTGAAATCACAGCAATTACGACTGCAACAGCAACGAAAACGGCTGCGACCCAGGTGATCGCCTTGAGTGATAGGCCGTCAATGACGAACCCTCCAAGGCCGGAACCCACCCCCATGGCAAACTGCAACACGGATGTATTCAAGCTTAGCATGATGCCCGACGCTGCCGGTGCTAGTGTAATGAGGTAGTACTGCTGCGTTGGAGCGGACGACCAAGAGAAGAACGACCAAAGCATCAGCAGCGCAGTGACAAGGATCGGCGTCGTTTGTGCCGTGACCGACAATATGGTCAGCATGATCATGTTTAGCACCATACCGCCGACCAGCGTCGGAGCAACGCCCCACCGATCTGTACCCCAGCCACCTGCCTTGGAGCCGACGAGACTAGCGATACCGTAACCGAACAAGGCCAAGCTGACCAGCCGATCGCTGAACCCGGCAACGTTAAGCAAATAAGGCGAGATGTACGTAAAAGCGGTGGAGTAGCCAACAATCCAGAAGAAGGTGATGCCAAGGGCCGACGCAACGCGAGGCTCCAGCATCATGGCGAGCTGCTTCCGTAAAGGTACTGGCTGTTCGCTCTCCATACGGGGAATGGACAAAGCCACAACCGGCAGAGCAAGCAGGCTGAGCACACCAATGCCGACGAAAATCAGCTTCCAGTCGTATATGGCGGCGATGACCCGGCCAATCGGCACACCCGCGATCAGGGAAGCACTAATGCCCATAAGCACTGTTGCAATCGCCGCACCCTGCTTGCCTTCAGGAGCCAATTTGGCGGCTACCGTGAGCGCTGCGACGACGAAGACGCCGGTTGCGAGTGCCATCGCTACCCGGGATGCCAATAGAAGTCCATATCCCGGTAAAACGACGACTAACGCATTACTAACGACGAACAAGCTAAGCGAATACAACAACAGGGTTCTTCGATTGAGCCGCGCAGTGGCGGCCATGAGAATCGGCGTACCAAAGGCGAACGCTAACGAGAATGCCGTTATTAATTGGCCTGCGGCGGAAAGCGGCACCCCCGTATCCGATGCGACTTTGTCGAGAATGCCGGCGATCATGTACTCGGAAGAACCAACGAGAAAGCAGACTGCGGCCAACATGAATATTTTCCAAGCTACTGACATGGTAAATCCTCCTCTTCTCCTGGTGGCGGATCGCTGGTTAGAAGCTCGCAGCCACCTTCACTGCACGTTCCCTTGCCGTCTGCTTAATTGATGCGGCTTCGTTCGGGAACTGCGCAAGCCCTTCGACGAAGATCGGTTCCAGCGTTTCAACGCCAAAGAACTGCAGCGATGTGTATAAATGCCGATGTCCCAGGTTCAAATCAGCGGCCGGACCACTGGAGTACACACCGCCGCTGGCCTGAATGTGGATTGCCTTCTTGCCCATAAGAATGCCGATCGGCCCTTCCGACGTATATCTGAACGTCTTGCCGGCTACGAAGATCGCATCAAGGTACGCTTTTAAGACCGGCGGGTATGATAAGTTCCATAGTGGCGCGGCAAAGACGTATTTGTCTGCGGCGACGAATTGATCCACGAGCTCGGCGAGTCGCGCAATTTTAGCCTGAGCGGACGCTTCCAGCCGGTCAAACGGCTCGCCCTTTTGCAACCGGCCCCATCCCTGGAAAATCTCTGTATCCAGTGGCGGCACAAAACTGCCGAACAGGTCGACATGCGTAACAGCATGGCTCGGATTGGCGCTACGGTATGCCTCCACGAAGGCGCCGCCCGTTTGGAGCGTAGCGGATTCAGCAACGCTAAGCGGGTGTGCGGTAATATACAGTACAGTTGTCATTCTCTTTGAACCTCCTCTATATATTGGTCTTGCAGGATTAGCATATATCGAAGACACGAGGCCAGATAGTACTGTGTTTAACCTACAAGCGTCTATAGAGGTATTGTCAATCCTAGTAGAAATTCTATCACCATCGTCCAAACCGTGATTGTGAAAAAAGGGATGCGTGCGCTTGCGTTTTCATGTAAAATTAAGAAAACTATTATTTGAAGGAGCATGCCCGATGAACGAAAGCCTACGACGCAAGGAGCTTGCAGATTTTTTGAAAAGCCGCCGAAAACGGCTCACACCGCAAGAGGCTGGACTACCGGGCACGGATGGCAGTCGCCGTCGCACCAACGGTCTTCGGCGAGAGGAAGTGGCGGTTTTGGCCGGGATCTCGCTGCCCTGGTATACAGCCCTGGAGCAAGGCCGAGACATCCGGGTATCGGACAGCGTCATCGACAGCTTGGTCCGCACATTGAAGCTGGGCCGGGACGAAGGGGTACATCTCTATATGCTTGCGGATCGCAAGGTACCACTGAACCCGATCGCAGATGGGGCATATCGGGAGAAAGCCAATCCCGAACTTCAGCGCATCGTTGACCAGTTTACTCATCTGCCCGCCTATGCGATCGACGGCCAATGGAACCTGTTAGTATGGAACCAAACGGCCGCAGAATTATTTGGTTTGTCCCAGAGCAAGATGAGGGATTGCGCAAGAAACCTTCTTTGGCTGCTGTTCACCGACCCTGTTTTCCGCGGTCGATTTGCACATTGGGAGACTTCTGCTGGCAAGCTGCTCGCGGCGTTCCGCACCGCCTACGCACGTCGTATGGAAGATCCTTGTCTGAGCGAAATTATCGGCAGTCTTGCCGAGGCCGCCGACGATTTCAACGCGATCTGGGAGCGTCACGACGTTCAGTGCCTTCGCGATAATCTTTTCCAAATCCACCATCCACACGCGGGAGCAATCGATATCCTCTCGAACGCCTTCTATGCAGCTGAGCAGGACGACACTACCCTCGTCCTCTACACTCCTGCAAGCGTCATCGACGAGGAGCGTCTAAAACACTTGCAAGATAGATCCAAACCGATGCTTGCGGAAGCAGTATCCATGTGAGGGTGACAGGACGGCAGCTGGCTGGCTCACATTGAACAACACAATATTAATGGGATGTACTTGCGGTAGGTTTTTGCAGCGGGTAAAAAAAAATTAGAAAACTACAATCTCGCTAAACTGTATTAGTTTGTTTTTAATTAGCTGAATCAACTACGTAATGTGAGATCGGCGTCTCGTTAAACCAAAACCAGCTAATAGTTTGTCAAGATCTTCAGCAAAAAATTTATAATTTTTATGCTATATTAAAAAGTGAGCATGCCAAATAACCTACCTTTTTAAAGCCGAGTGAATATCTTCTCGTGCAAAACCGACATTTTTTAGATACCAATGTCAAGGAAGGAATCTTTCCTTACTAAGATTGCGTAAATCCAGTGAAGGAGCTTGTTTATACAGGCGACCAGTGCTACACCAGCTTAAACATGGTTTCTACAAGTAGGGGGCGATCAGTTTTAGCGACGGGATGTGATTTCCCAGGGTAACGATCGATCTGCCCCGGCTACTCGACAAATACACCACTAAAACAAAAGTGGTCAACCAGAAAAAACTGGTTGACCTCATAATACGACGGGTAACGATAGCTTAATAAGAATATTAAAAATCATTTAACGGAGCTGCCGCGGCGGCTTCTTTTGCCATGATAATTTTTCAAAAACTGCAGCTTCTCAAGGTTTTTTTCATTTAGGAAGCATAAGTTTGCCTTGCTAAATTGGAAGCATAAGCATGTAAAAGAGGCAATCTTATCGGTTAAGTTACAGCTTTAATTAAGACTTTGCCCCATATGGAAGGGTGGTTTACCCTTGGGCATTTTAACGATAAAAAGGATACGGCAAGTATTAATTTAATGCAAGTATCATTTCGTTTCGAATTCACAGAATCCGAGCTTAAGTCACATTCTCATAAAAATAAAACAAAGAACTCAGAAATGTCGGAAGAAAACTCTGATAAGCCGCTAATCTTTTCATTAGCAACAACAGAATCTTCTTGGAATAGAGAGTATACAGAGCGTCTAGAATTTAAGGACACTCCATCCGAACTTTTGGAAACACAGTTGGACAAAGTGATCTTAGAAATGTTCATTACAGCCAATAGATTTCGTGGGAAAGATGAGTTATACCATAGAGAACTTGAAAGGCGCTGGGCTGCAGAAGAAAGGGAACGTCGTTTGAAGGAGTTAAAGCGCAAAGAAGAGGAAAATGTCAAAATATTAGAGAGAGTCGTGAGTGATTGGGACAAGGCTCGGAAAATTCGAGAATTCGCGGAATCGCTGGAACAAAGTACTATAGGGATCGTTGACGATGAGTGGAGAGTGAAAATATTGAAAAAGGCTAATTGGGCGCGAAATAAGGCGGATTGGCTGGACCCACTTGTTGCTAAAGAAGATGAACTGCTCGGGAAGAAGACTCATATTGGGGATATTTTTGGCATATTTGATGATTATGACTCCAAGAGAAGCACCAACTTAAATCGGTGGTGATCATTTTTATTAGTATTATTAGAAATATCATTGTTTCCGTACCTCGGGCTTTCATTCGATAGATAAAGCAATGTAGAACAATCAGGGACTCCCTTTAAGGAGTCCCTGATTGAGGATCATCCTTAAAAATATAAGCGGCAAAAGCATTCTATCATACTTAAAAAAGCTACCCGAGGGCAGCTTTTTTATTTATTTTTGTTCCTCGATTCGATAATCCGTTGATTGCCTGAATTGCGTTTGGAATGGAACCGTTATCTTAATTGGCAGCGGGTAGGGGTCGTTCAGGCAAGATATCATAGTTTTGGCCGCAATGATCCCAATTTCAAAGGTAGGAATTTGTACTGTCGATAAGGGAGGTACCGTAAATCTGGATGCCTCATTGTCATCAAATCCAATGATGGCGAAGTCCTGAGGGATGCGATAGCCATTCTCAGAGATTGCACGCATAGCAGCCATCGCCATAAGATCACTTGCTGTAAAAATCGCAGTAGGTAGATTGTCTTTATGCTGCTCTAGATATTTGCCCATCATTTCATAGCAGTTGTCTGGATCCCATTGAGCATTCAACGCTCTTAATGGATTAGGCTTGATTCCTGCTTGCTCTAGGGCGAGTCTATAACCGCGATATCTTTTTTCCTTTTCGAAATCCCCCGATAGACCTGTGCCTCCGATAAACATAATGTCGCGGTGTCCCTGCTCGATTAAATGGTTGACAGAGGTTCTTGCAGCTTCCACACGATCATAAGAGATTGTGGGCACTGTTTGATCGGCAATGTCAATTCCCACAATGCAGCTTACATTTTTTTTGATATAATTATAAATTTTGCTATCAATGCCCTCGATTACGATGATGCCTTCCACCTGACTGTGATGGATGGCCTTTTGCAGAATTTGCGGATTTTCTAAATCACCATGTGTATGCGTATACACCAAATTATAGCCTTTACGCTGTAATTCCTTTTCTATACCATCAATAATAACGGAAAAGTACGGATGATAATGCTTGTTTTGCAGCGTTGAAACCAAGCATCCGATATTTCTTGTCTCGGTATGAGGCTCTTTGGAAGGCTCCTTCACCGCATATCCAATTTCCCTAGCTGTATCCCATATATCTTGTTTAGTCTGTGTATTAATAGAACGATTAGCTTCATTAGATAATACTCTGGAAACAGTTGATATGGAAACACCGACTTTTTGCGCGATATCCTTTAATGTTGGCATGGAATACACCACCTTTTGCTTAATTTATACGAAAATTTGCGGCAAAGCCTAAGTATACTGTAACTTATAATGTTAAAAGGGTCAATTAGCGATCTGTCATATGCGAAAAAAAGAGAGAATATGCAGAAAATTTGCGGCAAAATTATGAAATAATTTATTGACAAATTGCAAATAATTCTCTACAATATGAAATATATAACATCATGTTGCGCAAAAAGTTGTGATTAATTGCAGTGCTACTATTGTATAGGAGGTAAAGAGATGCTTCTGCTAAAAAAGAAGTTTTCAATTTTTATCATTTTGTTCGGAATTATTAGCTTACTTTCTGCTTGTTCGGCAAATAAAACGGTTAGTGTTTCTGAATCGCCTGCAGGAACAACAGCATCGAATGATGGTAAGAAAGTAAAGCTAGTTATGTGGGGACATCAAGAAGATGCATTTATTGCATCCAACAAAAAGATCATTGAGCAGTATCAAGCTTTGCATTCGAATGTAACAATTGAGTACCAGCAATTTCCTTATGAAGCTTACAATCAGAAGCTGAAAGCTTCTTTTGCTTCAAAAAACGCTCCGGATCTAGCCGAGGTTTTTGGAACATGGATGCCCGAGTACAACAAAAATGGACTTATGGCAGAGGTACCCTTTAGCGACGAAGTGAAAAAGGATTACTATGCGGCTCCGCTCGGTGCTTACACTTGGATGGATAAGCTGTATGGGGTTCCATTGGAATTCAATATAGAAAACGGAGGCATGCTTGTGCATCCTAAGATGTTCAAGGATGCAGGGATATCCTACCCGAAAACATGGACGGAATTGGTAGATGCAGCAAAAAAGCTTACTGTACGAAATGGGGATGAAATTAAAGTCAAAGGCTTTGATTTTGTATCCTCTGATAATATTACCTATACTTTGCTTTCCTTAATTTTACAGCAGAATGGCAAGTATTGGGGGGGGAACAGCCATATCAATTTAAGCACTCCAGAAGCTGTAAAAGCGATGACCGCTTTAAAAGAATTGGTTACTGTCGATAAAGTTGCAGATTTGTCGTCATTTGGCGGTGAATTGGATACCTCGGATTTCTTCTTTAAAGGTAATTCTGCTATGACTTATCGTGGGCCGTGGACCATTGCTAATGGTCAAGGAACATATAAGGTTAATGATTTTGAATATGCGCCTGTACCTTCTTTTACATCCAACCCGCCTTCTTTTGCAGCAGAGTCTGGTTGGGGGCTTGTTGTAGCCAAGAATAGTAAATACACGAAGGAAGCTTGGGATTTTGTGCAATACTTCTCCAATGCCGAAAATTCGCGAGCATGGAATATTGGAACCTCCACCATTCCTCCGAAAAAACAAGTAGTGGCAGATCCTAAGTTTATCGAGGCGATGCCGATGGTTAAGCCTTCTCTTGATGTGCTTCAATACGGGCAATGGATTGGTTTGCTATGGGATCGTGACTATTTCTTCAAACAAGTGAACGACAATTTTCAGCTTATTGCTTCAGAAAAACTTACAGTAGAGCAAGGCTTGAAAAAAATTGAAGATGCTGTAAATCAAAGTCAGGATCAGCATAAATAAACAGGAGTGTTGTCGCATGACAAGTAAGCTAGCACATTCAGAACAACACATTCAACAGGGGAAGCGCTCAAAAGGCTTTCCCCATCATACAAAATTTGTGTTTTTTTCGTTGTCTCCCATTTTCTTGTTGTTTCTCGTGTTCGCAATTATTCCAATCGTTTGGGGCATTGTTCTTTCATTTTATCAGTACAGTCCATTAAGCTCTGATTCACCTTTTGTGGGCTTAGACAATTTCAAGCGTCTTTTATCGGATGATGTCTTTCTAAAATCGGTTTGGGTGACTTTTAAATTTGTGTTTTTTGCGGTTTTGATCAATTTGGTTTTCACTCTTTTGATCGCTGTTGGGATTCAAAGGCTGCGGACGGGGTGGATGCGGGATATGTTCCGAACGATTTTTTTCCTGCCTGCTATTGCACCGCTCTCTGGTGCCGCAGTCGTTTGGTCGACCATGTTTAATAAAGATGGTGGATTGTTCAACATGATTTTACTGCATTTTCACATGCATGCGGTGAATTGGCTCTCCGATCCGAAACTGGCGTTATTTTCCGTTATTATGATGACTTTATGGGCGGATAGCGGCTACAATATTGTGATTTTTATGGCGGGACTGGATTCCATTCCTACAGTGTATTACGAGGCTGCGACGCTAGATGGAGCTAATCGTTGGGTCATCTTCCGCCATGTGACTCTACCCTTGTTAAATCGAACGACAGTATTCGTTTCGATAACGACGATCATCTCCTATTTTCAAGCTTTTGCACAATTCCAGGTGATGACCAAGGGGGAGCCGTTTAACGAAACGAGGGTGCTTGCTTTGAACATTTACGACAATGCCTTTACATATTCGAATATGGGTTATGCTTCTGCGATGGCTACTGTATTGCTGGTTATTATTCTGGTTATTACGCAATTACAAATCAAATTAGGCCGTTCCCAATGGGAATATTAAGGGGGAAGCAGAATGAATCGCAAATTCTCGATATTTAATACGATTATATTCCTTCTCTTGTTCGGCACAGCTTGTTTTACTTTACTTCCTTTTCTGTGGATGCTCTTAACCTCATTAAAAAGTAACTTGGAGATTATTTCGTCAAATAGCACATTCCTTCCTAAAGATCCAAGCTTAGATGGATATCGTACCGTATTTAAAGAGGCGCCATTTTTTCGCTGGTTAATGAACAGCACTATAACCTCCGTAGTGGTTACAATCGTTACGATGTTTACCAGCGCGTTGGGCGGCTACATTTTTGCCAAATTTGATTTTATGGGCAAGCGCGTCTTGTTTATATCTATTTTGGCAACGATGATGATCCCTTTTCAGGTGGTAATGATTCCCACGTATTTAATCATTTCGAAGCTGGGCTTAATTAATCATTTGTCCGCCATTGTATTGCCAAGTCTGGTCAGCGCTTACGGAGTATTCCTTGCCAAACAGTTTATTGAAGACATTCCTAAAGATCTCATGGAGGCTGCGCGTATCGATGGAGCGGGTGAGCTGCGAGTGCTCTATAGTGTGATGATGCCATTGGTTATGCCGATGCTTTCGGCGCTGGGTATTTTTACCTTTATGGGATCATGGAACAATTATTTGTGGCCTTTGATTGTATTGAATGATTCGGACAACATGACGGTTCCGCTGGCTCTCGTCTTTTTTAACGGCGCACATACAGTCAATTACAATGTTGTTATGTCTGCGGCGGTGTTGATTATGTTACCCGTAATCATTATTTATCTGATTTTCCAAAAGCAGTTCCTAAAAGGCTTAACCATGACAGGTTTAAAATAAACACGCTAAGGAGAATACACATGACAAAAATAACTATCATTGGTGCAGGCAGCGCATTTACGAGGGAACTGGTCGTTGATATTTTGAATATCGCGGATTTGCATGGAGGTGTAATTGCACTCGTTGATATTGACGAACGCCGGTTGCAAATCGCCCAACGGTTGGTTGAAAAGCTGATCAGTATAGCTGGAAAGCAATGGAGCGTTCTGGCTTCTACAGATCGTAGAGAAGTACTGGCCGGCTCTAACTTTGTGGTGAATCAGATCGAAGTCCATGGGCTGGAAACCGTGAAGGCCGAATTTGAAATTCCGTTAAAATATGGTGTCAAGCAATGCATCGGCGATACGCTTGGACCTGGCGGTTTATTCAAAACATTGCGTACGTTACCAACATGGATCGAGATAATAAGAGATTTGGAAGAGCTATGTCCGCAAACGATGATATTGAATTATACGAATCCCATGTCTGCTGTTACTTTATTAACGACTAAAATAACGAATATTCCCGTTGTGGGATTATGTCATTCGATTCAAAATTCATCTCGCCAGCTTGCCAAATATGCGGGAATCCCTTATGAAGAAATGAAGTGGAAAGCAGGAGGCATTAATCATATGTCTTGGTTTGTCGAATTGGAACACAACAATCAGGATTTATACCCTGTCCTATTGGATCGGATTAAAGAACCTAAGCTTTTGGCCAAGGATCCTGTTAGGCTCGACGCGATGAAGTTTTTGGGTGCATTTGTATCTGAATCTAGCGGTCATTTTTCAGAATATATCCCTTATTATCGCAAGAGACAGGATTTAATAGATGAGCACTGTAGTGTGGGCTATAACGGTGCAACCGGATTTTATGCAAACAATTGGCCGATATGGCGGCAGGAAAATGATGATTTGATCGAAAAACAATTGTCTGGCGCAGAGCCTATTGACTTTAGCGGATCGAATGAATATGCTGCGACCATTATTGAAGCCGTATTGAATCACGTACCTAAAGTCATTTACGGCAATGTATTGAATCAAGGCTTAATTTCGAATCTTCCTCAGGATGGCGTTGTTGAAGTGGCCTGTATGATTGATCGCAACGGGATTCATCCTTGTCATTTTGGACGGTTGCCGGAACATCTCGCTGCGCTGTGCCGCAGTAATATGTCCTTCTTTGAGCTAGCGGTCTCATCTGTGCTGGAACACGATAAAGATATGGCGATGCATGCTTTGATGGCAGACCCGCTTACTGCTGCGGTTTGCTCCCTTGCAGAAATAAAAGCGATGTTCAATGAGTTGTATGAGCATGAGCGTCATCTTATCGCGGAATTACACTAGGAGGGCTAGCTAATATGACTGTTTATGTTGTAGGTGAATTAAACGTGGATATGATCGTAACAGGCGCGGATGTTGTGCCTGAGTGGAATCGCGAAAAGCTGGTAGATTCGTTTGATCTGGTTCTTGGTTCTTCCTCAGCGATAACGGCTTGTGCGCTTGCGGGTTTAGGAATGGACGTGCGTTTTGTCAGTGTGGTTGGGACGGATGACTTTGGCGACTTCTGTATCGAACAATTGAAGCAGCGCGGGGTGAACACGAAGGGTGTGAAGCAGGACTCAAGCATGAAGACAGGCGTCACGCTTTCATTGTCCACCCCAACGGATCGTGGGCTGCTGACCTATATGGGAAGTATTCCTGCGATTACACCTGCGGATTTGCCGGAAGAGCTTTATGCAAATGCAACGCATGTTCATTTTGGCTCTTATTTTTTGCAGGACGGTATGCGAGCGCATTGGCATTCCCTATTTCATCGATTACGTCAAAACGGCTGCACCACTTCGTTTGATACAGGCTGGGATGTCCGCAACCTTTGGTATCGTGATCAAATTGATCTTTTATTGGAGGAAACAGATCTTTTTATTCCAAGTGAAGAGGAGCTTTTGCATATTTACGATGCCAGTGCCTTGGAAGAGGTTTGGGCTAAGCTGCCAATTCAACGTAATTGGGTTGCTGTGAAAAGGGGAGCAAGGGGGGCAGTTATGTCATCGCCCAATCGCTCATTTCATTCTGTAAATGCTTATCCCATTACACCGATAGATACGACTGGAGCAGGAGATTCTTTTAATGCAGGGCTTATCTATGGATATTTAAACGGTAAACGCGAGGAAGAGCTTTTATTATTCGCAAATGTTTGTGGGGCACTGGCTACGTTAGCTATTGGCGGAATCGGGCATAAGACTACATTGCAGGATGTAGAGGTCTTTCAGAACAGCCACAAGACTAGATCATAGAATCGGAGGTGAAAATCAAAAGAATCGAAGAAGCTAGCTTTCTGTTGTTAGAAGAGCTCGAATAAAAATTAAGATGTTGGAGGGATGATATTAATGATATTAAATTTAAAACACATGAAAAATGCTAAGGTTTTGTTATTATTCGTTTCTTTTCTTGTTTTAACTGCTTTTACCGGGGGCTTCGGCATAAAAGCAGCCCATGCTGCAGGAACGAATTATTATGTATCTGCTTCAGGAAATGATAGTAATGCCGGCACAATCGCTTCACCATGGAAAACGGTTC
Source organism: Bacilli bacterium (assembly GCA_028287395.1). Classification (GTDB taxonomy): domain Bacteria; phylum Bacillota; class Bacilli; order Paenibacillales; family NBRC-103111; genus Paenibacillus_AC. Next base: position 11,520 of record JAQBPR010000259.1, read on the forward strand.
AAAAGGCTGCCAATACTGTTGCAGCTGGAGATACGGTTAACGTAAGAGGCGGCATATATAACGAGAAAATAACAATGAATGTTTCCGGGTCCGCAGCGGGCGGCTTTATTACCTTTCAAAACTATCCGGGAGAAACCGCTATTATAGACGGTACAGGTCTCTCGGTATCTGGAACTGAAGCTATGGTTAACATTACGAATAAAGACTACATCATTATTAAAGGCTTTGAAATTCGCAATTATAGTACATCCACTTCAGGAACAATGGCTGTAGGGGTTTTTGTGACAGGATATGGCAGCCATATTGAAATTCGCAATAATAATGTGCATGATATCAAAACCTTGGTCAATACAACCAATGGCGGTGATGCTCACGGTATTGCCGTGTATGGAACAGCTGCGCCAAGCTCCATTAATAATGTTATTATTGACGGGAATACATTAACGAATTTGCGATTAGGATCAAGCGAATCCTTAGTCGTCAACGGTAATGTGGACACCTTTCAAATTACGAACAATTTAATTCATGATAACAATAACATTGGTATTGATGTCATTGGTTTCGAAGGCAAGTCGCCTAATACAGCTTATGATCAAGCCAGAAATGGTCTGGTTAAAGGGAATACTGTTTACAATATTACTTCATATGGAAACCCGGCCTATGGGAATGATTATGCCGCTGACGGAATTTATGTGGATGGCGGTAAGGATACGGTCATTGAAGATAATTATAGCTATACCAATGACATTGGGATTGAATTGGCTAGTGAGCATAATGGAAAGTCAACCAGCAATATTACGATAAGAAGCAACGTAGTTTATAACAATAATTATACAGGTGTGGCGATTGGCGGATATGATACAAATCGAGGATCGACAGTCAATTGTAAAATAATTAATAACACGATCTACAAAAATGATACGAAGTCTCTTGACGGTGGACAGCTTTTGGTTCAATACGATACCCAAAACAACACTATCGAGAATAATATTCTGGTAGCCAGCGCGTCCAACATTTTAATCGCTAATGATTATACGCAAAATACGGGTAATGTGGTCGATTACAACCTATTCTATTCAAGCTCTGCAAGTTATACGATTGCTTGGAAAAACGTTCAGTACACTTCGTTTGCAAGTTATAAAACAGGAACAGGCAATGATGCACATTCCATATTTGCTGATCCAAAGTTTGTAAGTGCCCCAACAAACCTGCATTTACTTTCAACCTCTCCGGCTATTGATACTGGTTTGACCAATGCGGCGTTGAATGGAGCGTACGACATCGATGGTGAGGCTAGAGCGCAAGGTACATCTGTTGATATTGGCGCGGATGAGTTCACATCTTCAGCGACACCGACACCGACACCGACACC
>JAQBPR010000119.1 GCA_028287395.1 Bacilli bacterium
ATTTTTAGGATATACGGACGGGAATCCTCCCTATTTGAATAGGGTAGATGAAAGTCCGTTTGCCCGAAATCCCTTGTAGATACAGAGGTAATTATATAACCATATGTAAATAAAAAATCATATATAAAATGAGAATATTATCTCACTTATGATATACTATACGTATGACAAAAGAAAACATAAAGCATGCTAGAACATGCGTTTACAACGTCAACTACCACATTGTTTGGTCGGTTAAATATCGCCATTCTGTCCTATCGGCAGACATCGAAGTTTACCTCAAGGAATTATTCCAAGAGATCGCCAAAGAAAAAGAATTTGAAGTCGTCATGGTAGAGGTCGGTGAAAGAGACCACGTTCATGTATTTGCTTCTGCACATCCGAAAGTTGCGCCTTCTTATATCGTTAAAATGTTGAAAGGCATCTCTGCAAGGAAACTATTCTTGAAATTTCCCCAACTGAAGAAGAGGTTGTGGGATGGGCATCTTTGGAATAGCAGTTTTTTTATCGAAACCATTGGCTCTGTTTCGGAACAAGCGATTAAGAAGTACATCGAAAAACAAAAGAAAGGAGACGGCCATGCAACGAACTTATAAATTTCGCTTGTACCCAAACAAAGAAGCACAAGAGAACATTCATTTTACACTCGAACGCTGCCGTCTCCTTTATAATCGCTTGCTCCAAGAACGCATAATTGCCTACAAGCAAACGGGAATGGGTATTCCTTATTACACACAAAAGGCAACGTTACCTGAGAGAAAACAACATATTGCCGAACTAGGAAAGGTCCATTCCCAAGTCCTGCAAAATGTCGTAGAACGGTTGGACAAAGCCTATCAAGCATTTTTTCGTCGTGTCAAAATCGGCAATAAAGCGGGCTTTCCGAGATTCAAACCTGAAAGTCAATTCAATTCTTTTACCTACCCGCAGAGCGGGTTTTCTATAGAGGGAAAGCATCTTCAGCTTTCCAAGATCGGCAAAGTGCGTATTCGACTTCACCGCCAGCCGCAAGGGGTAATCAAAACGTGTACAATCAGGGTCAAGAATGGCAAGTATTACGCTTGTTTTTCTTGTGAGGTCGAGGAACAGCGACTACTTGCTTCAGAAAAACAGATTGGTATTGACCTTGGTGTGTTGCAGCTCGCGGTAACATCAGACGGTGAGGGAATAGAGTCACCGAAATATCTTCGTAAAAGCGAAGAAAGGCTGAAACGAAAGCAGCGTGTGGTATCCAAGAAAAAACGCGGTTCAAACCGCAGACGTAATGCTGTAGGTGAATTTGCAAGACTACATGAAAAAGTAGCGAATCAACGCAAGGATTATGCGCATAAAGCATCGCGAAAATTGGTGAACGCCTATGGACTAATCGCTTTTGAAGACTTGAATATACAAGGGATGGTCAAAAACCATCATCTTGCCAAAAGCATTACGGATAGCGGTTGGAATCAACTCATACAATACGTGACGTACAAGGCTGAAAGTGCTGGTCGTCAAGTGGTACGAGTGAATCCATACAACAGCTCACAAAAATGCTCGAATTGTGATGAGATTGTCAAAAAATCACTATCTGTGCGTATTCACCAGTGTCCTACATGTGGATATACAGCAGATCGAGATAAAAATGCAGCAATAAATATCTTGAAACTAGCCTTACAATACAGAGCCTAGTTAAAACAACCTAATCAGGCTAGGAACTAGCCTTCAAGGAGAGATGAGGTTACGAGTCTCGATGATTTGAGAAGCTCACCAATTGATTGGTGTGAGGTTCACCGAATTCACAGTAGATTCATTGGAAGCAGTCATATGAGTGAAGTCATGTAACGCCAAATTTCAATCAGCGCATATTTAATCTCAGTATCGTCTTGCTTTAATAAAAAAATTTTGGGACAATAATAAATAGAGCAACAGCTTCGGCTGCTCAAGTAGAATAGGACTGTTTGGAAAAGAGGATAACGCATGAATAAACCATCCATTTATGGATTGACATTTGATCAACTGGCAGTATGGCTTGAGGAACACGGACATAAAAGGTTTCGGGCATCCCAAGTCTGGGATTGGCTTTATCGGAAACGCGTCACGGATTTCTCAGAAATGATTGATGTTCATACAGCATGTACAGAACTGTTAACAGATCATTTTGCCATCCAGACATTAAACGAGAACTTAAAGCAGGAATCAGCGGATGGAACGATTAAGTTTTTGTTTAAGCTGAAGGATGGCAATCTGATTGAAACGGTATTGATGCGGCATAAATTCGGTCTATCGGTTTGTGTCACAACGCAAGTTGGCTGTAACATCGGGTGCAGTTTTTGTGCGAGCGGATTATTGGCAAAAAGTCGTGATTTATCCAGTGCCGAAATTGTGGAACAAATTATGAAGGTCCAACTCCATCTGGATCGAGCGAAACAAGAAGAAGCAGTAAGTCATGTCGTGGTGATGGGCATTGGCGAGCCATTTGATAATTTTATTAACATGGTTGACTTCATTCGGGTTATTAAAGATCAGAAAGGACTGGACATTGCTGCAAGACATATCACTGTATCGACCAGCGGCCTTTCCGATAAGATTTATGAATTCGCCGATAGTGATCTAAAGGTAAACCTGGCGGTCTCCTTGCATGCGCCTAATAACGAGCTTCGCACACGAATTATGAAAATAAACCGTGCCATTCCAATCGAAAAATTAATGCAGGCCATTGATTATTATCTGGATAAAACAAAACGTAGAATAACGTTAGAATATATTCTGCTGAAGGATGTAAATGACCGCAAGGAACATGCGCTTCAGCTTGCTGACCTAGTTGGCGAAAGACGACATCTCGCAAATGTTAACTTAATTCCATACAATCCTGTGGATGAACACAGTCAATATCAAAGAAGCGAGCGGGAATCGGTGCGGGCATTCTATGAT
>JAQBPR010000151.1 GCA_028287395.1 Bacilli bacterium
CGCTTCGTAATGTTTCCATTTGAATATATAACAGGCTTATTTGAATATGGCCAAAGGCCAGCGAAAAGTTTGTTCTTGACATGTCACGTTCGAGTTGATGCGTACATCATTTTTTGGTACTATTACATTATGTCATACACACCAAATTAAAGAGGTGAAATTATGTACAAACTGCCGGTTACCGTAGAAAGAATCCTTGGCTATATCCGGCGAAGCCGTCAAGATGTAGTACGGGAACGGAAAACAAATCAAGACACTCTAGCCGAGCAAAGGGAGCTTCTAACAAGCATTTTAGGTGGAATGACCACACCCTACGAAATCAGAGAAGAAATCGGCTCAGGCGATAACATTGAAGGGAGACCCGTTTTCAAAGGTATTCTGGATGAACTGCGCTTAATCAAACCGCGAACGGTTGCCATTGCCGTAAAAGAAATTTCCCGTCTTGGACGTGGAGATATGGAACAAATGGGAGCTATCTATAATGTGATTCGGGAGAAACAAATTTTCATCATCACACCGTTCAAAATCTATGATCCCTTAAATGACGAAGATGATATGGCGATTCAATTTTACATGTTTGTTTCCCGTGTAGAACTCCAGATGACAAAGCGAAGATTGCGTGAAAGTCGATATACATACGCAAGCCAAGGTCGTTGGATGACAGGTGGAGGCGGAATCCCTTTCGCCTATACATTCAACCCTTTCACCCAAAAGCTAGAGAAGGACGAAAAAACAGCCTGGGTAGTCGAAAAAATTTATCATCACTATGTTAACGATAGACTGGGGTATAATGCCATTTCGACTGTGATGAGAAATGAAGGCATCCCTGCCCCTAAAGGAAAACCTTATTTCCATCCGATCGTCATTCGGCGTATTTTGACCAATCCCTGTTACAAAGGCGATCTTCATTTCAAAACGACTCAAAAAATAAATAAAAGCATCATTAAACGTCCCCTTGAAGATTGGATTATTGTGGAGAATGCTCACCCAGCCATCGTGAGTAAAGAACTTTGGAAAGAAGCCCAAGAAATTTTGACAGAAAACCGCGCTAAACCGACTGTACGACTCGACTTCGAACCGAACCCTCTTGCATCTTTAATCAAATGCGGGAGCTGCGGTAAAAAGATGATCCGCCAATCAAGTACCCAATATTATACTAAAAAGGACGGCATGGTTTCAAAGTACTTCAAAGAATTTTTGAATTGTCTGGAGTGCCGCGTGTATGTGAAATACCAAAGCGTTGAACAGGAAATCGTCAGAATCCTTCAACAAAATTTTATCGCAATTGACGCTGTGGAACTGGGAAAAAAACTCAAGACCTTAATTGATGTGGAGGCACTGCGTAATCGTCAAATAGATCCCCATGAAAGAATCCAAAAACTGAAGAAGGAAATGGAAGGCTTGCAAAAAGAAATGCAGCAGGTCATCCGATTGTTGACCAAAGAAATTATTTCTGAGGAACAGTTTGATTTGACCAAAAAGGACATTGAACAAAGTCTCAAAGAGAAAGAAAAACAGTTGGACTTGCTGTGGGGACAGGCTGAAAAAGAACATACCGGGGAAATTAATTTAGAGAAGCTCCAGAGCGGATTAAAATCACTTTTATATGTCTACCTCCATTCTGAGCTGAGCAAGGGCGAAAAAAACGAGCTACTCCGCGGCATATTTGACTACATCATGCTTGACTTCGTTGCGAAAGGCAAATTTAATTTGACTATGGTTTTCAATCCTAAGATCTTGCTTAATACTTCAGCCATTGGTTAAAATCCCATTACGCAAACAGAAACAAGTTCATTATGCTATTTCCAGTCATAATCTTGCTTTTTAAGTAGTATCTTATAACTACAGATTCATCCGCAGAAATCAGCGCGAATCTTCCCGCTTTAAAATTACCCTCCTGTGTCAAGGAAAGCAGATTCCATAAAAATTTCTCATCACACTTGAGCATTTCTTGAAATTCCATAATGCCGCGATTCGCTTTATTGAGCTCACCGTCGAAACGATACGCGCGCGGATCAGATTCCGAGCCGAATTCTGTAATCGTTGAAAAATCGATACTGCCTGTCAAATCAGCAATATCCTGTGATTTGGGATCAGAAGGACTGAATGTACCGATGCCAATCCGACTTTCTTCCGATAATAGCACACGCTCGATCAAAACGTCTTCAAGGTTCAAACCATACTCTGTTTTTAAGCGCATTTGGCAGGAAGGACAAAGCGTCCCTTCAATTTTGACACCCAGCTCTTGTTCAATTTCATGTCGCAATTCCAATGGGATCAGATGCAACGGTTCCTCATGCATGGGACATCCCTTTATCGCAAAAACTGCGCCTTTATCGGTCCGTGAAAATTGTTCTAACCCCCGTTTAAGCAGGGTCACAATCGTTGATTTACCACCGCTGACAGGTCCCATTAATAATAGAATGCGTTTACGCACTTCCAATCGCCGGGCCGCAGAGTGAAAGTACTCCTCAACAAGCTTCTCCACCGTTTTATCCAGGCCAAAAATGTCCTGCTCAAAAAATTTATATTTGATTTGTCCTGATTGTTCTACCATACCTTGCGATGCAATCATTTCATACACACGCGAATGTGCCGTCATGGCGAGTTCAGGATGCTCACGGATTTTCTCGATATATTGGGCAAATGTCCCAGTCCATGCAAGTCTTTCCTTCTCCGCCCTATGCTCTGAAATTTTCTTAAAAATATTCATAGTACCCTCCTCTCAACTGCTCCTGCATCTAGGTTTCCCTTAATACTTATGCAAGTAAGGAGGATAAGTTTACCAAATCGCCGAAAAAGCCAAGGGCAGTTACCTAGATGCATGTCTTAAAATCATGATATAATTATTTTGTTCATAAGGAGGAAGGAGAATCCAAGTTGCCGATTCAAAGCGAAACCGAGCTTTATCCACCCATTAAGTTATTTTTAGAAAAACAGGGCTATGAAGTACGTGCCGAAGTGAAGCATTGCGATTTAGTCGCCATACGCGGTGATGAGCCTCCCGTAATTGTTGAATTAAAAAAAACTTTTAACCTTCCCTTGCTCATCCAAGGTATCGATCGTTTGCAGAATTCAGACCATGTTTACTTGGCTACCGAGCAAAAAATCAAAGGAAATGCACCCTACAATTTACATTGGAGTGAATTGCAGCGCTTATGCCGGATGCTCGGTTTAGGATTGCTGACCGTTCGCTTTTATAAGTCTAAAAAGCCTTTCGTTGAAGTACATTGCGAACCGTCAACATACGTGCCTAGAAAGAACGCAAAGCGATCGTTGGCCATCATTACTGAGTTCAAAGAACGTAGTGGAGATTATAATGTGGGCGGCAGCAGTAAACGCAAGCTTGTTACTGTTTATCGCGAGAAAGCGCTCCTCTGTGCATCCTTTCTGAAGCAGCATGGTCTATTAAGCACACAGCAATTACGCGAGATGACGGGGAATGCCAAAGTAACAAGCTTGCTCCAGCAAAATTATTATCTGTGGTTTAAAAGAGTAAAACGAGGTTGCTATGAGCTTACACCCTTAGGAGAAGAAGCTTTAATGACCTTTTCTCACGTCATTCATGCAGCGCTTTATGAATCCAAATCGCCGAAATCGCGCCTTCACCCATAGCGACACTTACCTGCTCGGCATGAGCGGCAGCGTCGCCTGCAGCCCAAATATTCTGAACCGAAGTCATTTTACTCCTTGGGTCAGTCACAATATGTTTATTTTCCAAGCGTTCCACACCAAGCTGTTCCGCAAGCTGTGTCTTAACATGATTGCGACCAAAAGCAATAAATGCGCGTTCCCCATTAATCACCTGTCCATTCTCAAGCTGCACACCTTGAAATAATCCTTCTCCCGCCGTCCAAACATGTTCAATCGCTTCCGCAAAATAAACGATTCCCTTTTTATTTAATTCATCCATCACTTGTGAGCGAATAGATTGCTTCTCATGATTAATATAAATCAAATCTTTCGTATATTCCAAGAGAGTTAATGTCAATGAAGCACCGACTTCTCCCGAGCCCAAAACGATTGTCCTGCGATTTCTCACCTCATAGCCATCACAATCAGGGCATACATATACGGTCAGTCCCAGACATGGCACTAACCCTGGAAGGGGCGGAAAACGATCAAGAACTCCCGTTGCCAGCAGCAGCGTTCGCGCAACGTACCCTAAAGTCGATTTCTCTTTCAGCTGTATTGCAAAGCCGGATGGATGAATCCCCGCTTTGATCACTTCATCGGTCATAAACTCTACGCCGTAGCTTTCTGCATGCTTTCTTCCCAATTTGCGCAGTTCATCCCCTGAGATGCCGTTTGGCCAACCAAGTAAATTATGATAGCTGCGGCATAAGGTCGAACGTCCATAACCCGCATCGATCACCAGCACATTATGCCTGTATCTGCCTAGCTGAATGGCTGCTTGCAAGCCTGCTATTCCACCGCCGACAATAATGCAATCATATAGCAAAATAAGTTCACTCCCCTACTTCGACTAACTTAATTTTTAGTGTAACCGAGCATTGGATAGACCATACATGAAACACACTCTTTTAGAGAGTGTTCAAAAAATGGCGATGAGGAGTAATGGGTGTGCTTGTAAAGATGAAAGTTTTGCTTTAGCAAAACTGGCTTCGTAAGCATATACTTGTGCCGACTTTGAAAATGAGTTTCCACCTTCGTCCATTCAAGATACTCATTTTCAACTGAGGCTGGATAGCGCATTCATTACGCAACATAGCTATTCTTTTGGAACAAACTCTATTAGCTTGAAACTATCTTCATAGTTTATGGTATAATAATTAGGTTAAAAAACGAATTGAATGAGGTGAACATCTATGAGCACTCCACTTGAGGTCTTACCCGATATGCAGCTTTCACGAAACAATCATCCTGGCCCTTCGCACAAAAAATCATATAAGCTGGTCGTTGTTGTATGGTTTGTGTTAGTTGGCTGCGGATTGGGTGGCGCTTATCTGTACACGAATTACTTAAAAAAAGCATTAACCGTAGATTTAGCCCAACAAAATCAAGTGCAATTGCAAACGATTCAACACGATTATCAACAACAATTAAGCGATTTAAAAGCAAGTGTTAATCAAGAAATGACGGATTTGCAAGATAAAGTAGAACACTTAAATCAGCTGCTAGCCTTTACCAAAGATAGCGCAAGCAGTAAAACCGACAGCAGCAATCAGTTGTATACACAATTAGCTGAGGTTAAAAAGAAGCTGGAAGAGCTTCAGAAAAATTTGGACGTGCTTAAATGAGCAGTATCCAGCGTACAAACCGTTTTATGCTGCTAGCTTGTGCCCCATTTTTCGGTATCTTGATTTTTTTATTTACGATTCAGCCTTTAATGAAAGCATCAGCGTTTATTATGCCAAGCCAAACTGCGTTTTCACTTCAAGACGAAACAGCTGTGGTGCGGCAAAAGCTCGATAAAGCCAATCAAGATGGGAGCTCAATTAAAGCGATAATTGAAAAATTTTATAAGCTATATGATCAAACCAATACGGATGTAAGCAGTATCCTGAAATTAGCGGCAAGTCAAGTAAATCGGCCTACGCTGGTTTTTGACGGTCGAATTAGCAATGTCTTCGGTAAACCCATTCGCCAAGCTAACAGCGGTAACATTGATATCAAGCTCTATGCTTTTTATGACAGCAATTACAAAGGATACGCTTTAAAAGTCAATTTGAAATCAAATAAAGCGATGAAAATGGTCTTAGGCAAGGATAAATTAGGGGGCAGCGAGACTACTTTGTCAGCAGTAAGCCGTTACGGCGCGATAGCGGGAATCAACGCAGGCGGTTTTGCGGATGATAATAAGGGTCGATATCCAACAGGAAACACGATTTATAGCAATAAAATCGTCTATGGCTTTTTTACGCCCGATCCACAAATTGCCAATACCTTTATTGGGCTAAGCGCAGATCTCAAGCTAATTGGCGGCAGATTTAGGCAGGAAAATGATCTAATTAAATTAAAACCTGCCTTTGGCGCTTCGTTTGAACCCGTTTTATTACAAAATGGCAGCAAACAGGATATTCCCAATAAGTGGCTCACTTCTCCAACTCGCGCTTCTCGAACCGTAATTGGCAATTTTAAAAATGATCAGCTGTTCATTATCGTTGCGGATGGCGCCAATGAAAGCGGCAATTCCGGGGCCACTTTACCCGAGCTTCAAGACCGCATGAGGCAGGTGGGAGTCATAGATGCTTACAATCTCGATGGCGGCGGATCATCCACATTGGTATTCGACGGAGACGTCATAAATAAACCGTCCGATGGTCGCATGAGACTGCTGCCGACGAATTTTATATTTTTTAAATAATGTTCACAAATCAGGATGTTCTATTCCACATTTATTGGGTATAATAGACTTAACAATTAGGAGGTGTTTTACGATGACCTTTTGGATTTCAATCCTTGTGTTATTAATATTTATTGTTGCTATACTAACCTCTTCATATAATGAAGATAAAACAAGCGGGCTATAATAAAATAACTTTAGAAAAAGCTACTCGATACCACTTTTAAGTGATAAAGAGTAGCTTTTTGTTGTCCCTTTCCGATTATCGACCGCTTAATTAAAAACCTACCAATTCTGTGGAGCATTCATTGCAAATATACTTTTCCTTGAATTCCGTAACTTGTTCAATCGAAGAACAAAAAACGCACCGCGGGCGATACCTTTCCAGAATGATATGATCTCCCTGAACTAAAATCTCAATGGGATCGCCTTCATTCATTTGATATCTTTTGCGTAAAGATTTTGGCAGAACAATACGTCCCAATTGGTCGACCTTCCGCACAATTCCTGCCGGTTTCATTAATTCACCCCATTTCTGCTATTTGATTCTTTTAACTTCGCTATTTTTCGGCTATTTCCTGCCTAGTTTACATTTATTTGTCCTATTTCAATTCTTTTTAGGATAATCCGCTAAAATTCGTTTGTCGTAATGCCTCATACAAGAGGATGGCTGCAGAGTTAGATAAATTTAACGAACGAACGGCTTCTGTCATCGGCAGCTTCAGACACGTATCGGCATTCGCTTGAAGTAATTCTTTGGGCAATCCAGCCGTTTCTTTACCAAAAACGAAGAAGTCACCCTCTTGAAATGTAAACTCCGCATAGTTACGCACAGCTTTCGTCGTAGCAAAGAAAAACCGAGCTTGAGGATATTTGGCTTGCACTTCTGCAAAGGAATCGTGGTACTGCAGCTTAACTGAATGCCAATAATCTAACCCAGCGCGTTTTAAAATTTTATCATCCGTAGAAAAACCGAGCGGACGAACAAGATGCAGATGAGTTCCTGTGGCTGCACAGGTACGTGAAATATTACCGGTATTGGCCGGGATTTCAGGTTCGACAAGTACAATATGAAACGACATTAAAAGATCACTTCCTTAGAAAATTAACATTCGCTTAACTTATTCTTTATATGCGGTTGACGTAACCCTGCGATAATAATAGTATCCAGTCATTAAAAAAGGAGAATCGAAATGATGAACAAGAAAATTTTGGTCGTTGATGACGAGCCATCCATATCCACGCTGCTCGAATTTAATTTAAAGCTAGCCGGCTTTGAGGTACAATGCGTTTATGATGGAGAAGCCGTATTCGATGCCATTCAGTCATTTCGGCCTGATTTAATCGTTCTTGATTTGATGCTGCCGAAGATGGACGGTATTCAGGTATGCCGTAAATTACGCACCATCCGTAACTTTGTACCAATTGTTATGCTAACGGCTATGCAAGATTTAACGGATAAAATTGCCGGCTTGGATAACGGCGCGGATGATTATATGACGAAGCCATTTAGTCCGCAAGAATTGATTTCGCGCATTCAAGCTATTTTACGCAGAAGCCAATCTTTACCCACGGATACGGAAGAACCCACTGTTGAAATCGGCAAAATTCGCGTTCATCCGACACAAAGAGAGGTTTTTATCGGTGAAACGGCGATTGAGCTTACGCCGAAGGAATTTGAACTTTTATTATTTCTTTGTAAACACCGCGGTAAAGTATTAAGCCGTCAGCAACTTTTACATGGCGTATGGGATTATCATTTCCTTGGGGATACCCGAATTGTTGATGTCCACATCAGTCATTTGCGCGATAAAATTGAAAGCAATGCACGCACACCTGATTATATTATGACCATCCGTAATGTCGGCTACAAGCTTACTGAACCTGCTTTAAAAGAATCCCTTGCATAAATGTCCCTTTTATTAGATATATTCCATCAAAAAGCACTTGCAGGCGGTAAGATCCTGACAAGTGCTTTTTGATTATTAATCGTGAATTATCCGATGTTTTTTTGAAAATGGAGCATGAAGTCTGCTAATGCTTTGCAGCTTTCATAAGGTACAGCGTTGTACGTTGAGGCACGTAAATGGCCTACACTGCGATGTCCGCCTAAACCAACAAACCCTTGTTCTACCGCTTCCTTAAGAAACTTCTTTTCTAATTCCTCGGATTGCAGCTTAAACGTAATGTTCATCAGCGAACGATCTGCTTTCTCCGCTAATCCTTCATAAAATCCGCGGCTATCATCGATGGTATTATAGATTAAAGCCGCCTTTTCACGATTACGGACTTCCATGGCCGCTAAACCGCCATTTTTCTTGATCCATTTTAACACCAAATTAACCATATATACCGAGTAAACGGGTGGAGTGTTATAAAGTGAATTATTTTTCAAATAGGTGCTGTAGCTCAGCATGGTTGGGATCTTTTTCGGTGCATCCTTAAATAGATCCTCTCGCACGATAACAACCGTTACACCTGAAGGGCCTAGATTTTTCTGCGCCCCCGCATAAATCATCGCAAATTTACTTGCGTCAAATTTACGCGACAAAATATCACTGGACATATCGGCGATTAGCGGCAGGCTGCCTGTATCAGGGAAGGCAGTAAACTGTGTGCCTGCAATCGTTTCATTGGAAGTGATATGTAAATAGGCGGAATTCTCAGGCAGCTTGAGTTCGCTTATTGAAGGGAGATTTAATAATCCGCCTTCGCGCAAGCTAGCCGCAATGGCAACATCCCCAAGCAATTGAGCTTCTTGATAAGCTTTTTCAGCCCATGCTCCTGACATTACATAGCTGCCCGTTTTACCTGCCGTTAACAAATTCATTGCTAACATTGTAAATTGGGTGCTGGCGCCGCCCTGCATGAATAACACTTTATAACCTTCCGGAAGCTCAAGCAGCTCTTTGATCAATTGCTGTGTTTCATCATTGACTTGCTCATATTCCTTGCTGCGGTGAGATATTTCCATAATGGACATACCAATACCCTTATATTCAACAAATTGTTCCTGCGCTTGTTCCAAAACCTCTAGCGGCAAAGCGGCCGGTCCTGCGTTAAAATTGTATGCTCTCTTCGTCATTGCAACCACACCTCAGTCTATTTTTATATAACGATAATGATAGCAATATTCTCCTTGGGCTTCAAGTACAAAATCGATGGAACCAAATAAAACCGGCGGCATTAGCCGTCGGAAATGTAATCTTTCATATAAACGTCAAATTTTCATAGGTTTTACCAAGCACCGCCTTGGCATCGCCCTTTAACCAATTGTCCATAATTGTAGAATATACGGAGCGAAAATCAACCTGATATTTTAAATCTCCTTTATCCAAGTCGGTTAAATTCGGTGCTTCTCCATAAAGTCCGCCTTTGACCTTACCGCCTAAAACCACAATCGGTCCAGCTGTTCCGTGATCCGTTCCACCACTGCCATTCTCCTTCACCCTGCGACCAAATTCAGAAAATGCCATCGTTACTACATTATCCTGCAGCCCTTGGGCCTCGAGATCTTCGTAAAATGTGCTTAAACCCTCATCTAGTTCCTTAAGTACTTTAGCTTGCTGTTCTTTCTCGCGCGCATGATCGTCAAAGCCGCCAATTTGTAAATAAAAAACACGTGTGTTAGATTGACCTGCCAGCATTTTCACTACCAATTGCAAGTCTTTGGCAATACCGCTTTTTGGATAAACCACTTTATTTTGATAGCGGCTGCTTAATGTATGAACCGCCTCAACGCTATGATAAGCATCCATACCATGCTGACAAGTAACTTTGATTTGCGTGCCTTGTCCATTAGGATTGTACATGTCAATGAATGAACGAGCTAGCCGATTCTGATCTTGTACGGGTGTATGCGGATCAAAAAAATTAAAATTATCCAAGGTTTGAATCACAGGCACATTGATGGAATCAGAACTAAATGCTTTATTTGCTTCATTCCCTATTTGTATGGCTTGCAAAGGATTTTTGTTTCCTTGCAAAGAAGTTTCTACATAACGACCCAGCCAGCCGGAGTGTAAATATTTATCAGGTTCCGCAGTTTGCCATATTTCCATCGAGCGAAAGTGAGAATGATTGGGCTTTGGATAGCCAACACCCTGGATAATGGCGACTTTGCCTCGGTTATATAATTCATTTAAGCCTGCTAAGCTCGGATGCAGACCCATCTGTTTATCGAGTGTTAGCACTTCTTTTTGTGTAATGCTTAAGGTTGGGCGCGCATCAAAATAAGCCCCGGATCCATAAGGAATGATCGTGTTCAAGCCGTCATTTCCACCTGACATTTGAATTACGACTAGAACGGGAGAATTTATATTTTTAGTTGGCTCAGCGCTGCCGAATACACGATTGGATGTTTGCGTTAAAAGCAGAGGGGCTCCGATCCCTAACGTAGCCAATAAAGCCGTCCCTCTCAAGATAAAATCCCTTCTGGATAAATTCATCTTTCCCTACCTCCTCGCATAATCTGTTTATTTCATTTGCGCTTCAGGACTGACCATTAACAGCTGCAGTAAGCCTCGCATTCCCGTATTTTTCTGGACTGCATGCATAAAGGTGTCGTTCGCATATTGATCAAGGACGGTGGTTGTTTGCACCCCCAAGGCTCCTATATTCAAATTCCGCGCCCAAA
This sequence comes from Bacilli bacterium, assembly GCA_028287395.1. Taxonomy (GTDB): domain Bacteria; phylum Bacillota; class Bacilli; order Paenibacillales; family NBRC-103111; genus Paenibacillus_AC. The sequence goes on from JAQBPR010000151.1 coordinate 10,944, forward strand.
GTGCCACCCAATCACTTGCTCCCGTCGAATTAGCAGCAGGCACATAATCTGTAGTGCTAATCACCGCTGGCTTCACTCGCTTAGCAACCGATTCCGCAAACTGATAGCGCGCCAATAAACTGCTTGTCATTAGCCAAGCATTTCCACCACGCCATCCGGCAACATCTGGTGGCAAGTAAAGCTCCTGTCCCATTTTGCGCATGGCCCCTGCGAAGCCGTTGGATAATGGCAGGTCCAAAGCTCTTATCAGCCCTACAACATATTCCGCAGGAGATCTAACCAGTGCCATGCGATTCTCAGAGACATAGAAGCGTTCCGACAAGAATAGACGACTCAATACTTCGCCAACCGTCTTCTGGTCGTAAAAATCAGCCGCAAGCTCATTGATCCAATCCTGACTTGGATTCATAGCAGCAAAATACTGCAGCAGCTTATTTGCCATAAAGAGCGATAATGCCTTCTGTTTAAAAAGAATATCGACCATATCGCTTTCGTTGAAATTGCCTGTTTCACCTAAAACCGTTTTATTGGTTTGATCATGCTGCTTTTTATTGAACGTAACCTCATCCGTATCTTTATTCACATTCCAGCCAGTAAACGACTTAGCAGCGCCTTTAACATCATCCTCGGTATAATTGCCTATGCCCAATGTGAAAAGCTCCATCACTTCACGAGCATAATTTTCATTAGGAGTGCCCTTACGATTACTGTTTGCATCCAAATAAACCATCATCGCCGGATCTTTCCCCACTTTTAGAACAAGCTCATGGAAGTTCCCTAATGCATTTTTTCGAAATAATTCGTTTTGCTGAACCATGAAGAGTATTTCTCTTACCTTTTGATAAGAAGTGGCGAAATGTCCGTGCCAAAATAAGGTCATTTTTTCGATCAATGGAGCTTGCGTCTTAACCATACGATAGATCCAATACGTTTGTTGATCTGTAATTTTTTTGGCATCCAGATTCTTCCCATCAGAGAGTATTTCACTAATCGCAGGCAGCTCCTGCTTTTGATCCGTCAGAGATTCCCCTGCAACTAGCCGCCGAACAGTTTCTCCGCTCCCTAATTTCAAGGATGCCTCGACCTCATGCTTACTCGCCGAAAAAGATGCACGGTTCAGTAAATGAACCACTTGATCTCTCGTCCATAATATTGCCATTTCTATTCACCGCCTATTTAAGCATTAGAAAAGTCTTCAAATTTAGTTTAGATGGGAATTGTTACAAAAGAATGACTTAAATTGTTGGCATAATGGAACACACTTAATGAGTGTGTTCAAAAAGTGGCGAGGAGGAGTAATGGGTGTGCTTGTAAAGTCGAAAGTTTTGCTTTGCAAAACTGGCTTCGTAAGCATATGCTTGTGCCGACTTTGAAAATGAGGCTGGAAAGCACATTCATTACGCAACATAGCTATACTTTTTAAACACACTCATAAAATAGTTTGAAACTTTATCTCATTTACTGTAGTCTATTTCATTAGAGAAGGAGGATTTACAGATGAAAAAAACAGCCATTATTTCATTATCCCTTGTTTTAACCTTATCTTTACTTAGCGCATGCGGTGTTAAGTCACCAGAACCATCGTCCAGCAGTGTTTCAGCTGCACCACAGGCCTCAGCGACTTTAACGCCTTCGCCTGCTGCTATTGCTTCACAGTCTGGCGCAATACAAAAAACTCCGAGCCCACCTGACAACTCAGGTACGAAAAGTAATACGGAACCCCCAGGGACCAAAGATTCAGTACAGGTCGTTGCCAAGCCCGAAAGCATTACTGTACTCGTTAACAAGCAGTTTGCCTTACCGCAAAATTACGAGCCAACAGATCTGGTCTATCCGGACGTGCCCTTTGTCTTTAAAGAAAAAATCGAAAAACGTAAAATGCGTAAAGAAGCAGCCAAAGCCTTGGAAGACCTTTTTGCTGCTGCTTCCAAAGCGAGCGTTCCACTTTCCGGTGTTTCCGCCTATCGCTCCTATGCTACTCAAAAAGCATTATTCGAGAGCTATGTCGCCAAAGATGGTTTAGAGAAGGCACGTACTTACAGTGCGGTTCCAGGTACAAGCGAGCATGCGACTGGACTCGCTATCGATGTGACCGGAATCGACGGCAAATGTCCCGCAACCAATTGCTTTGCCGGAACCAAAGAAGCCGTCTGGCTTGAAAAACATGCACCTGAGTTTGGTTTCATCATTCGCTATCCCAAAGGTAAAGAAGCCACAACAGGATATCAATATGAGCCTTGGCATATTCGTTATATAGGTACGAAAATTGCCAAGGAAATCTCAGAGAGCGGCAGCACGCTAGAAAAATATTTAAACGCGATTCCTGTAAGTAAGTAGTCGTATTAAAAAAACGACCCCGTAGCTGGGGTCGTTTTTTTCTAATCGGATTATAATGGCAAGAATCTTAACAGCCGAAGTACAGCTCGTACTCGTAAGGATGAATACGAATCGCTACAGCTTTCGCTTCATCGCGTTTCATACCCACATAATTATCAATAAAGTCTTTTGTAAACACATTACCTTGAAGCAAGAATTCATAATCCGCTTCCAATGCATTCAATGCTTCATCTAAAGTTCCAGGTACACTGCGAATGCCCGCTTTTTCTTCATCGGACAATTCATAAATATTTTTATCATGAGGACCATAGCCTAATTTACGCGGATCGATTTTGTTCTTGATTCCGTCCAAGCCAGCCATTAGCATTGCAGCAAAAGCAAGATATGGATTAGCAGTTGAATCCGGAGTACGGAATTCAATACGGCAGCCCTTAGGCGTTACAGCAGCGATTGGAATACGAACCGCAGCGGAACGATTTCCTTTAGCGAATACAAGATTAACTGGAGCTTCATAACCTGGAACCAAACGTTTAAAGGAGTTCGTGCTTGGGTTAGTAATCGCGATCAATGCAGGAGCATGATGTAAAATACCACCAATATAATGAATAGCCATTTCACTTAAGTTAGCATAAGCACCTTTTTCGTAGAAAAGCGGTGAATCGCCATTGAAAATACTTTGGTGAACGTGCATACCGCTGCCGTTATCGCCAAATAATGGCTTCGGCATGAATGTCGCTACTTTACCATATTGTCTTGCCACGTTTTGCACAATGTATTTGTATTTCATCAAGTTATCGCCTGTTTTAGTCAACGTGTCAAAACGGAAGTTGATTTCACCTTGACCTGCAGTTGCCACTTCGTGATGATGACGTTCGATGCGAAGACCCGCTTCCATCAACAAACGACACATTTCACTGCGGATATCTTGTTGAGTATCTACAGGTGCTACCGGGAAGTAACCGCCTTTTACGCCAATTTTAAAACCAAGATTGCCGCCTTCTTCTTTACGCCCTGTATTCCAAGCCGCTTCTTCCGAATCCACTTCAAAATAGGATTTGTTCATGCCTGTTTCATAGCGAACATCATCAAAAATGAAAAATTCCGATTCAGGTGCGAAAAATGCTGTAGTTCCAACGCCTGTTTTTTTCAAATATTCTTCAGCCTTTTCTGCAATTCCACGTGGATCGCGATCATAACGGTCTCCTGAAGGGGAGTAAATATTACAATAAACAATTAATGTAGGGTGAGCTGTAAAAGCATCTTCGTATACGGATTCTGTATCAGGCATCATAACCATATCGGATTCTTCAATTCCTTTGAAGCCATGGATCGAAGATCCGTCAAAAGCAACACCATTTATAAAAGTATCTTCATCTATTTCTACTGCTGGTACTGAAATATGATGGGACACTCCCCCAATATCTGTAAAACGAAAATCTACCCATTCAATATTTTTTTCCTTAATTGTACTTAAAACATTCTGAACTGACATGAAAAAAGCCTCCAATTTCCGAACATTAATCGTATTTCGGCGATCATTGTTCTAGTTATTATTATTCTTGGTCATATTATAAAACGAGCGTCCAGAAGGCGTCAATACTTATGTAAGCTATTTTTTAAGACTGTGTAATGTATGTTGACACCATCATTGGGTTTTGTTCACATTTTAGACAAAAAGGTCTTTCTACTAGAACGTTCAGTGGCAGCCAACTGAACCATCAAGCAGAAAGACCCTATTTATTAGGTAGAACAATTATTTAATCCAGGAGCCTGCTGCGATCGGTTGCTTCTTCGTATCAAACCGTTTTCCGCATATCGGCGCAAGCTTCTCTAAATCAACAAGCAAATTGGCGAATTGATCAGGGAAAAGCGATTGCACACCATCACCTGTCATCGAATTGTCTGGATCCGTGTGCATTTCCACGATTAATCCATTGGCTCCAGCCGCGACGGATGCTTTACACATGGTTTCGACTAATTCACGACGACCGGTACCATGGCTCGGATCGGAAATAACGGGCAAATGACTTAATTGCTGTAATACAGGAATCGCAGTCAAATCCAAAGTATTTCTCGTATAGGTTTCGAATGTGCGAATTCCGCGCTCGCACAACATAACGTTCGGATTCCCGCCTGCGAGAATATATTCCGCCGCATTAAGAAATTCATCGTAAGTGGAACTAAAGCCACGCTTCAGCAATACGGGGGTTTGAATCGTTCCAAGCTTACGCAGCAGATCAAAATTTTGCATATTCCGTGTACCCACTTGCAGGATATCCGCATGTTCGGCACATACATCCACATATTCAGGTGTCATGACTTCAGTTATGGTTAAAAGTCCGTGTTTTTTGCCCGCTTCAGCCATCATCACTAGCCCTTCAACACCTACACCTTGAAAGCTGTAAGGACCCGTTCTAGGTTTAAATGCTCCACCGCGCAGCACTTGTCCGCCTGCTCGTTTGACTAATCTGGCAATCTCATCAATTTGCGCAGGTGATTCTACAGCACAGGGACCGCCCATAATAACCAACTGATCTCCGCCGATTTCAACATCGCCAATTTTAATAATGGTGTTGGATGGATGGAAATCGCGACTTACCAATTTGTATGACTTGGATATTTTAACTACTTGTTCAACACCTGATAACTGTCTTAAATGTTCAGCAAGCTGAGGATCAGCTTTACCGATGATTCCGATGACCGTACGGTCTTCTCCTTTGGAAACATGGGCCTGAACGCCTTGTTTTTCAATATGATGAATAATTTCATTAATCCGTTCGTCACTTATTTTGCTTGATGTGATTACGATCATCTTTATCGCCCCTTAATTTCATTTGCATGCACGTTTACATTCGCACTTCAACGCTTATACGCTTTTAAGCTTTTAATCGCTAAAGTGTTTTCTCGTAAAAATAATATACAAGATTTTAGCCAAATCGTCAAGTACTGCGCCCTAATCATGTACTGAACCCTAATCATTAACGCGTTAGTTAAACGTATCTGTGTCCGATTGGGCGGCTATTAAAGCTAGCTGTGCTTTACGTTTTTTGCGTTTATCCTTACGTCTAGTTGCATAAAGCTCTAACAGTAATTTAACCGGAAAATATAAAATTAAGCCTAATAGCAACCCATTAATAATGCCGCCCGCTATTAAATAAATTTCTTTTTTTACAACGACTTCCAACCAGGCATGATGAAAATGAATATCTCGTGAAGCATGTTTTGGTAGTATCAACCGTCCTACTTTGACATTCAAAAAAGCCAAAGGAAGATAGATGATTTTTCCAAACAAAAAACCGACTAGAGCGCCAGGAAGACTAGCACGTAAAAAATAGACGAGCGGCAGAATCAGCACAGCAGCTAAGCCAAAGGTTGGGAGGGTGAACATTTCAATAAATAAACCAATCGCAAATCCTTTCGCTACCATTGCAGGACCGCCCTTAGCACGGAATAGCAGCAAATATTTCAATTTAAACCAACGACCCATGCCAACCCAACGAGACTTATTTTCCGATTTCAATAGTATACCTCTTTCTAGACTTTTTCCTTCGCAACCGGAATGAGTTTTTTCATATTTACTGTTCGTCTAATTTCCCACGTTTTCGGATTATTTTCTTCATATTGTTCCAAAAAAGTAATCACTTCCTTGGTAATTGGTGTTGGTGTTGAAGCTCCTGAGGTAACGCCTATTTTATGCAAACCGTGCAGCCATTGCAAATCCAATTCACTTATATCCGAAATTCGATAAGCTTTTACACCGGCAATTTCCTCTGAAACTTGCGCCAAACGATTCGAATTATTACTGCGCGGATCGCCAACAACAATAACCAATTCCGTATCTTTGGCTTGCTCAGCAACTGCTTCTTGACGGACCTGTGTAGCCAAGCAAATTTCATTATGAATTTCTGCGGTTGGATATCGCTCGATGAGTCGATTAATAATATCTTTAATATCCCATTGACTCATCGTCGTTTGGTTCGTTATGATGATCCGACTTGTGTTCATTTCTAATTGTTCGACCTCTGAAAGCTTTTCGATCAGATGGACATGCTCTGGCGCAATCCCGACCGCACCTTCCGGCTCAGGATGCGCCTTTTTACCAATATAAATAATTTCGTAGCCGTCATTAACTTTATCGCGGATGAGATCGTGCGTGCGTGTCACATCCGGACAGGTGGCATCCACAACAGTCATCCCTTTATCCCGGGCTCTGCGGCGTACTTCCGGTGAAACCCCATGTGCTGTGAAAATAACGGTTCCTTCCGTAATTTGTTCTAAAATATCCAGACGGTTCTCACCATCCAACGTAATAACCCCTTCTTTTTCAAAGAAGTCGGTCACATGCGCATTATGCACAATCATCCCCAATATATAGATCGGTCTCGGTAAAGTCAGATTTCTTGCTGTCTGCATAGCTAATGCCATAGCGTCAACAACACCATAACAATAACCCCTCGGCGATATTTTTACGACTTCCATATGAAATCCCCATTTTTAATCATTTACCCGCTTCTTTATTATAGCCTATTCCAGCATTGTAGGAAAGTGAAGCGGCAGCCAAATAATAAAAGTGCTGCCTTCGTCTTTGCGAGTCATTACCTCGATGGAGCCTCCATGCTGGTCAATAATCCATTGCGCAATAGATAAACCCAAGCCTGTACCAGCTGTTTGGCCTCGTGAAGGGTCTGCACGATAAAAACGTTCAAAAATTAAGGGGACTTCTTCCTTATCCATACCTAATCCCGTATCTTGAATCCGCAGACCGATCTGTTCCTTGGAACGCAGCGCATCGATTTGAACGAATCCAGCAGGCGTATATTTGAATGCATTTTCAATAAAAATAAATAAAAGCTGCTGTAAATAATCCGTATCTCCAAAAACCTCCGCATAGACTAACGCACTTAAATTCCCTGATCGCCATTCTGCTGTTCTTGGTAAAAACTGCGACTTGCGAATGACTTCTTCAACGAGCGGTAAAATAAGAATCCGCGTTTTATGAATGGTCTCCCCAGAATCTGCTCGCGCAAGGGATAACAAATCATTGACGAGTCGACTCATGCGCGCTGCTTCGGAAGAAATATCTGTCATCGCTTCCAATGATAAAGTAAGCTTTTCTTGATTATTAAACATGGCTTCCTCTTCATTTTGCCGCTCTAACTGCCGCCACATCTTTTCCAATAATTCCACATTTCCGCGGATCGTTGTCAAAGGTGTGCGTAATTCATGGGATGCATCGGAAACAAACCGACGTTGGGTCCGATTGGTTTCTTCCAGCTCCAAATAGGTAATTTGTACACGAGCCAGCATATTATTGATCGTATTCGTTAACTTGCCAATTTCGTCTTGAGGACCGTGATATTCTATACGTTTAGCCAAATCGGCGCCTTTTTCAATTTGATTCGTTGCTGCGATCACATGCTCGATCGGTTTCAAAGCTTTACGCGCAAGAAACCAGCCTAAAGAACTCGCTGCGATAATAATTAAAACCGCTAACAGAGCTAAGGCATATAACAATTTATTCAGCACTCCATTAATATCGTTCACTTTAATCGCTACCTGCAAAAACCCTGCAAATTTTTGCTCCGGCGATGTTTTACTTCCTGGAATGTTAAGCGCTTTATTCAAAATAAGCAATGAAGTACTGCCCACTTTTGCAGATGAATAATAGGAGCTATTTTGTTGAGCGGCCTCTGCTGCTGCTTCCCCGCTCGGTAGAGGGAATATAGGAGGACTATTTGTTGGAATTTTAACTTGCCCAAGTTTATCTGAGATTTGAATAAAAAAACCGGGATATTGAAACGCATCCAGCGGTGGTATTTCAATTTGCTGAAATAGCTTCCCGCGTATGGTGATACTGGTTACTTCCATCCGGGATGAAACATCGTCACGCAATTGCTCCATATGCTCTTTTTGATTGCTTATTAAATAATGCGACAAGAAAAAATAAACGGCGACACCACAAACAAGCAGTGTGATCGCCAAAATAGCCGAGTACCACAAGGTTAGCCGCAAACGAATAGTCATGCTTACTATTCCCCTCTCAATACGTAGCCAGCGCCGCGAACGGTTTGAATTAATCTTTTGCCGCCGAATTCCTCGGTTTTTTGGCGAATTAAGGCAATGTATACTTCCAATACGTTCGATTCTCCACTAAAGTCATAGCCCCAAATCTTTTCCATCATTAAATCACGAGATAACACCCGCTTCGGATTTTGTAAAAATAAATGAAAAAGTTCAAATTCTTTGGTTGTAAGTTCGATCAATTTGCCGCCGCGAAATACTTCACGCGTATCAAAATCCATAATGACGTCTTCATAGCTAATCTGATTGACCTTTTGGTCAGGCCGCTCCGCCCTGCGACGCAAGAGAACACGAACTCTAGCGAGCAATTCTTCTAACGCAAAGGGTTTGACCAGATAATCGTCTGCGCCAAGATCCAGCCCCTTCACCCGATCGCTTACTTCGTCCTTTGCCGTTAACATCAAGATTGGAATATCCGTTCCGGATGCGCGAATTCGCCGACACACCTCCCAGCCATCAACAAATGGCATCATCACATCAAGAATCACCAGTTCAGGTTCATTGTCCAAAATCGCTTTCAATCCATCTTGCCCATTACTCGCAGTAAAAACAGTATATCCATCAAATGCTAAACTGCGTCTTAGCATTGAAGTAATTTTATCATCGTCGTCGATTACCATTATTTTTTCCCGCATAATTTAGCACCATCCTTTTTTCTATTGTAACAGAAACACGCAGGCAACAAAAAAGAAGCAGCGCATCACGAATAATCGCCCGTCTGCTTCTTCAAACAATATGCTATCTCTTAATTCTGTTGCGCGCTTTTATCCGTATTTTTATCGCCAATTGTAACGATTACATCCATCTTTTTTCCATCGCGTATGATATTCAACGTGACTTTGTCACCCACTTTTGATTTTTGAATAAGATCGATTAATTCCTGATTTGTTTTAATTGCCGTACCATTGAATCCAACAATGACGTCATTGGTTTTAAGTCCTGCTTTAAATGCAGGTCCGCCAATCGGCACTCCAGCAACTAAAGCTCCATCTGTATTGCTGAGTTGTAAATCCTGCACAAGAGTATCATCAATATTACCCACATTCGCACCGATATAAGGAGCCGGTTCCTTCGGAATCGTAACGTTATTTATCAAGCTAGTCAAAACCCCTTGAATCGTGCTTGTTGGAATTGCAAAACCAATTCCTTGCGCTTGCGAGCTGACTGCCGTATTGATACCAATGACATCACCGTTCAAATTGATCAATGGTCCACCAGAGTTTCCTGGGTTAATCGATGCATCCGTCTGAAGTAAATGCTTGTATTTACGAGTACCTTGTTGATCCGGAATTTCGATTGGACGCTCTTTGGCACTAAGTACACCAACCGTGACCGTATGGTCAAATCCATATGGATTTCCAATCGCGACAACCCAATCCCCTACGTTTGTACTATCCACATTGCCCAATGGCAGCATCGGGAAATCTTTACTGCCTTCAATTTTCAACACAGCCAAATCAAGATCATAGCTGTTTCCAAGCAGCTTTGCTGTAAAAGGCTTATCATAACCTTGCACAGTCACTTGAATTTCATCTGCGCCATCAATGACATGTTCATTGGTTAAGATATAACCGGTTTTTTCAAAAATAAATCCGGATCCTAAACCTTGAGGTACTAATGGAGATATCTTAGTTGAATTGCTATTTTGTTTCGTTTGCGGCTGCGTTTGGTTCGGTGTCTGATCGCCAAAGAACTGACGGAAGAATGGATCGTCGAATACGGAGCCGCCGCCACTAGAACTTTGTTGCGATTTTTGTCTCACCAATGTTTCAATTTTAACAACCGCCGGACTGGAATTTTGCGCAATTTGCGCGATATTAGTCGGACGCGCCAAATCTACTGCAGCCGTTTTGACCGCGCCATTATTTGCACCAGCAGCAGAAGCTGAAGCTGAAGAACCTATATTCACTAAAACTTTATCTCCAGTAAAAAGGTTCATTTTATCGGAAACAAACATTAAGCTTCCTACTACTAAGGTTGCTGCCATAAAGCCTGCAAAAAAAGTTTTTCCTGAAGAACGTTTATAAGGCTCTTTAGCAGTCCAACCTGGCCTTTCGGACGATTGAGCTATAGGGTCATTAAACGAATCCATCGAGCGTAATGGTTGAGGCGACGTCATTTCGACTTCGGTCACATCTGCTGAAGATACTACTGAAGTCGTTTCCGGCTTTCGCTCCTCCGTATCGGAAGATTTATAAGGGCCATAAGAATAGTAATAGGATGGTTTTTCTTGCTTCGGTTCTGCTTCTTTCTGATCATCATTCTTAAAAAAATCATTGTAGTCTTTTTTATTGTCTTCCATTGAATGATCCTCCTCCATATAACTAGGTTCTTAGATTGCTTTCTATATGTTTATATTGCACGCGCAACCTTAAATGAACCTTAAGAAAAGGTAAAATGGAGCTAAATAAAACAAATTATTGTCGAAATGTACCTTCCACCTCTTTTAAAATTTGTTCCGCTTGCTTCAACCAATGATCTTCTACCTTGGCATCCTTATCAATTGGTTCTTGAAATTGGTTCATTAAAGACCCATATACATTAGGAACAGCCTCTGGATCTAAGCCTTCATTGTATAAATGCTTCAACACATATGGAGTTCCCAGCTTGATCGTCGCATCTGACTCATCTGTCATTCCATCCAATGTTCCCGAAATCACTTGAAAGGGAATGCGTAACCATACTTTATGTGCTTCATCTAAATAACGGTCGAAGTAACCATGCTCATAATCCCAATTACCGCCAAGCGTAAATTCAAATTTTCCCAAGTAATCATTTATATTGACGAATCCTTCAACAACATTTTCTAGCTCCGATGTCAATGCAATCACTAGTTCAGCGCCCCTTTCCATATTCCCTTGCCTTTTCCATAGCTTGGTCGGGATGGAGCATTTTTATGCAGTTTATTTCGTTTGATTGACCCAGCCCTTACGATGTGCGTAGATAGCCAACTGGGTACGATCATCTAATGCACATTTCATTAACAGGTTACTCACATGCGTTTTCACCGTTTTTATGCTTATATGCAATTCTTCCGCAATTTCCTTATTGGCCCGTCCATCTGCTATGAGAAGCAGCACTTCTTTTTCGCGCAATGTGAACCCTTCATCTTCTCCTTGAAGTGAACGCTGCCGTAATCCGCGAGTTAAAGCTTGAGAAACTTCTGCATTTATCACAGGCATACCATAATATGCGCCTTGAATCACATGGACAAGCTGATCGGAAGAGATTGTTTTAAGCACATAGCTTACTGCTCCCGCCTCAATCGCTTTAACAACCTTATCTTCTTCTAAAAAGCTGGTAAGCACAATGATTTTCAAGGCAGGAAATTGTGCGATAATTTGAGCAGTTGCTTCAACTCCATCCATGACCGGCATCATCAGATCCATCAAGATCACATCCGGCATGAGCTCATCTTCACCGATGAGTGCCCCCGCTGCTGCCTTGTCTGCATTCCTTTGTGCAAGCTCTTGGAGAAGTGAAATGGCCTCTAAGCCGTTGCAGGCTTCGCCAATTACCGTTACTTTCGGTTCCATCATTAAATAGGTTCGCAATCCAAGCCGAACCATATCATGGTCATCTACTATCAAGACCCGAATCGAAGCATCCATCGCCATTGCTTTATTCTCCCCTTTGGTTATGTGAATTTCGGTATGTTGATCTTGATGGTTGTGCCAGATCCGGTGCGGCTGGTGATTTCGCCGCTGCCGCCCAATCGCTGCGCACGTTCCTTCATCGTTGCTAAGCCGTAAGATGTCTGCTGCGTGCGAGAAATATCAAAGCCTTGTCCATCATCGGTAATTTGCAGGACAAATTGGTTATCCGTTTCATATAGCGCAAGCAGTACATGAATCGCTTTTGCGTGCTTAACGACATTTGCCATCCCTTCTTGAATGATCAGAAACAACTGGTGCTCTAAAGCTTCGGAAAACGGAGTTTGATATTGTAAATCAAGCTTTCCTTGCAAACCGTTTTGATTACAGTAAACAGGAAACCATTGATCCAATGCATCTCCAAGTGATTTGTCCTCCAATTCTAAAGGTCGAAGCTGCGCAATCAAGCCGCGCATTTGTTTTTGAGCATGCTGCGACATCGTTACGAGCTGTTCTACCACTGCGCCCACAGCTTCCGGGCGACTAACAAGCATTTTTTGTAGAGAGGCTGAAGACATATGGATAGCAAAGAGCTGTTGACTGACGGTATCGTGCAAATCACGGGCTAAACGCTTGCGTTCCTCAAGCACCGCCGCTTCATTGGAATTCATATGCTGCATCACGCTTTCCTCACCTAAGCGCTGCAAAAGCCGCATTTTCCCTTCAACCCAATCCGTCATCTCATTAAAATCTTCATATACGGTATCGAAGCTATCCGTTCCAGGCACATCAATTCGCGAGCTTAAATTCCCTTTGGATACCTGCATGATGGCTAGATGCAATACATCCAATTTACGCTGAAACGTCAAAGCTGCTTCATATCCAATCATCAAACTAATGATCCCAAGGCCCACTAGCAATGTTATCCAAAGCGCAGTTTGCGGCAGCTCAACATGTTTAATAATATAGTCTCTGCCGATAATACCGACACTCAATGTGATACAACTCGAGATGAAAAAAAAGATCGGCAGACGCCATTTCATATTTTCGATCCGGTTCATCATTCGCTTTTCCCCCGCCTATCCAACACGTTTAATGATCACATCGCCAATGAAAGTACTAACCACGATCTTAATTTTTTTATCCGCGTCCCCATAATCCCTCGTTTGTGTCTGTAAATTTTTGAACAAGCCGCTTTCGTAGCGATCTAATACTTTCATATCCGAAATAAACGCGGATGCGATAACACATACTTCGACCTGCATATCATTAGGAATAAAAACTTTTAAATCACCGATAAAAGAGGATACATTGATCTTCGTTTCACCCATGGGAATATTCGCCTTAGTTAAATCGATGACGGTATCGCCAATGAATAAAGAAACATCCAACGGCGCCAAGTCCCAATCATCTTCACCGAAAAAAACATCGCCAATAAAACTGGAACGACTGATTTTCCCATTATGGCGATAGTCTTGCGATCCCTTTTTCCAATCATGGTTGGCTTTATTATAAACTTCATCGTAGTATGTTTTACTTTCCTCGCGAATTTGTTCACCCAAACCGCTATAGTCGGTGCGTCCTTCTTCCTTCATTGCTCTAAATTCATTACGCATTTGTTGTTTCATTGCTTTACGTTCGTGCTTTCTAATTTTACTATCAACGTATTCCTGTCCCCACCAATCTTCCGCTTTTCTTTTTTGCCTGGGTCCCTTGAATAACACGTTTACACCAAATAAAATTAACAGTACAGGAACAATAAATTTGTACATATTCTCGTAACTCAGTCCGTCTACACCCAAATTGTTTAATAGAAAATAGGTGCCGAGAAAAATAACAAACAAGCTCCAAATGAATGAGCCGCCCCAACTATGTTTATTGTGGATAAAAAGCCCGCGTAAACCAAAATATATAATGATTGTCGGCCAATAGGTGGAGAGGAAGTTGCCTAAATCAAAAGTCATCCACCCCAATTGGTTTAACATATAAAGTACGCCGATCGCGATCATGCCTAGACCAAATATCAATTTATTAAAAAAACCATTCATTTGAAAAACCTCCCATTGTACAGTTTCTGTCTTTATAGTTTATGTTATATCACCAAAACAAAAAAGAGTCGTCGGATGGAAAAGCTTCTCCGCCTTAAGGAGGAGTTAAAAAACGAGATTGGGAAATTATCCGAACATTTTATTTCCAACGTTACTTTATCTTACATGAATGATTGACATCAATTATCACAGAAACGTATAATGTGAGGGTTACAGCTCTTTATTGTTAAGATTATATCATTATGGGAGAGGATTATATTGGATTTAAATCAAGTCTCGAATGGGCTCGATACGATTTGGGTTGTATTGACAGCCGCAATGATTTTATTAATGGAAGGCGGCTTTGCTTTATTAGAAGCAGGGTTTGTCCGTCAAAAAAATGCAGTCAGCATTATTATGAAGGTTTTTGTCGATATCGCCTTCGGTGCGCTCATATTTTATTTCTTCGGTTTTGCTCTTATGTACGGTTTGGATCATTTCGGTTTGATAGGAATGTCAGGTTTTATGTTACATGGTAATTTGAACCATTTGGTTACGAATATCTCCCATGACACCTATTGGCTATTTCAATGTGCGTTTGTTATTGCTGTTATTTCTATCGTCTCTGGCGCAGTTGCCGAACGAATTCATTTCCGCGCTTATATTCTTTATACGATTGCGATGACCGGTTTAATTTATCCGATTGCCGGACATTGGGTATGGAGTGCTGGTGGTTGGCTCAGTAAACTAGGTATGATAGATTTTGCTGGTTCTGCAGTTATCCATGCTTTAGGAGGCTTCTCAGCCTTGGCAGCTGCGATATTTATTGGACCGCGAATTGGTAAATTCAATGAAGATGGCTCGGCCAATATCGTCCCGCCCTCTAACTTGCCGCTTGCATCAGTAGGCGCCTTCATCCTTTGGTTTGGCTGGTTCGGCTTTAACTCGGGCAGTACTTTAAGCGCAACGAATACTTCAATTGGCCACATTGCAGTGACAACCATGCTCGCGGCTGCGGCGGGTGGCGCAGCTTGCATTCTTTTCACGATGTTTCGCTATCAAAAAGCGGATCCACCTATGGTCATTAATGGAGCATTAGCCGGACTAGTCGGGATCACAGCAGGCTGCGCTTTCGTGTCTGACAATGCGGCGATCCTTATTGGAGCTGTTTGTGGAATTGCTATGGTATTTGCTACTGAGTTTTTGGAATCCAGAAAAATTGATGACCCCGTAGGTGCTTTCCCCGTCCATGGAATTAGCGGTTCCATTGGCACATTATGTGTCGGTTTGTTCGCAGAAAAGGGCTTTTCCGGCACTTATGGCCAAGGTTATTATGGTTTGTTTTATGGCGGTGGGTGGAAGTTATTAGGCATACAAGCCTTGGGATTACTTACCGTTTGTATTTGGGGCTTCGTGCTAACATGGCTATTCCTCAAACTAATCCGCCTTTTCACGAGCGTGCGTGTCAGCCGAGATGAGGAATTAATTGGACTTGACGTAGGAATACACGGTGTTCCTGCCTACAGCCAAGAGCACAATTTCATTGAACTCAGTCAAATAAAAATAGACAAATAGTTTTTCGACATATAAAACCCCCTTGCTTAGGTTCAAAACCGAGACAAGGGGGTTTTACTTAATTAAATTCTTGGTCCATATCATCCGATAATTTGATCAAATCGTGCGGCTGAGATTCATTCAGAATCGTCCTTGCCTGCTCAATTTCACTGCGTATTTGTTTAACCTGCTCCATCGGTTTGCGCACATAATGAATATATTCGACAGCGATATGATGATCCGGTTTTTTCCCGGAAAGCATCTTGCGTAAAGGTGACATCGACTGGTACGCTCTTTCTTCCATCATTCTTTTCTTTTCATATCGTTCCACCATCTGCATGATTTCCGCCATCTGGTGCTCTCTTTTATTAATATACGTTTCTAAAAAGGGATAAACATCCGCAGCTTTCCGTTTTACCATAGGGTTCAAACTCCTTGTCGACACCGCATCATGCATGGTATATCACCTATCCTTAAATGTAAACTATCATTACACTCTATAGTGTACTACATTCCAAGTCACTTGAAAATATTTTTTTACACAAGCACCAAATCTATCCCAATGACTCCAACCGGGCGGCCACTTTCATCAATAATTGCTTTGGACATAGAAATACAAGGTTTTTTCGTAATGGCAGAAACATATTCAGGCGAGACAAATAGTTGTCCAGACATCGCTTGTTTCCACCAATCTCTTCCCTTTGCATTCATTAGGCCAGCTTTAGGTTCTGAAAAAATAAAACTACCATCGGAACGATTTGACCAGATAGCCTCAATTCCGCTTGTTTTATTTAAAGTATATTTGAGTAAGGTTTCATGCTTAATCGCATCTAAAGTAAGAATATCCTGTTGATTAACAAGATTAGACAGCAGTTCTTTCATAGGCTCTAGCTGGCCAACCGATTTGGCTCCCGAGCTTTCCAAGCCAATAGATCGAATCGATTCGTATAATTCACCTGACGTAGATTCCAAATCTTGATTAATTTGCGTGAGACGGTTAACCTGCTTACGCTGCAGCTCCATCCTCTCTAGCGTTTCTTCTACACTATTAATCGTACTGCCAACTAGCTCGACTACATTAGCTAGCATAAAAGTGGCATTTTCCATTAAGCCGGACTGCTGCTTACTTGCATCTGTAGTTGTAACGACAATACTATTCACTTGAGTAATTCGTTGAAAAATAAGATCGATTTTGTCCTTCATTACTTTCATTTCAGAAATACCTTGTTGGACAGCTTTACGTTCTTCACTAACTGCCGATACAACTTGCGCTACACCATATTCAATTGAAGTCAAAATGGATGAGGAGCGTGTAACCGCATCATTACTCTGCTCTGCCAGCTTTTTAATTTCCCGAGCGACAACTGCAAAGCCCCGACCATTTTCCCCTGCGCGTGCAGCCTCAATTGAAGCATTCAAAGCTAATAACGACGTCTGAGAAACAACATCGCGAATAAAGCTGTTAATATCTTCGATCTTTGCTGTATGAACACTTAATTCGCCAATACGTTCCTGCATGTGATCATGGTTAGTATGCATTTGGTTCATCACTCGGTCCGTATTATCTAAAGCTCGACAAACATCGATTACGGCTTCCGTTGTTTCCTTGCTTTCTTTACTCATAATGATAGAAGAATTCATAATTTGTTCCGCCGCTGCAGAGACTTGCTGCATAGAAGAGAAGGATTCTTCTATTTGAATAAGCGCTTGTTGGCTTTTGGTTCTTAAATGCTGTTCCTCTATAGTCGAAGAATCTGCAATTTCCGTTAACTTTAAGATAGATGCATTTACTTCTTCCACAACCGCGACTAGTCGATCTGCAACGACTTGTGATTCATTAACAAATTCTTGGATCTTTTCTGTTGAAGAATCCACTAAATTTTTTTCTTTATTTTCAACGTTAAAAATACTCCATTTTTTCCTCATGGTTATTCATCCCTATTCGAGTGTCATTTTTGTTAACATTATACCGAATACCAGCAATAAAAACTATGACAATTCTATCAAATTTCCTAACAAATAATAAAAATCCGATTTTGGGTTTAAAAAACCCGAAATCGGATGAATTTGTCGTCATCTAATGAGCGTTTATTTATTTGTATTTCATATTTTTCCCACTTGTATTCATCGGTTTTTGCGAGTCGACTTTTACGTTCTTGGAATCAACTTCTCCGGTTGTTTCAGCATTATTATTTGATCCATTTTTGTTTTTTGCCATGTTGGTTAATCACCTCCCCTTCACATCGCTATTATTTGAATCAAAATCATTTTTTATGCAAAAAAAACCTTGTGCGTACAGATTTTCAAGATCTGTCCAGCATAAGGCTTTTGATGTCACTTATAATTCTATTTTCATTGTCGGCGGCTGTTGCGAAAATGCTTTAACTTCATTTAAACGATCCAGCATCACTTCGGTAACTTTACCGTCGCCTTTCTTTAGCACATACACCTTAACGTTCTTTTTACCCCATTTGGCATAAACTTCTTTTTTGTTTAAAAAGTAAAGGTCAATTTTATTGCCTTTTATCGCGCTTCCGGTATCCGCTACTACGCCATAACCATAGCCGGGAATATAAAGCAGTGTACCCATTGGAAATACTTTGGGATCGGCAGCAATCGTGGAAACAATGCCTTTTCTGACCTTAACCCCGGAATAAGTAATTCCATATTGCGGATGATTCGGACTTTTCCCCGTCGATTCTTTGCCTGCTGTATAGCCCGTAGCGATTACTTCTACGGATTCAAATTCGTCGAGATAAGATATAGGCTTTAATCCCTCTGTCTTTTCGTTCGAGCGAGTTCGAATGGTTTGCTGTACAGATTTAAATGGAGTATCAGCAACCGCTAATGGTTTATCCACTGTATTCGTCGTCCTGCTTTGGTCGATGGTTGCAGGTTGGCTGTTCACCAGTTTTGCACAAAAGACTAAAGTCACTAACATGGCAAACAGATGCAGCCCTTTCATTTGGCTAATCATCATAGGTATCATTGAATTAGAACCCTCCCCCTACTAGCAAAGGATGTCCAATTCGGGTGGGAATTATACCTTTGAACCCGCTCTGTAGAATGAACTCATAAAAGCAACTGCCTTAGCTGCTCAGTCAGTTTTAGCACTAACTCTGCAATTAATTACCTTCTGTTTTTTTAGTGCGAATTTCTTCATTAATTAAACCAATGGTGTTTTCAATGCTGTGTGAGCCAAGGTCACCCGTGCCTCGTCTACGAACAGAAAAAGCACCCGCATTTACTTCATTTTCTCCGACAACAAGCATAAACGGAATTTTTTCTAATTGCGCTTCGCGTATTTTATAACCAAGCTTCTCATTACGATGATCGGCCTCTGCACGAATACCTGCTGCCAGCAATTTATCGGTAACTTCCTTAACATAACTCTCAAATGCAGTTGAGACTGGAATCACGCGTGCTTGAACGGGTGAAAGCCACGTCGGTAACGCTCCAGCAAAATTCTCCAACAAATAAGCCGTCATCCGTTCCATTGTACTGATAATCCCACGATGAATAACGACAGGACGGTGCTTTTGGCCATCTTCGCCAACATACTCCAGCTCAAAACGTTCTGGAAGCAAGAAATCCAATTGCGCAGTGGACAGAGTTTCCTCTTTTTTCAACGCTGTTTTTATTTGCACATCCAGCTTTGGACCATAAAACGCAGCCTCTCCAATGGCTTCATAGTAAGGTAATCCGAGTTCATCGACTACCTCACGCAGCATGCGTTGAGACATTTCCCACATGGCATCATCCGGAAAATATTTTTCTTTGTCAGCCGGATCACGATAAGATAAGCGGAAACGATATTCCTTGATTCCGAAATCCTCATAAACCTGACGGATTAGTTGGATTACACGAGCAAATTCTTCTTTAATTTGATCGGGACGACAAAAAATATGCGCATCATTTAATGTCATTGCACGAACACGATGTAAGCCAGTTAGCGCACCCGACATTTCATAGCGATGCATCGTTCCTAATTCAGCAATCCGCATGGGCAAGTCGCGATAGCTATGCATTTCATTCTTGTACACCATCATATGATGCGGACAATTCATAGGACGAAGCACAAGCTCTTCATTATCCATCTGCATCGGTGGAAACATATCGTCTTTATAATGATCCCAGTGTCCCGATGTTTTATACAATTCAACGTTAGCAAGCACTGGCGTATAAACATGCTGATAGCCGAGTTTTTCTTCTAAATCGACAATATAGCGCTCCATAGTTCGGCGCAGTTTGGCTCCAGCCGGAAGCCATAGAGGTAAACCTTGTCCTATCTCCCTAGAAAAAGCAAACATTTTCAATTCGCGCCCCAGCTTGCGGTGATCACGTTTTTTGGCTTCCTCTAATAACATCAAATGCTCGTCTAATTGCGCTTTTTTAGGAAAAGCCGTGCCATAAATACGCTGAAGCATTTTATTGTTCGAATTACCGCGCCAGTAGGCTCCAGCCACACTCAACAATTTAAACGCCTTAATCCGTCCTGTTGACGGTAAATGAGGGCCACGACATAAATCAAAAAATTCGCCTTGATCATAAATCGTTATCACAGAATCTGCTGGCAAATCGTTAATTAGCTCCAACTTCAAAGGATCTTCAAGCTCGCCGAATATGCGCAGCGCCTCTTCACGACTTACGACACGATGAGATATTGCTAAATTCTCCTGAACGATTCGTTCCATTTCGCGCTCAATTTTTGCCAGATCTTCCGAAGATAGCGGAGTTGCCAAATCGATATCATAATAAAAACCATCTTCTATGACAGGGCCTATTCCAAGCTTTACTTCCTTGTTACCATAAATTCGTTTAATCGCTTGGGCCAATAAATGCGCTGTACTGTGGCGATAAACTTCAAGACCCGCCTCACTATCCAACGTGACGATTTCAACTTTTGCATCCGCTTCTATTGAGGTGCTTAAATCCACCGTTTTACCATTTATTTTCCCCGCTACTGCATTTTTTTTCAAGCCTGGACTGATTGATTCAGCTACCTGCTCCATGGTCGTGCCTTGTTCATATTCACGTACTGCGCCATCCGGAAAAGTTACCTTTACTGCCATTTTAATTCATCCTCCTTGTTAATTTAAACGCAAAAAAAACGCCTCTCTCCTCAAGGGACGAGTGCGTTCAGCTCGTGGTTCCACCCTACTTCAATTCGCTATTTGCACGAATCCTCAGGCATTCTTTAACGAGAATGAACCGGCGAATTCTACTTGTATGCTTTCCATGAGGAATGCAAGGTTCAAGCTCGCTGCTACAAAGGGGTAAATTATTATTAAGCTCGGAAGGAGATTTCAGCCAAGTCTCCTATCTCTGAACCGTTTAACAATAACTCATGGCTTTGATCGTTGCCTTACTACATCTATTTGCTTGTTCTTTATTATAATGACCTCATGGCTTTTGGTCAAGTATAGCGTTGCTTTTGGACAACCCGTTCGCCCAAAATCGGATTGCACTGCCTGCAATAATCGCAGATCTGTACTCTATTTTCAAAAATTTGCATAATCGTTTGAATAATTTGTACCTCAGGCTCTCGTGTATGGATGAATATTTGCTGCGGCGCAACCGAAATAAGTGTACTCACAACCAGATCCTCAAAGTTAAAATCTTGATCTAATATTTCCACTTTAAAGGTATCATCAGCGGCACTTATATCCATAGGGGTCATCTGTTCATTGTATAACGCAAACTCGTGGCCGCCTTTATGCATCAAATGTACCGCTGGAATTTTGGCTTCTTGAATAAATACAAAATATTTTAACAAGGCAATAAACTCCTGATATTGTTTATCCATTAAAAATTCATCCACCGCATATTCAACCACTTCACGAAGTTCTTCCTTATAGGGCTGAAGGCGAAATTTCAGAAAACCCTCGACATTGAGAATAGGACTCTTTTTAAAAAAAATTTTAATTTCATTGGATATCGTTATACGGCGTCTAATACGGCTATGATCAGCTACATAAAGCGTATCGTTTTCCTCGTTGAGCATCTGATTGGTATAAGCCAGAATTTTATTCATTTCTGCTTCGCTTTCGTAAGCAAATTCATTGCGTATTAAATGTTTCAAAAGGTTAAGCTCCTCGATACGAAGAATATGGTCGGCTAAGGCACAAGCCAAAATTTCACTTATTTCTACCCTTTCCGAATGCTTCCAGCTTTGAGTTAACGTATTTAAACACTGAATTTCTGTAAAATGAGGAAACACTTCATAAACGATTTTAACTTTATGTAAAAGCGGCTTCATTTGAACAAGCAAGCGCTGCTTTAACTGCAGCATCGCTTCTTCAGAAGGCATCATGAACGTTAGCTTTAAATAATCCAATTTTACCCGCTCCCTTCCATTCTCAACCGAGGTGAAAACAATTCTTTTTAAGTATATGGCTTAGGGAATACATATATACAAACAACAAATTGGCAATAGCATAAATCAAACAAACCTCTCCCGTAACATCGAGAATTTTTCCATTATTCCGATTTACTAATTTATAATTGCCAGTGGTAATTCCGGTGATATCACCTTAAGCTGCATTTATTTATTCGTCACAAACATCGTTAATACAATTATTGAATCTAATAACTTTATGTATAGTAGCTTTCGAATAATATAATATAGTATACTAGAGGCTGAGATATTATAGCTTTAAAGGGGAGAATGTATTATGAGTATAAAAGAAACCAACATCAATAATTACATTCCAAAAATTCCAGATATCATTGAGTGTCGAATTGAAAAAACACTTGCCGTTATCGGCGGTAAATGGTCCTTTTTTGTTATTCGCGAATTATTTGAAGGAATTAGACGCTTCGGAGAACTTCAGCGGCAAATAAAGGGGGTTAGCCCCAAAGCATTAACAGACACCTTACGTCATTTAGAAGAACAAGGCTGCTTGGAAAGAGAAGCTTTTCCTACTGTGCCAGTAACCGTTCAGTATAAATTAACACCCAAAGGCGAAGATTTACATCAAATTTTAGCAGAAATGAAGCTTTGGGCTGCGAAATGGACTTAAAATAGTTTCTCGAAAACTACGAGGGGCTGTCCTAAAAGTCACTTTTCTATTTTAAGCTTCCACTTTGAAGGTAATAACAAATTAAAACTAGACCTCCCATTCCACTTCATAGTGGTTTTGGAGGTCTAGTTGTTTTTGTTTTGTGATGACTCATTAGGATGAACGACATCTTATTTTTATAATAATTTGCGCACATGAAAATTATCTTCAAGCAAAACCCAATTTTGAGGGAACGGATAGCCTAATTCCCAATAACTAATACCTCGCAATCTGTAATCCTTTACAGTGTCAAACTTAGCTTGTGCGCTACGCGCATCTTCAAACCAGACTTCATGCGTGCGTCCTTGTACATCCGTATACCGATAAAATGGAGATTGAGATTTAGAGTCATATTGGATCATTGCACCATATTGAACGGCCCGACGGATAGCTTCTTGCATACTAAATGTCTCCGCCTCTTGTCCTTGTACGTGGGGAAGAACCCAATCGCGCGCGTATAACTGGAATCCCATCCATATTTTATTTCTTGGAATGACCGTTACTGCGTAATCAAGGACAGCTCTTATTTGGTTAATTGGCGATATTGCCTGAGGCGGGCCTAACCGATATCCCCATTCATAAGTCATTAGAACAACAAAGTCGAGAATCTCCCCATGCACGGCGTAATCGTGTGCTTCATATAACAATCCCTTTTGTTCTGCGCTTGTTTTTGGGGCAAGGGAGGACGACACGAAAAATCCTTCCGTATGCAGCCGGGTTACCGTACGACGAAGGAATTGATTGTATAACTCACGATCATTAGGTAAAACACTTTCAAAATCGATATTTAGTCCTCGATAGCCTTTGTTTTTCATCATATTTATGATATTAGTCAGTAAGCTGGCTTGTAATTCAGGGCTAGCCAAAATTGTGTGTGCAAGAGTGGAACCTAGCTCTGTTGCTGAAAAATTAGTAATGACCATCATCGGTACGACGTAATTCGATAGCGCAGCTTGAACAACCTCATTATCATTGATGGATTCCAAACTTCCATCTTCTCGTATTCGATAAACAAAAGGGCTTAAATAGGTTAAATGTGGGGCAACATTCCGCACAATTTGCACACCTTGTTCTCCAAATTTGCTAGTAAAAGCATTTACGTCTATTGTAGGTCTGGATTTTTCCGGGATTCTTAATATTTGTCCGGGATAGATTAAAGAAGGATTCGTGATTCGATTCTCTTGCATAATCGCCTGCACCGTTGTTCCATAACGTTGGGCAATCATCCAAAGGTTATCCCCATACTGAACAATATATTGAAGGGGGGGTGTAGGGATAACAAGCGCAAGACCAACTACTAACTGATTGGGATTTGACAGTTCATTGACTGTGATAATCTGATTGATGCCGACACCATACCGTTGGGAAAGTAACCATAGGCTTTCTCCCCTCTGGACCACATGAATTTTCACAAATAATCCTCTCTTTCCTCATAACGTCTATGGTATCGTATTCCACGCATGCCTAATATGATTTAGGCTAATACCCAAAATGTTTTAAGGAAAGTAGAAATCTTTTCAATTATTTATGGATGATAAGGTTGCTAAACTGGACCAAGGCTTCTGTGAATGTAAGGATATGCGCCTTTCTGCGCTGATTGTTACAAAGTATAGCTGCACGTGTTTTTGTTCGGCTCATCCCCATTATGGGTAATTGAAACATACCGAAGCGCTCTTTTTTTGACAAAGGCCAAATCTTAGGCCCTACCGGGATGTTTAGTTCAACAAATGGAAAAGGAGCCACGGCAAAGCAAGCTCCTCAACTCCCGTTTAACAAAGTATCTATTCAAGTGGTTTTGATACAGAAAGTAATTCATTCTCACTTTCTAAATACCGAAGTGTTCGTTCGACGTCTCCCAAAGCCACTCATCAACGGCACAATGAATTTAAGCATCCACATACCTATTTTCATGAAACCGCCAAAAGATCCCAAAAAACCTCCGCCTCCTGTTCCACCTAAACTACCAAAAAGTCCGCCCAAACCACCCGAATTACCGAGCAAGCTAGCCAAGCCACCTAACCCTGAAATGTTTGCCTTAGCCTTAGTCGAATTTCTGGGGAGAGTCTTTTTCCCCTTCACACCTTCAAAAAGTAATTCTTGACCTTGCAGGCCACGAATAATTCCACAGTAGCAACTTCCATCCCTTAAAACAATAAGAACGGGTACCTTATTTATAACATCCTTAATTTGGGCAGTCGCTTGTGCAATTTCCATGTTCCTTGATCGTCTATTAGTGGACTTATATTTTGTTTTCTTCATCTTACAAGCACTTCCTCTCATCGCACTCGTCCCTTGTTTTCTATTCTATGACGACTCATTTGAAGTTGACTGAGCATGTATGGAGAAAGAAATGAATCCATTGTAAAAATTTATAATAAGCTCAAAAATTAACGCTCTATAGGAATGCTATCGTTTCCGATAGCGAAATAACTCGATGTAAGAAAAAGAACCATCCCATTCCTTCATCACGTATGTCGGTTACACATACACCAGCGCTAGAAAGCCCTTCATGAAGTTTTTCTATCTCGTTGGTGGTGAAACCAAATATTGGTTTTGCTACATTTTTTTCTTTTAAAAAGTAAATACTAATTACCATAGTTGCGATTACATTATAAAAAGCAAATTACAATAAATTACTTAATATATAATAGTAATTTACTTGTATATTGTTATTAGGTATTTTATAGTGTAAGATGGACAAATAACATCAAACTATTTGGTGATTCAACTACACAGGAGGAAAAAACACAATGTCAAAATTAAATATCGGAATCATCTTAGGAAGCACACGTCAGGGACGTGTAAGTCCACAAGTAGGAAACTGGGTAAAAGGAATTGCTGACAAACGCGGGGATGCAGATTATGAAATTGT
>JAQBPR010000160.1 GCA_028287395.1 Bacilli bacterium
CCTATGCCGTCGTCCTCTACCTCGAAATAAAGAATTTGGCCTTCGTTTCTCCAACTAATGTCCAAACGTCCGCTCCCTTTCTTATTTTCCAAACCATGATAAATCGCGTTCTCCACCAATGGCTGAAATACGAATTTCAATACCTGGTAGTGCAGAATCGTCGGATCCATATTCATATTGACTGTAAACTTGTCCTGATACCTCACCTTTTGTATGGACAAATAACTTTCCAGCAATTCGGCGCTTTCCTGTACGGTTACAAAATCTTTTCCCTCACTTAAGCTGATCCGGAGATATTTGGACAAACCGAAGATCATCGTACTGATCTCATCAACTTTATAAATGCGAGAAATCCAATGAATTGAATCCAGCGTATTGTACAAAAAATGAGCGTTAATTTGAGACGCCATCATCTTCAATTGGTTTTCTTTTTTTAATAGCTTCTGAATGTACACTTCGTCAATTAAATTTTTGATTCTCGTGACCATCGTATTAAAACTATGAAATAACATGCCAAATTCGTCGCTTCGTCCATCCGTAATTTGTACGTTGAAGTCGCCTTCTCTCGCTCTGCGCATGGACAAGAGCAATATCCTGACAGGCTTGTGCATTTGTTTGGCAACTAGCCAGGCAAGCGCAATGGCCACAACGCTAAATCCAATGACGAGATAGACGGTAAAGTAACCGATTTCTCTCGAATCGCTGACCAGGTCTTGAATCTGAGCCGTTCCGACAAGTCTCCAATCGTTTATCTCCAATTTATCGAAGACCGCTATCATTTCCTTGCCGTCCACCACGTCGGTAAAAACCCCACTTCTTGCAGAGGGAAGCTTTAGGCCGGAAGGCTGCATGATATGGGAAAAATTGGAGTCTGCTACGACCGTGTTGTTTTGATCGACGATAAGGGTAGTGCCGTGCGCATGAAAATCGAGCTCGGACATAAATAGCTGTATTGGTTCGGGATCAAACTCCATGATTAGCACACCTATGATCTTATCTACATGGTCGAAATTTTTGAGCGCCCTACCGAGAACAAAGACCGGTTTATTGTCATCGCCGGTATTTTGTTTCATAAAAGTCGGACGAATTCCGTGCCATACCACCCGACCGTTCGCAGCTATAATTTGCTTGTACCATTCTTCAGCTTGAACGTCTTTACCAACCGTTGGAAGCTCTGCAAAGCCGTTGATCGAATAACGATAGGAAGCGTTGCCTTCTCCCAAAATATAAATATTCAGCGTGTCGTTTTTTGAGTTAACCAGATTGGACAAAAAATTGGCGATTCGCTGATTGTTGTAAATTTGATCATAGCTTTCCTGGTATTCTCCGAGAATGCCTTTCTGGATTTCCCTATAACCAAAAACGATTAGAGATCGGTTGGCATACTCGTCCATTAGCAATTCAAGACGTCTGTTAGCCAGCTGCACGGTTTTCAAGGCGACCTGCGATACTTTGGAACGAATAATATCATTGGCTTTATGATAGGACAGATAACCCATGATCATGATGGAAATGGACATGCTGACAAAATATAGAATAAATAATTTGTAGAATACTGAACGCCATTTTAAATGCTTATGAAGGTTCAAGTACGCTCCCCCTCGATCAGATTACAGTACGCAACTCGATTCAGGGTAATGGCTTTCGTAAAATGCTCTTCCATATACTTGATTGCCAGTTCGATAAACCTTTTTCGATTTTCGAAGGTTATGTGGACTTGTTGGAAAGATGCATGGAGGCTGGCGCTCTCGCTTATCCAATGATTATTTGAAACGATTTCATTTATAAGAAGCGTTTCAAGAAACCTCTGTCGGGCCAAAGGAAAGCGCTTTCCCCTTTACATCCCGACTTCGTTATTCTTAAATATATAGTTCCCTTTTACCATATTTTACAATATTATATTGGGTTTGTGATGAGCCAGAAGCCCTGCCTACCGTCTAAGAATAATCGTCAAAAACAAACATAAAATGATATATACGCAGTGAACTACTCACCGCCTACGTTAACACTTAGAGGCGAGAGCTTTTTGTTTCAATGACCTCAGACCGAAAGTCTTCTAGAAATTTTGAAAACCTCGGTTAATTTTTAATCTTAAAAGTAGTTTTTATTGTATTTATGTGGTCCCACATAGAAGCATATTCTGCCTTCAACTTCTCATTGTTTACATTATAATTTACATCTGATGGAGTGCTTAATGAGAAAATTATGTCACCCTTTTCTCCAATCTTAGATATTTGAATATTCTGTTTAGCTATTACCCCGTCTGTACTCCATTTATCTTTAGACCATATCTGGATAGTAAACAACACTCCCCCCCAACCTGCATCTTTATTTGCTATATTAATAAAATCAATATTTTCAATATTAGACCCTTCAATTACCGTATCCACTACATCATATTTTCCTTCCCAACTTTTAGGAAGATTAAGGGTGAAATTGTTTTTAGTATTTTCATAAATTACGCTTGGGGCTTCACTAATAATATTATTGTTTACAGCATCAACATGAAGATTGACCGTTGAATAGGTTCTAAAATCCCCTGAACCCTCCAAAACGAACGTTTGGGATTCGACCCCAAAATCACTTCCATTAATGGCGACATCGCCAATTTTTTCACTTTTATCATTGTAAAAAGATAAGTTTGCTCCAATCATATTTTTCGAGCTTCCTACACCTTCCATTCTCAATTGCCCCGTAACTCTTGTGTTATTACCCACTTTCGTTAATATTAAATTACCAACAGATATACCTTTGTAATCTGGATCCGTTAAGTCTAGGTTTCTATTTTTCACAAAGATCTTTTGCAATTCCGCATCATAGTCGATGGTTCCACCTAAATTTTCAGCTACAAAACGAATAGGTACATAAGCATGCCCATCTACATTTAGTACCTTGTAATCATTGTTTAATGTAACAATACTACCATTAATTTCAAAATGTGCCGGGAATAATAAAGCCTGAATAGAACCCGAAGCGAAAGCAACAGATGAACAAGCAATAATTAATCCACAACTTAATCCTAATATAAATTTTTTCAAAACAACACCTCTTTTTCATTATTTATATGAGTAGACGTTAAACTTTTCAATTAGTTGTATAATATAGTTGGAATTATAGTGCACAAATACGTGGTTCCAAGATCTTCCTGACCGTTTGTTGAATTTTCAGTAACAAACAAAGCTTTACATGAATCCTCTCGCTTCCAACACTGCTTCCAATGCATCCAAGCGTCAGCTCCATTGATGTCTCATGATCATAGACCATTCATCCAATTCAACTATTACATCGGTGTTACACAATTTTAAAAAAGTTTACTCACATCGTTTTTATCTGACAGGCACCAACTATAATGTAAAGGCACCAACTATAATGTCTAGGCACCAACTATAATGTCTAGGCACTAACTATAATGTCATTGAACACCATGAATAGGCTCTTTTGTTTATGGCTAAATTTACCTTGATTATTGATATTCAAGCATAAGAAAACCGCCAATTGGAAAAGGCGGTTTAATTGCTATCGTACGCCGTTAGCTCAATAACGGCTCATTTGATTCACAGCACTAAACAGAGCTTTTACAGATGAGGTCATAATATCAACATCAATCCCACAGCCCCAATATACGCTGCCATCCAAAGCCGTGATACCGATATAAGAGACCGCTTGTGATTTTGAGCCTGTTTCTTGCGCGTGCTCCTTATAGACCAAATCGGTGTAATCCATCCCGAGATGGCATTGCAACGCATTGTTGATCGCATCGAGTCTGCCATTTCCCTCACCTGTTATTTCCTTGACTTCATTACCGGTCCTTATAGTGATGATGGTTTGAAAATCTGCACTATCTGCAAAGTGGTATTTGACTAATTCGACAGGCGTTTTTATATTCACATATTCCTTCAAGAAAATGTCGTATATTTCATCAGGTAGCAGCTCCTTCTGTAGCTGATCTGATACGTTTTTAACGCAGTATCCGAAGTTTTCGCGCATTTTCGGTGGAAGATCGAGTCCGTACTTTTGCTGCAGCACGTACCCAATCCCTCCTTTGCCCGACTGGCTGTTAATGCGGATAATATCCCCTTCATACGTCCTGCCGATATCCTTGGGATCAATCAGCAGATAAGGGACCGACCAATGCCGACGTTCCTTTTCCTCGCGCCATTTCATTCCCTTGGCAATAGCATCCTGATGCGAACCTGAAAAAGCGGTGAATACAAGCTCGCCACCATAAGGGTGCCTTTCGCCCACTGTCATTTTGGTGAGCCGTTCATAAACGGAAATGATGGCAGGGATGTTTTCAAAATTCAGCTTCGGCTCCACTCCATGGGAGTACATGTTCAGGGCCAACGTGACAATGTCTACGTTTCCCGTTCGTTCCCCGTTTCCGAACAAAGTACCTTCAACCCGCTGGGCTCCGGCCAGCATCCCCAACTCCGCATCCGCTACACCCGTTCCTCTGTCGTTGTGCGGATGTAGCGACAAAATGACATGCTCTCGGTAATTTAGGTGCTCACTCATATACTCGATCTGGCTGGCATAGATGTGCGGCATCGACATAGATACCGTTGCAGGAAGATTGATAATGACAGGGTTATCCGCCCTCGGCTTCCATACATCGAGCACTCCGTTACAAATATCCAGCGCAAAATCTACTTCTGTACCGGTAAAGCTTTCAGGTGAATACTGGAACTGGAAGTTCCCCTCCGTTTCCTCCGCACACTGCTTCAACAGTTTGGCGCCGGCCAAAGCGATATCGATAATTTCTTCTTTGGATTTGCGGAATACCTGCTCCCGCTGCGCCACGGAGGTCGAGTTGTACAAATGTACTACAGCTTTTTTCGCGCCTTGCAGCGATTCAAAGGTTTTACGGATAATGTGCTCTCTCGATTGGGTAAGCACTTGGATGGTCACATCGTCCGGGATCAAATCCTGCTCGATCAATGTGCGCAAAAATGTGAATTCCGTTTCCGACGCTGCGGGAAAACCGACTTCGATCTCCTTGAACCCGATGTCTACGAGCAATTTAAAGTATTCCAGCTTTTCCTCCAAATTCATCGGAACGACCAACGCCTGATTTCCGTCGCGCAGGTCGACGCTGCACCAAATCGGCGCTTCTGTAATATATTCCTTCCGGCTCCATTTCAAACTTGTCTCCGGCGACATAAAATACCCTCTTGCGTATTTTTCAACATTTTTCATGGATGTTCTTCCTTTCATCA
>JAQBPR010000168.1 GCA_028287395.1 Bacilli bacterium
CGCAATGGTAAAAGCAAAAAAACCGTCGTAAGCGAATACGGTGAGCAAGAGATTGAAGTACCTCGTGATCGGCAAGGCGAGTTTAACCCGATTGTGGTGAAGAAGCATCAATCCAACGTCACCGGCAAATATTCACTTTTATTTACAGCAAGTTTTTTGCAACAGTCAAGTTATATAACTATTTTTTAGAACATAATAAATAAAAATCCCTATAGACACAATCAGTAAAAATAAAAACATTATAAGGTTAGGCCTATTTAGTTTATTGTAAAGCATTTTTATTATACTCCTTTAAACGTTTTTTAAAACCCTAAATGCATTAATCATTCAATTCCAAAAAATGAATTCTCATTATTATTCATATTAGCGAGACTTATTAAATATTGACCATATTCATTCTTCTTAAGAGGTTCCGCTAATTCCAATAACTGTTGCTTGTTAATATATCCTTTGCGAAATGAGATCTCCTCCAAACAAGCCACCTTCAATCCTTGACGTTGTTCAATAGTCTCAATAAATTGTGAAGCTTCTAGGAGAGTTTTATGCGTACCTGTATCTAGCCAAGCAAATCCTCTCCCGAATAGTTCCAGATTGAGTTCCCCTCTTTCTAAATAAACTTTATTAATATCTGTGATTTCAAGTTCTCCTCGCAAAGATGGTTTTATCGTTTTGGCTATTTCTACCACACTATTGTCATAAAAATATAATCCTGTGACAGCATAGTTCGATTTAGGATGTTCTGGCTTCTCTTCGATTGATAAAATTCGTCTATTAGCCTCGAAGTCAACGATCCCAAAGCGTTGTGGGTCTTTTACAGGATATCCAAATATTGTTGCTCCTTTGTTTTGTTTAACAACTTTCTCTAGCAAAACGGTAAACCCTTGACCATAAAAAATGTTGTCTCCTAATACAAGAGCTACCTTTTCCTTGCCAATAAATTCCTCACCAATCGTAAATGCTTCTGCTAATCCATTTGGTGAAGGTTGTACCGCATAGGAAATATTTAATCCTAAATCATTTCCGTTTCCTAATAATTGTTCAAATCGAGGTGTATCCTCGGGAGTTGAGATAATTAAGATATCTTTTATTCCCGTAAGCATTAGTACTGATATCGGATAAAATATCATAGGCTTATCGTAAACAGGAAGCAATTGCTTAGAAATTGACTTCGTCAATGGATATAATCTAGTACCACTACCTCCAGCAAGAATAATTCCTTTCATATTCTATCTCCTCCATATTTTTAAAATTAACTGCTTCTTATTCCTGTAACTTAAATAAATATATATATAAATCAAAGTTAATACTAATATTAATAAATTTATATATACACTTTCTGGATTAAATTTAAATTCAACAGTGTTATTACCAGCAGGTAATTTTACCCCTTGCAGAAGTCCATTCACCTTATACAAGACCGACTTTTTCCCATTAATATACACTTTCCAACCTGGATAATATGATTCAGAGAAAACAACAAAAGATTGTTCAGAGGATTGACTTTGGGCTTTCATATAACCATCTTTATAACTCAATAATTTTAGATCTGCTTTTTTAAAAGTTTTTGTATCCGCTGTGTAGTTATCTATTATTGCAGAATTGTGTAAATCCATTTGAAACATTTTCGAATAATCAGTTTTATTATTATTATTTGTGACTATATTATTTATTGAAAAAATTTTAGGAAGTACATTTTTATTTTCATATACGGTATATGATTCATCGTTATACACTTTTTGATAGATCGTTGAATCATTATTTTTAGATTCTTTTTTAGGAATCAGATCTAGTTTTACCTCATCAATTAATATAGGTTCCTTGGAAAATGTGAATACTCTAAATTTCACATCTTTAGGAATTAGATTATCCGAATAAATATATTTAGAATATTCTAGTGAATTCCCCTCAGGTAATATGTCTAGTTCCTGAAAAGGACTATCATAGTTTTCCCCATATAAGTCAATTTGCAAAGCACCTTTTATAGCCTTTTTAAGTTTTAAACTAATTTTATAAAAGCTATCTGCTTTAATATTGACATCTTCTTGAACGATCGATACATCTTTTTCATTAGGCGAAGATAAATTTAAATTTTTCATCTCCCCTATATTAACTGGATTTTTTTTATCTATGGTATTTAGTGAATCTATTATATTTGTTTTTTTATTTCCAACAATAATATACTTAGTGTTGAAAGTAGAAATAATTTCATTATTAAACAGCAATTCAACATAATTTGAATTATAGCCCCTTTCATCAAATTTTAAAGTATTTTTATACATTTGTGGTAAAAAAGTTACATATCCATTAATAGAGTTTATTCCATAATTCATATTTTTATTAGGTGATAGTTCTAATGCTGCTGTATCATTATCGAAGATAGGCCAAATTCTTTCATCATATTTAATATTCGATTTTATTTTCTCAACAAGTTTGTTTGAAGTATCGGTTTTAGTAAATATCTTTTCATGATAGAAATCGAAAGTGTGTAAGTCTAACAACAAAAGTAACACTAATACAATATATAAAATTTTCTGAATGTATTTTACCCTGTTTTTCCAAAATATTAACAAATAAATATTAGATAGTAATATCAAACCTATTGGTATAAAAATTGCTGGGTTTTTAAAATCAAAATTATCCCTCACAGTCTGTAAAAGAACCGTTTTTATCAAAGTGTTCTGAGCGATACCAGGTGGCATATGATCAACAATTAGTCCAATAACTTTCACTATAATAATCACACTTAAAGCCGAAATAGCACTAATCAAAATTGAAGTTTTTAATAATTTTTTTATTACATTGCTTGGTTTTTTATCTTTTATTATTAGATCATATTGTTTAGCAAATAACACAGCAATGGCTAAATTAAATACAAACAGAAATCTAGCTGAAACTCTAAAAGCATTAAAAACAGGCACTTCGAACATTAATCTATTTAAGAATGGTAACGAATCACCTAATGCGAGTATAAATGAAACAAATAAAATTAAGCACCACACTCTTACAAACCTATCATGTACAAAATATCTTAGCACTATATTAATAGCAAAAATTAATGGAAGTATACCTATATACATTGCAAATTCGGTTAAATTGCCAACATTAAAATAATTAAAGTGATATAACTTAAAAGGACTATCTGGTACATGAACACCAAATATATTGGGAAAAATTAATGTTGCTATAGATTGAAAAGGTAATGAGAAACTTGAGAAAAATTCATAGTTAATTGCCGTTCTGTCTACAGATTTCGCTAAAGAAATCATTGGTACAATTTGAATAGCTGTTAATCCAATCGTAATAACCGAAAAATTCACAAGATCAAGTAACCAATACTTAAATTTTTTATATTTATTAACCGAAGTAAGATAATAAATAAATAATATGATAGCACTATAAAATGAAACTTGAATGAACCCTGCAAATATTTGCATTGAAAAGGCAAAACTCATCAACACAACATACTTTTTATTTCCGGTATCTAATAGTTTTTCATAAAAATATAGTATCAATGGAAGCCATATGATAGCATTTTGAACTGTAACATGTCCAAATTTCGCATTTATTGTTCCACAAAACATAAATACTAGCCCACCTAAAAAGGCAGATTTTTTATCTAGCTTAATCTGAAAGAGATATAGGTAAGTGAAGATTCCGGCGAGAGAAAGATGGAATAATAATAAATAATTATATGCCATATTAAAAGGTAAAATAGACAAAAGTAAATTTGGTAAATAAAAACAAGCATTTTGAATATCCGCATAAAATGGAGTGCCTAAATTTATTCCGGAATTCCATAAAGGAAAATTAAACTGAGAAATTGAATTCATTAAAAAATGTTTTGCTGGAGCGTATGATGCCGTCCCGTCTCCAGGAGCCAACAACCCGTCAGAATATAAAAAGTTAAAATAAAAAAATAATGGAAGTACTAAAAATATAAAAACCACTAAATAAGTAGGCTTAGTATTATATAAAAATTTTAAATAGTTAAACATAAATTCCAACTCCCATTATAAGGTAGTATTTTGTGGGTCTGTCAATAATTTTGTGTAAAGTCTTACAAAAAAGATAACTAACGTAATTAGATTTCAAAATATGAATTATGGTATATAAGTTTAAATTGCTCTTCCCATTCAACTCTATATTTTGTAACTGGTAGAAATTTTCCGCAAATTCTTACCCTTTTAGATTTGACACGAAATCCTCTTCGAAATACTCATGGAATAAAAAATGCATTAACGCCCCTCCTCTAAACAGTAACAAATTTTTATACATGTGCTTCAAAAGGTTTTTTCCAAATCAGCATTAGATACGCAAAATATAAATAATTTTCATAGTTATCAAAATCCGTTTTGAAATCTTTATCGTATACAGTGGAAATACTTTGCTCAGGCACGAATACAGAATTATATTAATAGCTCCTCTTGAGAGCTAAATTCATTCTTTGCAAATATAAAAGAGTTTCCATTGTGTGATCTCCATTCTTACTTTAATATTTATTAATCAAGTAAATATAGGATGCTATCAATCGGGTAACAACCTTACGAAATGGTGTTTTTATCGAAAGCTTAGTTTCGTAAACCATACTAACACACCAATTCCAAGGTACATAACCTATATGTTTTTTTAATAGTGCAAATGCTTCATTAAAATGCTTGTTCTTATTGTTTCTTGTTTTAGTTCCTTCGTGATCTCGGGAACTTGCAGTAAAATCATTTAAATAACCTATTTGTCCTTGTGTAAGTAATCGCCACCAAAGATCATAATCCATGCACATATAAAAAGAAGCATCTACCCCATTGATATTATTCCATGCGCTAGTTCGAATTAATGTCGCTGGTTGACAGATAATACAATGAGAAGATAATCGTTTAATTGAAAATTCCTCTGTCGGATAATGACTTAGAATATTATTGTCTGAGTCCGTAATATAAGCTTTTGCATATGCAGTAACATAATGCTTATTTTGCTCCAAAAAATCAACCATTTTTGTAAGTCCATTTTCAACAAATACATCATCCGCATTCAGCCAACAGATATAATCTGCGGATTGAAGCTTTTGTACGCCCTCATTAATAGCTGCAGCTTGTCCACCATCCGGATATGACCGCCAATATGTTAGATGGTGTTCATATTTTTTTATTATGGATAATGATTGATCCGTTGATCCTGCATCCATTAACGCTATACGTATGTCTAGATCTGGCTGATAAATAATACTTTGGATTGCTTGTTCTAGAAAATGCCCTTGATTTAGATTCGGAACAATTACCGATACAGATGGTTTTCTTTTATTTATCAGCTCATCTTGTGCCATGGTTCGGTAATCATCACCTTTTTATAAATATCTACTATTTGTTTTGCTGCAAAATCCCATGAGAAATGACTTGCTTGTTCTTCTGATTTTATGATAAGTTCTTTTCTAAGATCCTGATCATTGCTAAGTTTATGCATTGCATCTACTAAGCTTTGAACATCATTTGGATCAATGGACAGACCTGCATCACCCACAACTTCAGGGATACTGGAGTTATTACTTGTTATAATTGGAGCACCACAACTCATTGCCTCTAATACTGGTAAACCAAAACCTTCGTATAAAGAAGGATATATGAATGCAAAGCAAGTACTATAGAGAACGGATAATTCATCGTCTGTTACATAGCCAAGAAATCGAATTTTATCCATTATGCCCAACTCTTTGACTTTTTCTTGGATGTCGTTTTCCATCCACCCTTTACCACCGGCAATGTAGAGAGGTTTCGATTCATTCTCCTCCATCACTAATCTCGCATAAGCTTCAAGGAGAAGTCTGTAGTTTTTTCTGGGTTCTAAAGTACCTACACCTAACCAAAACGAATCACCAAGGCCAAATTTAGCCTTTACGGCTTGCATTACAGATTCCTTTATCGTTTTATTCAATGTGGGTCTATTGCCAAGATAAACAACAGAAACTCTTTCTTCTGGATAATAAGGGAAATATCTAAGGAATGATTCCTTAGAAAAGTTAGAAATAGTTACGATGTGATCCGCATAAATACTCGCTTCAAAAGCTCCATTGAAACAGACTAATCTATTGGCTTCTGTCGTAAATTCCGGACAATCAAGATATCCCATATCATATATGGTCATCACTCTCTTTGCATTCACTCCAACTGGAAAACTAAAATTATTGGAATGGACAATATCAGGAAACCCTAGAATTTCAGTTTTATCGGGATTATCGTCCCACATTCGATTGAAATTATGTAAAGAAGCATTCATAAAAAAATTAGAAACGTTAAGTTCCTTACTTTGAAATGCCTTCTTATAATCAGGGTGTCTGTATCCATAAAAAAGCGGATAAAGCAAATATTCATTAGCCTTATCCATTTCAATAATATGAGAAATGATTTGCTTCGAGAAAAAACCACAGCCAGCCATATCTTCTGCGGTTTGGCTAACATCAAATCCAATTTTCATTTTACTTGGCCCCCAACTTTTCTCTTCGTGAATGCCTTAACCAAGCAATCATATCTCTCAATTGAGAGAAAGAGATATATCTTTGATATTTAATAAATGAAACTGCAGAAGTTTTAACAAGCTTCTTTACGAATTCATAATTTTCTTCCTTATTTCCACGTGTATATCCAGCTTCTTCAGTGATTACATGTGCTAAATTGTAAATCCATTTTTCCGGTGAAGATTTAAATTTATCTTTTAACATGATAATAATTTCTTCATGAACAGCTCTTCGACTTCCTAATGTTTTATTATCAGAATATAATCTGGAACCTGCCAGCTTTTGTTCAAGAAAATGAAATGGTTTATCTCTACCGATCCTAAGCCAAAATTCATAATCCATACAATAACGAAGGTTTTTATTTAAAACCCCATATTTTTCTACTATTGATTTTCTAAAAAAAACTGCAGGTTGACATATGTAACAAATTTCCTTAAGTCTTTCGTAGTTCCAATGCTCTGTGTAATAATCTTCCATATAATTGTCATTCTCGTCAATATGATCCGCTTTCCCATATATAACATCTATATCGGGATACTTATCAAATAATTCAATGATTGTGTTTAAAGACTCTGGATAATAGACATCATCTGAGTTTAACCAGCCAATGATTTCTCCATCAGCATGCATTAAACCCTTGTTGACAGCATCTGATTGACCATCATCTTTTTGCGAAACAAAAGATAATTTATCACCGTAGCTTTTTAGTACTTCTACAGAAGTATCTTTACTTCCGCCATCAAAAACAAGCAGTTCCAGATCAGCTACATTCTGATCCAAGACACTGTCAATCGTCCTTTTTAAAAATATGCCCTGATTGTATGAAGGCATTACGATAGAAATTTTCTTTTTCATTGTTATTCCAATCCTTATAATATGATTACGCTCCATGGAGCGTTTTTATAATCTCACCAGACAATTTGTCGCAAATGTCTAATTTCAATAATTTCACACCTAACTCACGGTCATCCGGGATACCAATGTCTTTTGGACTGAAAGTGGATTGTACTATTATTGATACATCACATGCTTCTCTCGGTAAATTTTCTTTTATAATCAACATTTGATTCGCTTTTAAGGAGTATTTCTTTTTCTTACCGTTAATAAGTACATTAGCTTGACAATGTTTGTGTGGTGAAATGGATGGAAGTATCATTTCTAGATATAATATTCTTTCTTTTAATTCATGACTTAACGATACCTCAACCTCGTTTTTGGTCCAGTTATCGCCATATACGCCATTCACCATGTATTTTTTACTTGTTTGTATATTGGCAACATTTTGTAATGTTTCGTAATATTGTTTTACCATAATCTCATTATCGAATTTCTTTATTTGTTCATAACCTTGTTTAATCAGATTATTTCGCAAACTTACATTCGTCATTACACTATAAGTCATTTCTGCAATTTCTTCTGGTTTCCTTGGATCAAAATATAATACAGCATCACCACCGACTTCTGGCAAACTGGTATTATTACTGCAAATAACTGGAATTCCCAATGACATCGCTTCTGCTACTGGTATTCCAAATCCTTCAAACAAACTCGGAAAAACCAACAGGCTTGTTCCTGCCATTAGTCCAGATACCTCTTGATCTGTAACATAACCTAAATGATGTACTCGATCTTTCAAGTTCATCTGCAAAAGCATCTCATCAAAAGCAGCATCTTGTTTTAACAGACTTCCAGTTAGACATAAATACAAGTCTAATTCAGGATATTTCTTTATAAGAATAGACATGGCCACTAATAATATTCGGTGATTTTTATGTGGCCAATAATTTGCCGGATAGTAAATATACCTTTTTTCTTTTAGACCAAACTTTTCTAATATTTCATTTTTTTGCACAGAATTAATATCATTAAGCCGATCTTGAATACTATTATAAATAACTCCTGATTTTTCAACAGGATAATTAAGTTTTTCAACCAATGTCTGCTGAGTGAACTTTGAAACACAGACTACATAATCAGCTTGATTACAAATACCATTATAAAAAGTTTGGCGGACTGCTATTTCTTCATTCGAGAAAAATTGCGGGTAATATTCATGCTGTATATCATGTATTAAACTAAGTGTCGGTATACCAGGTTCGGAATAATTTATAGCACTCATAGGACAAAATAAAACATCTATTGAGTTTGCCCTAAGAATTGAATACTTAGAATAATCTATTTTTTTAAGTATTCTCTTAGATATCCCTTTAATTTTTTTATATAATTTCCTTTTGATTTTGCTGATCAAATCATATTTAATAGGCTTTGTCAGTTTAATAGCAGAATGAACACATATACGTTCAATCCCGTATTGTTCGAACTGTTCGAAATATTGGTGATTCCATTCTGCAGTTAAAAGAAAGTACTTATCTTCCTTACTAAATCGCGCTAAGCCTTTAATTAGTTCTACCACTAATAAAAAAGCTCCACCAATCTCTCCAGTAATTCTTATTGGAACAACATCAATAGCTACTCTCATTTTTCCACCTTATCTTATCTTTTTTTTAGAAGGTTCTCTAATGTATGAATGGATTCCAACCTAGCATGTCTATCTTTTTCTGATTCTTGTAAAAGGTTTTCTAATGTATGAATGGATTCCAACCTAGCCTGTCTATCTTTTTCCGATTCTTGTAATAGTTTCTCTAATGTTTGATTGGCTTCCAACCTAGCTTGTCTGTCTTTTTCCGATTCCTTAAGCCAATTCTCAAGTTTTTTGTTGTCTTCTAAACGCACTTCGGCCTCTTTACTCACTCTATTTAGCTCATCATATAAATCAAGCAGAGCTAGTACAAGTCTATGCTCTGGCTTCGATTGTAGAAATTCCAATACTTTCTCATCGCTTATGGATACTAATGGTTCTGCACTTGCTATAGTAAACATGTCATATGGAAACAGTGGATCCAAAAATTGAATATGATTTAAGCCGTTTTTTTGAAAAAGAATCGTTACAGCTTCTTTACTAAATAAATACAAATGTTCCTGATCCTTGAGCATATAAAGGAACGGATCATTATTCTCAAGCATTTCTTCGTAACTTAAATGATTGTAACAAGGCGTTTGAATTACTAAAAGCCCATTATTTTTCATTACTTTCTTGACATGTTTTATTGGCTCTAAAGGATCTGTAAAATGTTCTAAAACATCCATCAAAATAACAATATCATTTTGAGTTAAAGTCTCAGATACATCCTCAATCTTACTGTTAATTATTTCAACTCCATGGGTTTCTTTTCCATAATTTGCTACCCATGGGCTAAGTTCTAATCCTTTGGAATCAAATCCAACACTCTTCAAAATCTGAACAAAGGCACCAGGGCCACTACCGACCTCAAGTGTACTACCTGGAGTAACTTTATAGGAAAGTATCCTACGTAGCCAATACAAACATCTTTCAGTCAGGTCTTTTCTTGAGCGAAGAAAAATAGTGGGATTACCTAGATCATCCGTTTGATGCTTCATCCAGTAATTTTTGCCATAAAAAGCTTCATCGTCATTTTCCACATCGTAAAAAGCTGTAATTTGTCTGGGAGAATTTATTAATGTAAAACAATTACTACACTTCATATATTGGTCATTAAACACGTCTAACTCCTTGCAACCACACCAACATTCTGTAATTATTTCAGAATTGAACTCAGTCATTATTGCAACTCCTTTTCGAGTTTAATTTTCTTTGTATTCGAACATCCTTCAATAATAAAAGATGAATTCATATATGCAACACCATGAAATGTTCTCCATTGAGGCTTCATTATCTCCAATGTCATACAACCTTCAATTACATCGTAAATCAAATTCCCAACTTCAGTCTGACAATCAGTAACCCCTACCATTACAGTATAAAGACCTTGAAAGAGATTCATTTCTATATTAAACGTCCCTTTAATAATATCTCCCTTAGAGACATTCCGTATTATTTTATCGATCATATAAGAATTCTGACCAAAAACAACAGTATTATGTCGATCAGATATTTGAAATGTCATTGTTAAGTCTGGTACTTCTTCTATAACTTCAGCATATATATTTATTGTAAGGTGATCCCCTGTATTAGCTGTCCTAATTTCGTTACCATTAGCATCACAGATTATAGCACCAATTATTTCAACTCTATGATCACCGCGGTGCATCCCTGCTGCTTGTTGGACATTTAGCTTGCTTTCCAAAGGGATATCTATCTTTTCAACTAAGTAATCATTTATACTATGAGACTCTACTTCTGATTTTTTTGCAGAAGACTGTTTCTTATCCATAGTATAAAACAGATTTACCATTTCTAATGAATTTCCCTGATTTTTTATTTCCCCATCACTCAGAATAATAACTCTATCACAATATTTATTCACAGTTTGCATATCATGAGTAACCAGTATGATTGCCGCCCCATTTGCCTTCAATTGTTGTAAAAAATCAAAGCACTTTTGCTGAAAGAATATATCTCCTACAGAAAGCGCTTCATCAACAACATATATATCCGGCTCTAGATTAGCATATAAAGAAAATGCTAATCGAACATACATCCCTGAAGAATATGATTTAACAGGTTGATGGATAAAATCGCCTAGTTCGGAAAAGTCAAGTATAGAGGATAACTTTTTACTTAAGTAGTCATCTGTGAAGCCTAATAATTTACCACTAGTAAAAATATTTTGTACCCCTGTCAATTCAGGGTTAAATCCTGTACCTAGTTCAAGTAACGATACCATATTACCTTCTATATGAATAGAACCACTAGTGGGCCATAATGCTTTGGATAATATTTTTAATAGCGTACTTTTCCCTGCCCCGTTATGCCCAATTATCCCAATACATTCACCTTTTTTAACCGAAAGACTAACATCCCTCAATGCCCAAAATTCCTTATGCTTTTTAAAGGCACCAGCAGAAAGCCATTCAAATAATCGATGATATGGCTTATCATAAATCTTATATTTTTTTGAAACATTTTTAATATCGACAACATTATTCTCCATTATATAACATCCCTTATTTCAGAACGTAAAGTTTTTAATACAGTAACACCTAAAATACTTGAGACAATTGCAAACGTACACATATATAACCAATTAGAAAAACTAGGAAACTTTGCAAATACAATGATCTGATGTAATGAATCAATATAATAATATAATGGATTATACTTAATAATTCTAATAAAACTAGATGGAAGTAGTTCTTTTACATATACAATGGGTGTTAACCACATCCATATTTGCGTGAAGCTAACTAAAAACTGCCCTATGTCTTTAAAAAAAACATTAATACTGGCAAGTATAAAAGCTAATCCTAATCCGAATATTATAAACATAAATAAAATTACTGGTACCAATAGCCATAGCAAACTAATTGACTGACCCAAAAATAGGATTACTATTAAAAACAAACCCATTGATATGAATAATATCATACTAGAAGTCAATCCAACTTGAAGCATAAATATATATTCTGGTATCGCAAGTTTTTTCAAATAAGTTGAATTTACAAGAAACACATTACTTCCTCTGATTATTATTTCAGAAAATGTGGTCCATGGAATTAACCCTGCACATAAATATATTGCGAATGAAGCAGACGATTCCATATTAGGCAATTTTGAAATCATAATCTGTGAAAAGACATAGGTAAATATGAGTATTTGAAATAATGGTTGTAATACGTTCCAGATAGCTCCTAAAGAAGAGCCAGCGTAACGATTTTTTAATTCCGAAATGGAGTTATCCCAAATATACTTTCGATA
The DNA here is from genome assembly GCA_028287395.1 of Bacilli bacterium. GTDB lineage: Bacteria > Bacillota > Bacilli > Paenibacillales > NBRC-103111 > Paenibacillus_AC. Next base: position 12,240 of record JAQBPR010000168.1, read on the forward strand.
TTTCCAAACACTATGCATTCCTTACCACCTAACTATTTGTCATATACCAGTCAATCGTATTTTTAAGTCCTTTGTCAAAATCGGTTTTTGAAACGAATCCAAATTCTTCATTTGCACGCGATGTATCTAAAGATCTTCTTGGTTGGCCATCAGGCTTAGAACTATCCCAAAGAATTTCGCCAGTAAATCCAGTCATAAGCACGATCTTCTCAACAAGGTTTTTAATTGAAATTTCGTAACCAGCACCCAAATTAATTGGATCGCTTTTATCATAAGTTTCAGTTGCTAGAATGATTCCTTCAGCAGCATCCTCAACATATAAGAACTCCCTAGTAGCATTACCTGTTCCCCATACGGAGATAGATGAAGCTCCCTCTCTTTTTGCATCAATGCACTTTTTCACTAATGCTGGTATGACATGTGATGTATTAGGATCAAAGTTATCTTGAGGACCATAAAGATTTACAGGTAAAAGATTGATAGAATTAAAATTATATTGATCCCTATATGCTTGTGATTGGACTAACATCATTTTTTTAGCTAAACCGTAGGGTGCATTGGTTTCTTCAGGATAACCCAACCACAAATCCTTTTCAGAAAATGGAACTGTCGTATATTTAGGATAAGCACATATTGTACCTATCGCGACAAATTTTTCAACTCCAAAAAGTCTTGCTTGTTCTATCAATTGTGTACCCATCATTAGATTATCATAAAAATATTTACCAGGGTTTTCTCTATTCGCCCCTATACCTCCGACCACAGCCGCAAGATGAATAATATAATCCGGCTCCATGTCATTAAACATCTTAACAATGCCAGATTCTGTGATTAGGTTATAATCCTTACTTCTGGGAACGTATATTTGAGTATACCCTTTTTCTTTTAGCTTTTTCACAACATGTTGACCCAAGAATCCAGCTCCACCAGTGACAACAATTCGTTTATCTTTCAACATGTAATTTCTCCTTCCAATAATGGAAAATGTCTGCGATCGTGTGTTCAATCTTATAAATAGGACTCCAACCGGTTAACACCCTAATTTTATTATAATCACCTAGTCTTACAGGAATATCATTCTTCCTTACTTTTAGAGGATCGATTAAAATCTCATATTCTTTGATTCCTGCTTGTTGAAACAAGATGTGAATGATATCTCTAATTGATGTTGCTACTCCGGAACATATATTATATGCTTCACCATTTACTCCAAGAGTTAGTAAATGTATATACGCATCTACAACATCTCTTACATCAAGAAAGTCTCTTTTCACATCAATATTACCTGTGATAAGTTTCTTTTCTTCTTTATCTTCCATAGCAGCTACTTGATAAGCAAAGCTTGAACAAACGAAATCTGTTGACTGTCCCGGGCCTATATGATTAAAAGGTCTAGCAATTACAATATTAAAATCATATGAATTGTAAAATTGCTTACACAAAAGTTCAGAACATGCCTTCGCAGCAGAGTAAGGATTAATTGGGTCATAGTGTTCTGTTTCTGTTAGTATACTTTTACTTCCCGAACCATAAACATCTGCTGAACTTACATATAAGATTTTGGATGGAAGCTTTAGTTCCTTTACACATTCCAGTAAATTTAATGTACCCTTGAATATTACTTCATACGTCTTTTGAGGTTTATTAAAAGAATCAGGGATATAGGCCGGACCTGCAAGATGTACAATGTAATCAGGCCTGTAAGACTGTAGTATTTTTTTTAATTTGGACTTTTCAAGAATATCACATTTAAGTTGATCGTTTTCTTGATTGTCAATAAAACCACTTGATCTCGAAATTCCCACAACTTCTATATTTCTATTCATCATAGCTCGTGACAATACTGTTCCGACAAAACCACTTGCTCCAGTAATTAGTGCCCTCAGAATAATCACACCTTATCGAATTTCTTTTTGCACTCTTGTCATATCACTATCAACCATAAGTTTCACCAGATCAGCAAAAGAAGTTTTACGCGGATCCCAGCCTAATTTAGTTACCGCTTTATGTGGATCTCCTAGTAATAAATCAACTTCGGCTGGTCTGAAAAATTTAGGATCAACTTGGACATATTCTTCGTAATTCAAGCCTACATGACTGAATGCAATTTCGCAAAATTCACGTACCGCATGAGTTTCCCCTGTTGCAATAACGTAATCGTCAAATTGTTCTTGCTGAAGCATAAGCCACATACATTCTACGTAATCTTTAGCAAATCCCCAGTCTCTCTTAGCATCTAGGTTACCTAAACGAAGTTCCTTTTGTAAACCTAATTTTATTCGTGCTACCGAATCCGTAATTTTCCTAGTCACAAACTCAATACCTCTACGCGGAGATTCATGATTGAATAATATTCCCGAGCATGCATATAAATCATAGCTTTCACGATGATTCACCGTGATCCAATGACCATAAAGCTTTGCAACGCCATATGGGCTTCTAGGATAAAAAGGTGTAGTCTCTCTTTGGGGTACTTCTACAACTTTACCATACATTTCACTGCTACTGGCTTGGTAAAATTTCGAACTTGGGCTTATCAGACGTAGTGCCTCTAGCATATTAGTTACACCTAGCCCTGTAATTTGACCAGTTAACAGGGGTTGATTCCAAGAAGTTGCAACGAAGGATTGTGCTGCCAAATTATAAACTTCGTCTGGTTTTGAAATTTTAAACGCATCGATTAGTGAGCTTAAGTCTTGTAAATCACCATCAATAAATTCAATTTCATTCTTGATATGTTCTAGATTCGTCATCATAGGCATACTCGTTCGTCTTCTTAATCCATATACCTTGTATCCTTTTTCTAATAATAGTTCAGCTAAATACGAACCATCTTGTCCTGTAATCCCTGTAATTAAAGCGCGTTTTCCCATGATTCTATGATCTCCCTTTTCTCTTTTATTTATAAATATTTCTCTAGTTTTTGCAAACGAAGTTCTTTAAGCAGCGATTTTATTTCCTGCGACTTGTCTTTCGTACAAATTAAGGTAACATCTTCAGTGTCTACTACGATAAGATCTTCAATTCCTAAAGTAGCGATTAACTTGCCATTACTGCTTTCGATGATACAATTCTTCGTAAGTAAGCTCAGAATATTGCCGCGTATCACATTCCCATTCTCATCCTTGTCATTAATCCGTTCCAGTGAGGTCCAACTGCCCACATCATCCCATCCAAACATACAAGGTATGACGTAGATGCTGGGGGCTTTCTCCATAATTCCATAATCAAGCGATTGATCAGGCATTTTGTGAAATTCCCGTTGAATGACCTCGTGAATGTCATTATTTAACGAGTCATGCTTGATGGTTTCCAGAACATCGTGCATTTCCGGTAAAAATTGCGCGATCAGCTTACGTATAACACTTGTTTTCCATATAAAAATACCGCTGTTCCAGTAAAAATTACCGGCTTCCAAATATTTTTGCGCCGTTTCAAGATCCGGTTTTTCCACAAACTGACTCACGCGATGAACTTCCATTTCATTTACTAAGCTCATCTCTCGCGTGCTCTCAATGTAGCCATATCCCGTTTCTGGATACGAAGGTGAAATGCCAAGCGTAACTAAATTTTCACCATGCTCGCATACGTCAACCGCGGTTTGTAATATTTGCAAAAATCCATCCTCGTTTTTAATAATATGATCCGAAGGAAGCACAATCATCGTACTATTAGGAAATCTTTCTTCAATAATAAGGGATGCGACGCCAACACAGGGTGCAGTATTGCGACCGATTGGCTCAACAATTATATTTTCCAGCGGTAAATGAGGGATTTGCGCAGAGATTAATTCTGCATATAAGCCATTTGTTACTATAAAAATTCGCGATATGTCCATAAGCCGTTCTAGTCGATTAATGGTTTGTTGAAGCATTGATTTGTTGCCTGATATGTTTAAAAACTGCTTTGGAAGATTTATTCGGCTTTTCGGCCAAAATCGTTCGCCTTTTCCGCCTGCCATGATTACCGCGCTCAGTTGCATTAAAAACCTCCGTTTTAGCCATATTTCGACATATTAATCTTTTATACGACTAAATAAGTATACCTTGATGATTAAAGCTAAGCAACAATAAAGATACTTCTTCACCCACAATTGTTGTATAATATAAAAAGCAATTTGAATCCCATACCTGTTCGGGAAAGGAGTAAACTTTTGGATAATTATTCGATTTATAAAAACACAAACAAAAATCATCTGAAACCTACCATAGAAATTAATAAAAAGCTTGAAAGTAAAAAAAATGTCATTATTTCGATAACAAGTTTATTTTTGCTTTTTGAAATCGTTTGCTTCTCTATTATATATTTCTTTCTATTTCAATTGCGTATTTCACACGAAAATCAAGTTCCCTTAAATATGTGGAATTGGCACTCTCCCAACTTTTCTAAATATTTTGTCTTTTTCATTGTGTCTACTGCTGTATATTTATTATTCCTATATCGCTATCGTATCTATCGTTTTCAATCCGACACCGGCTTTGCAGACGAGCTGTATAAAGTATTTAAATCATACTCCTTCGCGATCTTGATCACGATTGGGGTCAGCTTTATGTTGAAATACACTGATTTTTCGCGGCTAGTCGTCATTAGTTATTGGTTGTGTGCGATTATAAGCTCAGGTTTGGTAAGATACTTGAGACGTTTAGCCTTTTACAGACTTGCTGAGAATGGTACGGTAAGTAAGAATGTGATTATTATTGGCGCCGGAAAAGTTGGGAAATCACTGATGGATGAATTGAACAACTCCAAATGGCTGGGTTATAAAGTTGTCGGTTTTGCTGACGATGCGGAATCCATAGATTATAAGGATAACCCCTATTTAGGGACTACGAATGAATTGAAAAATATTTTACATACGGAGCACATCGATGAATTGATTATCACGATTCCTTCCGAAAGAGATCTGGTTAATAAAATGATCAATGATTTAAGAAAGTTAAATGTTAAAATAACGATTATTCCAGACATGTTCAATTTGGTGATGAATACAGTAGAAATCGGAAATATTAATGATCTGCCTGCAGTTACACTTGTCAAAACACCAATGAGAGGCTTGGCTCTTATCGTTAAACGCTTTTTTGACATGTTGGCTTCTGTTACCGCGTTAATCATCATTTCACCTGTTATTTTAATTACTGTTGTCGCCATAAAGTTAGATTCTAAAGGACCAGTCCTTTACCGGCAAAAGCGGCTCGGAAAAAACGGGAAATTTTTCAACATGTTGAAATTTCGCTCGATGCATATCAACTCCGATGAACTGCTTGAAGAATTAAAGAAACACAATGAGATGGATGGATTTGCCTTCAAAATGAAAAATGATCCTCGCATCACCAAAATTGGCCGATTGATTCGTAAATATTCTATAGACGAATTACCTCAGCTGCTCAATGTAATCAAAGGAGATATGAGTTTAGTAGGACCTCGACCCCCTTTACCAACTGAGGTAGAATTATACGAAGATTATGAGTGGAGGCGTCTTGAAGTTTTACCCGGGCTCACTGGATTATGGCAAGTAAGCGGACGCAGTAATTTATCCTTCCAGCAATGGATGAACCTAGATATCTATTATATTGAAAATTGGAGCCTTGCCCTCGACTTTAAAATCATATTAAAAACAGTCCCCGTTGTGTTAAAGGGTGAAGGAGCGTATTAAATTGAATGTTTTTCTCGATGCTCAGCCCCTTCTTGGCTCTCTTAGCGGGATCTCGCGCTATGTAGAATGTCTTTATCAAGAGCTGTGCCAAGTGAGTGATGTTAATGTTACGCTTGCATTTAACCGTATTGTCAAACCATTTCATCCACCGAAGCTTACTATAGATGTTCATAATAAACCCATCCTTATGAACAAGCGATATCCCTATTCCATCATTCGTCGATTGATGAAACCGAACTTGTTATATACCTTTCCGTTCGACCTCGGACTGGGCAAAGACAAAGCAGATCTATTTCACGGCACTAATTTTACCCACTTCCCTGTAGTTCGAGGGAAATCTGTAGTTACGATACATGATCTAGCTTTCATGCGGTTTCCGGATTCTACAAGCAAGCGAATTTATCAGCATCATTCCCGGTGGGTACCCTACAGCGCACAAAAAGCGGATCGAATTATTGCTGACTCTATGCAAACCAAAAATGATATTATCGAGCTTTTACAAGTCTCCCCTGACAAGATTGATGTGATTCATCTGGCTGCTGATAAAAAATTTCGACCTCTTCCAGAGCATGAGTACAGACCAATTACGCAAAAATATAACCTGCCCGAGAAATATATTCTATTCGTAGGCACCGTTGAACCGCGTAAAAATTTACTTGGCCTTGTGCAAGCTTATGAGCTGCTGAAACAAAACCATCCTATAACTGAAAAGCTTGTCATCGTTGGGGCGAGAGGTTGGAAATATACGCCTATCTTTGAATGGATTCAACAGCATCATTTGGAAACAGATATTATCTTTACGGGTTACATTGAAGATGATGATCTGGTTGCCTTGTATAATGCAGCGACAATATTCGTTTTACCTTCCATCTACGAGGGATTTGGCATCCCCATTCTCGAAGCCATGCAATGTGGAATCCCTGTCATAGCTTCTAATGTTTCGAGCATTCCAGAGGTAGTCGGAGAGAGCGGCATACTAGTCGATCCTCATTATCATGAAGGCTGGGCCAAAGCGATGCTCCGCTTACTTACAGACGAACAAGAACATTTGCACTATGCAAGTTTATCGTTGAAAAGAGGAGAACATTTTAATTGGCATAAAGTTGCACAGCAAACACTGCAAGTTTATGATAAAGTAATGATGGACTAAGGAGATTTCAAATGAAAATTGCACTTGTACATGATTACTTAAACCAATACGGGGGAGCTGAACGTGTATTGGAAGCATTTATGGATATGTATCCTGATGCACCCGTATATACTTTAATTTCCGATTTATCCAGAATGCCTAAGCGCTTTCGCAGCGCGCAAATTCGTAATTCTTTTATCCAAAGGATTCCCTTTTCTAAAAAATTTTACAAGAATATGATCAACCTTTTCCCGCTTGCCGTTGAGCAATTCGACCTTAGAGAATTCGATGTAGTGCTAAGCACTTCAAGCGCTTTTGCTAAAGGTGTCATTACCAATCCCAATCAAATCCATATCAGCTATTGTCATACACCGATGCGTTATGTTTGGGATCTCTACCATCAATATATCAATGAAGACATCAAAAATCCGCTTTTTAAATTTTTATTGCCTATTCTTCTTCATCCTATCCGAATCTGGGATCAAATCTCTTCCAGACGTGTTGACCATTTTATCGCAAATTCACTTAATGTTGCACACCGTATTCGCAAATATTATGGCCGCGATGCTCAAGTGATCTATCCTCCGGTAGATTTTGATCGCTATTTCAAGGCAGAGCATATTCAAGATTACTTTCTTGTTGTTTCCCGCTTGCTTCCCTATAAGCGAATTGACATTGTGATTGAAGCATTTAACCAACTTAATAAACCTTTGATTATTATCGGCGACGGTTATGATCGTAAACGCCTTGAAGCGCTAGCCGGACCGACGATAACCTTTATGGGCTATCAAACGGATGAAACCATTGCCCAATATTATGCGGAATGTCAAGCTTTTATCATGGCAGGAGAGGAAGATTTCGGCATTACACCTTTAGAAGCGCAAGCGAGCGGTCGGCCTGTAATTGCTTTTCGCAAAGGCGGTTCATTGGAAACAGTTAAAGATGGGGTGACCGGCCTTTTTTTCGATGAACAAAAACCGGAAAGCATTATTCACGCCTTACAACATTTTTCCACTGAACATTATGACTCGGATGCTATACGCAATCATGCTTTAGCATTCAGTACATACCGCTTTAAACAAGAAATTGCAGCTTTCATCCATTCCAAAGTACAAGGAGATCACTATGAAAACGAAACTCGCTAAGCAAAATTATAATAACGTTGTAACACCTGCTTTTTCTGAAAAAACATCTCTTTTATTTTGGGCAATCCTTGCTTTTATTGTGATTTACATGTTTTTCATCCCTTATAATTATATTGGACCTGCCTTATTTAATGGAAATACAATGCAATTTGAACCACCGATTTATACCGCAGTGTTATGGTCATCGATTTTTTTAATGGTTCTATCGATATTTTATTTCTTCCACTGGCGGTTGCAGCAGCAACGAGACGTACTAAGTATGGCCATCTGGTTGATTCCGCTTTCCTATACAATCTCCTTATTTGGCGCTGCTTCACATCAGCTCGCATCGAATATGCTGCTTATTGTACTCATGTATACGATATTTTTCTTGTTTGGCAATTCAATGTCTCGCTTTCCTTTAGGCGCTACAATCCTGCAGATGAGTTTAGTTATCTCTGGTTATGCTGTCGTTCTCTTCGGATTCTTGAACTTGTTTGGCAATGTCTACTACAGAGATGCCGTGATGATTACAGAAATTGGCTTGCGTCTTACCTCGTTATTTCAGTATGCCAATGCCTATGCCGCTTTTTTGATGGCAATCTTGTTTGGCAGTCTATATTATATAGTGAACACTCGAAAATGGTATTGGGTGTTACTCCATGCCTTGATGTTAGTTCCCATTCTAAGCTCCCTATGGTTAACGCAATCGCGCGGGGGATACTTATTATTACCAGTCATCCTTGTACTGATGCTCCCTTTTGTTTCGGTAGCTAAACAAATTCTGCTGACGCTGTATTTAGTCATTGGCTTCGCCGCTTCTATTCTATTGACCAATAAATTTATTGCTATTGGTCAACCGTTAACAACTAAATTCAGCGATGAATATAATAAAACCAATAACGTGCCAGACTTGTTGTCTATCTTTAATTCCGTGTCTTTAAGCGGCTGGGGACGACTGATCCTCGCTTCCGCGATCATCGGGGCTTGTGTCGTTTTAGTACAGCGGTATGTATGTCCGTTCATGGAAAGTAAATTAACGAAGCTAAATAAACTGAAGCTCGGACGATTAGTATTCCCTATTGCTTTACTGGTCCTCGGAGCTATTGCTGCATTTCTCTTGTTGAGTAATACAGGAGTGGTAAAGCTTTTACCCAACTTTATGGCGCAGCGGCTTGAAAATATTAATTTTAATCAGCATAGCGTTCTTGAAAGAGGCACCGTATATAAAGATGCATTGAAAATTATCAAAGATTATCCTATATTTGGAGCTGGCGGCGGTGCTTGGGCAGCCATGTGGGAAAAATACCAGAATAACCCTTATATTGTTCGACAAGCGCATAACTTTTTCATCCAATACACAGTAGATGTTGGGATTTTCGGATTCCTTTTATTAATCGGGATTTTGGGCTGGGTCTTCTTCCGCTTTGTGAAGAAAGCCTATCTCCAACAAGATGGTACAAAAGCTGACTTTTCGCTGATTTACTTTATTTTTGCTATTTCACTGCTAGCGCATAGTATTATTGATTTTGAAATGAGCTATGTCTATATCGGAACTTTGCTTTTTCTCTGCTTAGGTGGAATGTCGTCTATCCCAAGTGAAATACTGTCAAGCAAAACAAAATTACTCGCTTGGCCTTACTGGAGATGGGTGTTCCCTGCAGCGGTTAGCTTGATTGGGCTCATTACGTTAATTTTTTCTATTATTAATCTTCAAGCTAATTCAAACTACAATAAATCCGTTAGTGCTATGAACGTAACGCCGCAAAAACCATTCAATGAAATATTGGCTCCACTTGATCAGGCGCTTAGTCTAAAGCCCAATGATCCCGATTATGTCTTGACCAAAATAAATCTCATGGATCAAGCCTATGAACAAACAAAAGATGAGAAATACTATGTGGATGCAGGCCAATTAATCAATCGATTAAAGAAAAACGAACCTCATAATCGAGGGTATTATGAAGAAGAATATAAACACCTTATTGAAAAGCAGCAAACCAAAGACGCACTTGATCTAATGCAGCAAGCCATTGTCGAATATCCGTGGGACATGCCTGTTCACAATGACACTCAAAATACAAAGAGTTATTATGAAAGAGCTGTAGAGCTGGATGGTCAATTAGTCGTAGCTGCAATAAATGATAAAAACGCAGCTTTGCAAAAACAATATGTTGATCAAGCTGTGCAAACTTATAGTCTTGTCCAAAAACAAATCAAGCACCTGCTCGAGCTGCCGAAGGGCCAAAACCAAGGCCGTGACTTTGGCATCACACCCGATCTTCAGCTTGCGATGGGTAAAATCAAATTCTTTACTAATGATTATGCAGCAACCGCAACTTTATTAAAGCCCTACATTAAGGACAATTTACAGGATGCCACAAATCGCGATATTGCACTTTACTATATTGCCGCTTTGTTAAAACAAAAACAAAATGATCAAGCTCTATATGATCGTCTCTTGGCCAGCAATCCAAGTGAAAAAGGTGAGCTTGATAAATTAATAAACTAACTGGTATTTAGGCAGAATAAAAGTAGTATTATTATCCCCTTACGGTCGCAGCGTATGAAGTTCATGCTAATGATGAGCTTACACGCTGTGACCGGAGGGGATTTTTTAAAACTCCATGAAACTGTGACGCTTGTCTTATCTGTGGTATCAGGAACAAAATGGATTTATCAAAAGGAGTGAAAAATTGTTAAATAAATCAAGTATACCTAACCTATTTACCTTCGCGAATTTATTTTGTGGCTTTATTTCATTGGGGTTATCAGCAGATGGTGAGTTTAAGAATGCAGCAATACTGGTTATAATTGGCATGATCTTTGACAGTATGGATGGTAGAATGGCAAGAATTTTAAAAGTCTCGTCTAATGTGGGGCTGGAATTAGATTCACTTGCTGATGTTGTAACGTTTGGCGTCGCGCCTGCAATGCTTGCTTATCATATTTGGTTTCAGCAGTTTGAATTAATTGGTCTGATGTTTACAGGGTTATTTCCTTTATTTGGAGCATATCGACTTGCAAGATTTAATATGACAGCTTCAAAAAAATCGGCATCTCATTTTATCGGAGTCCCCATTCCTGCAGCAGGAGGTTTCGTTTTACTGCTTGTATTGTTTCATAAATCGATTCCGGGATTTGTGGTTGCTATCGTTTTGATTGGATTATGTTTTTTGATGATAAGTAAGATCAAAATCCCAAGCTTTAAAAATGTTCATATATTAAAAAGTGGGACTATCATCACCATACTAATCATTTGTTCAACCTACGTGGTTATAACAACACAGCATAAACATTTTCCTTATTTAATTTTTGTCGCTATTCCAATGTACTTCATTTTTATTGTTTACCAAATAATGAGAAAAAGAAAATTAAGAGGGAAATAATTCGTACAAAAAAAAGAAGCTTCTCAAAAGTTTGGTGAACTCATGAGAAGCTAGGATTATTTGAATTTCTTTACAGCTTCGAATATCATATCCAACACCCTTTCACCTGACACTTCGACAGCTACATTGGCATTTTTAGATCGATCCGTTCTATCTCTAAGATCTACGACCGTTTGACCTCGAGTGAATTCTCCGTTCGTTTCGATTTCAACGTTGCATGGCTTGGTTGTGAATATCGATGGGTCAATAAGGTATGCAATTGCGCATGGATCATGCATTCCTTCAACCCGTCCATTTCTAAAATAATAATCCAGCATTGCAGCAACTACCTTGCCTGTTTCGTTGCCTATATTCCGTATTCGATCAATATCTGCAATAAACATAGGTACTTTATGCGTAACGTTCAAACCAAACATCGTAATCGGAATACCAGAGCGAAACACAATTCGTGCCGCCTCAGGATCTACATAAATATTAAATTCCGCCACCGGTGTGCAATTGCCTTCGTTGCTCGAACCACCCATAATTGATAACTATTCGATGCGTTCAACGACCTCTGGGTATTTCTGAACCAACATCGCAACATTAGTAAGCGGGCCAATGGCAACAATGGTTAATTTCTGTTTACTGGCCATGAT
>JAQBPR010000191.1 GCA_028287395.1 Bacilli bacterium
AGCAGGAACTACCTGATAATATTAAGTTTACATTAGCGGATATTTCAGAAATCCCGTTTTTTAATGAAGACCGAGAACAACCATATCCAGAAACGGTTTTAAAACTTAAAGAAATATTGGATTCTGCTGATGCTTTGGTAATTAGTTCACCTGAATATAATATGTCTTATACAGGCGTACTTAAAAATGCAATAGAATGGATATCACGCCGTTCGTTACAAACAAAATTAGCGGGTAAACCTGTTGCTCTTATCGGGGCTGCAGTCATTGGGATTGGAGTATCACAAAGTCATCTGCGAGATGTTATGTTCGCCTTAAACATGAAGGTGATAAATAGACCCATTGTGCAGGTAGGAAACGCCCGTGAAAAGTTTGATAAGGAAGGAAATCTGACGGATAACGCTATTAAAGAATGGCTGGTTCAGTTAAAAAATGCATTAATCGATGCTACTGTAACCCAATAATCTGAGGAGCGGGATTGGGCGTTGAATGATTTCCATAGGTATTTCAAAGAAAAATATGTAAATAGTTAGCGCGGTATTTGACACTTTTTTTTTCGTGTGTTACAAGTGAGATAAATGAAATTCGATGCTATAAATTTTTTGGGAGGGCTATTATGGTGAAGATAACTACAGAGGAAAAATTTAATGAGCAGATTGCCGAAGAGAAGCCTACTGTGGCTGTTTTTAAAGCTATTTGGTGTAAGGATTGCCATTATATCGAACCTTTTATGCCTGAACTGGAGTATAAATACGCAGATCGTTTAACTTTTGTGCATATAGATCGTGATGAGCTGCCCGAATTGTGCGCCGAATATAATATTCTGGGTATTCCGAGCTTTATTGTTTTTCGTGAAGGCCAGGAGCTGACTCGTTTTGTAAGTAAGCTGAGGAAAACACGCGAGGAAATTGAACAATTTTTAGATCGTTCTTTCGCTGTTGCCGAAGCAATGAAATAGAACAATTAGTTAGGAAGCAGACTAAATTGAAAGTTTTCCATAACAGGCCGATTCGTATCTGTAGAGATACGGCTCGGTTTTTGATTATTGTCACATATACGAATGGATTTGAACCGCAAATATCGCTATAATTGGACTAGTTACGATCATATTAAAGGGGACTTTATGCGCAACTTATTGAATCGACTTGCATGGGTTACTTGTATTGGGATGTTTCTCGTTTTAGTAATGGGTACTTTGGTTACAAAAACAGACTCTGGACGCGGCTGTGGAAACGAATGGCCTCTATGTCACGGAAAGTTTGTTCCGGATCATACGCTCGCATCGGTGATAGAATACAGTCACCGCTTTGTTACGGGGATCGAGGGTTTTTTAGTTCTAGGTGTCTTTATTATCGTATGTCTAAGATTTAAACGGCGAGATGCGATATTTTATGCGTCGTCCGCTTTATTCTTTACAATTGTGCAAGCGGTATTGGGCGCGTTGGCAGTTGTTTGGCCGCAATCTGCGGCTGTGCTTGCCTTGCATTTTGGTTTTTCTTTGCTTGCATTTGTTAGTACGCTGCTGCTGGCGCTTATTCTACGTAATCATACCCTTGGTGAGCAGGCTGGAATTGAAAACGCTGCAAACAAGGTCTCTCGCGGTTTGCGAAATTTGATATGGTTTACATGGGCTTACTGTTATGTAGTCGTTTATATCGGGGCTTTTGTACGTCATACGAAATCATCTGGGGGCTGTTCGGGCTGGCCGCTTTGCAACGGTCAGTGGATACCTGATCTGTCAGCTGGGGCAACGCGGATCGTGTTTATTCACCGCCTTGCCGCCATGCTGTTGTTTATCCTGATTGCTTTAATAGTCTATAAAGTAAAAAGAAACCGCTTGGGCACTAAAATTTACAATACAGCGATTTTAACATTTTCTCTTGTTTTATTGCAGGTGCTGAGCGGAGCCTTTGTCACATTTTCGCTGACTACGGATTGGTATTTAACTGCTGGGCTTGTGCATGCTTTAATAATAGCTTGTTTATTCGGCGCTTTAAGCTATTTAGTTGTGCTGGCGCGACAACGTAATTGATTTGCTTTAACGATTGAGGAGGCACGAAGATGGTGCATGAAAATTTACGCCAATTTCTCGAACTGCTGCGCAAGGAAAATCAAGTAGTGGAAATTTCCGCACCCGTGGATCCGAATTTGGAGTTGGCTGAAATACATCGCAGGGTCATCGACGAAGGAGGCCCCGCATTGCTGTTTACTAATGTGAAGGGCAGCGCTTTTCCGGTTGTGACAAACTTATTTGGCACCACTCGGCGCGTCGATCTTGCGTTCGGACCTCGTCCAGAGCAGTTTATGCAGCGGATTATTGCTGCCAAAGATACGTTGATTCCCCCTACGCCTAAAGCGTTATGGAATGAACGCAATCTGCTTTTCGATTTAATGAAAGTCGGTACAAAGCAGACGGACATCGCTCCGATTTTGCAGGTATGCGACAGCCAGGCACCGATGACCAAGCTGCCGATTTTAACCTGCTGGCAGGAGGACGGCGGGCCGTTTGTGACCTTGCCCTTGGTGTACACAGAGCATCCGGATGATGGGCATCATAACTTAGGCATGTACCGCATGCAGGTGTATGATGGCCAGACGACGGGGATGCACTGGCAAATCCACAAGGGCGGCGGTTTTCACTATCACGAGGCAGAGAAGCGGAACGCTTCTCTGCCTGTGACCGTCTTTTTGGGCGGGCCGCCCGCGTTGATCGCGGCGGCCATCGCCCCTGTGCCCGAGCATCTGCCTGAGCTGATGCTCGCATCGCTCATCCTCGGGCGCAAGCTGCGCGTCGCGGCTAACCCGCATGGCGGACACCGCCTCGTCGCCGAGGCGGAGTTCGCCATTTGCGGGGAGGTTCCGCCGCATCTGCGCCGGCCCGAGGGGCCGTTTGGCGATCATTACGGCTATTACTCGCTGACCCATGATTTTCCCGTTTTCAACGTGAATCATGTTTGGCATCGTAAAGATGCCATCTATCCCGCCACAATAGTAGGCAAGCCGCGCCAAGAGGATTACTACCTTGGCGACTTTTTGCAGCGCCTGCTTTCGCCTGCTTTTCCATTGGCTATGCCGGGTGTCAAGCAATTATGGACTTATGCCGAAACGGGGTTTCATCCGTTGGCGGCCGCAATCGTCCGCGAGAGCTACAAGCGAGAAGCATTAGGCTCGGCCTTCCGCATCTTAGGCGAAGGCCAGCTGACGCTGACCAAGTTTTTGATCATCACCGATCAAAACGTGGATCTAGCTAACTTTCCGCAATTACTTGAAACCGTTTTAGAGCGATTTGACCCGAAGCAGGATCTGTTTATCTTTAACAATACATCGCACGATACATTGGATTATACAGGAGACCGACTCAATCATGGCAGTAAAGCAGTGCTCATGGGCGTAGGCGATGCTCTACGCAGCTTGCCGCGCGAGTACAATGGTTCAACTCTTCCTAACATTAACGCTGCTGCTGTCTACTGTGGCGGATGCCTCGTGGTCTCGGGAGCCGCCTATAGCGAAGATCCTTTGCTTGCGCAGCGTATACTGGATCAATCTGCAGACCAGCTGGCGCCATGGCCGCTTATTATTTTGGCGGACGATGTGAATGTGGCTCGCGATCAAACCGCTTTCTTGTGGACGGTATTTACACGTTTTAATCCTGCCGCTGATCTATATGCTCGAGCACGTTTAAATCGACATCATCTCGGTTATGAATGTCCGATTATTATCGATGCACGGATGAAGCCAGGTTATCCGGATGAATTATTTCCCCGCGAGGATATTGTTCATCTAGTGGACCGCCGCTGGAACGAATATTTTTCCTCATAAATAGTAAGCTATTTTAGATCTGCGTTTCTCTTGAAGTATTATCCCTATGGAAGGTGGAGATATTATGCTGAGGCATCTATTTGACGAACCGAAACGACAGGACAGCGGACTGCTGCTGCAGGCGAATCAAGCACTAAGGCAATATCTCGATCAATTGCAACATGTGAAGAACAAGGAACCGCTACAGACAGAAAAGCTGCGCCGCTGGGAAATTTGGGTGCAGAGCTTTATTACGGCGGTAGACGAATTAGAGCAAAGCGTTTATTGCAGCAGTAAATATAGCGAACGGATAGCAGGCAATTATATCGAACAAATGGGCCCGGAAGAACAGGCGAACTACCACCGCTATCTTTATTTTTACAAAAATAGCTTTATTCGCGTGTTTGCGATCTTGGATAAGCTGGGTTATTTCCTTAATGAGCGCTTGCAGCTTAATACGGAAAAAGTAAAGCCGCGCTTTTCTTATTTCACCGTACTTCGTCAAATGCATGAACGTCATATTCAATCCGCGATGGAACAACGATTGTATGATTTAAAAGTAAAGTATAGTGAAGCTTTGGACAAGCTTCGCGAGCAGCGAAATGTGGAGATTCATTCGATAAATTATGAAGCTGCCGATGATCTGTTCCATTCCGCACAAGCGGTGGCCTTTAGTTGGAATCATATTGAGAACTTACCGCAAAACAAGAAGTATCTACAGAGTGGCTTTGAAATGGTTTGCTTAACGATTGTCACGATATTTTCTTCGGCTTATCAAATGGATCCTCGCGGTTAGCTCCATTTTTAATTGTGAATGGGTTGGAGTATAATTATAAAGAGTCTTTCACTCAAAAAATAAAAGAGGAGTTGTTGTTGATGTACGATATTCTCATTATTGGAGCTGGACCTGCAGGTGCCAGTGCAGCTATTTTTGCGGCAAAAGCCGGGAAGAAGACGTTGGTGATCGATAGTGATCAAAGCGTTACCAAACGCGCTTGGATCGAAAATCACTATGGCGTCGCGGAAACTACTGGACCGGATCTTATTGAAATTGGTAAGAAGCAAGCAGCTAAATTCGGGGCTGTTTTCGTTCAGGCAAAAGTCAACAACATCGTTTCCGCTGAATCTTTATTAAGGATTGAAACAGAAATGGAGAATTTTGAAGCGAACCATGTCATTTTGGCTACAGGTTTATCGGTTGAACTGGCTGAAAAGATAGGTGTACATACAAAACCTGGAACCGAACCAAGAATCAAGACCATTGTCGTGGTGGACGATCAAGGGAAAACGAATATCGCTAATATTTGGGCTGCAGGAACCACGGCTGGTGTTAGCATGCATACCATTGTTACAGCTGGTGACGGAGCTAAAGTAGCGATTAACTTGATAAGTGAAATAAACGGCGAAAGATATGTCGATCATGATGTTTTAAAAGCCTAATATCAGAGTCAATTCGAGGTGCGTATGGGAGAGGAACGGAAGGCAGCTCTTATCACGGGAAGCGCCAAAGGCTTGGGGAAAATGACCGCGCTCGCTTTAGCCGAACAAGGCTGCGATATTGTAATCAATTACGTGAATAGTCGCAAGGAAGCAGAACAGCTGCAGAAAACGATTTTGCAGATGGGTGTACGTTGTTTAATTTATAAAGCGGATATTACGCGGTCTGAGGAAGTGCAGCGAATGGTTGATACCGTGGAACATGAATGGGGCGGTATTGATATTTTAATCAACAATGCCGGTCCATTTATCCGCGAACGACGGCTTTTTGCTGACTATCAAACCGAAGAAATTCGCTATTTAATGACTGGAAATTTACTGGGTGTCATTGAACTCGATCATATGGTGCTTCCCGCAATGCGCGCGAAGCGCTGGGGACGTGTGATTCACTTTGGATTTGGTCATGCTACGGAAGCTAGAGGCTGGCCGCATCGAGCCGTTTATGCCGCAGCCAAGGTTGGATTGGTTTCATTTACAAAAACATTAGCTGTTGAAGAAGCTGCATATGGAATCACGGTCAATATGATTTGTCCAGGGGATATTCGCGGGTTGAATAAAGAGAAGCTGATTCATGAGGTGGAGCATGTCCTTGACCAAGAAGCCCCGCGAGGTAGACCGGGTACAGGAGAGGATATCGCGCGTGTCATTGCTTTCCTATGTTTAGCTCAATCCGATTTCATCACCGGCAATATCATGGAAATTTCCGGCGGCTTGGATCCCATCCGCACTTTAGGCGGTATTCAATTGAATGAATAAAAAATTAAAAGAGTCCTGATGATCAGGACTCTTTATTCCTTGAATGATAAGAAAGTATAAGTTTTCGCTACTTATATCGATCTTATAATTCTGGACAAACGCTGCCGTCCTACTGCTAACGGGCAACAAGAATCATTGTTGTTCGTTAGCAGTGTAAGACGGAGTAGCCGTTTATCCTTGCTTAAAATACTTGCATTACTTCTTGTACGCCTTCGACTTCTTCAAGCAACGCGCGCTCAATTCCGGCTTTTAAAGTTATAGTCGAGCTCGGGCAGCTGCCGCAAGCGCCCATTAATTTTAATTTGATAATGCCATCCTCTACGTCGACTAGTTCTACGTCGCCACCGTCACGTTGCAAGAAGGGGCGGAGCTTATCGAGTACGTCCAATACTTCTTCATACATATTGGGGTTTTGTACAGTTTCAGTCATTTGCCTCAACTCCTTTCTTATCTTATTATAATACAAATTGCTCTAAAATAAAATGATTAACCAATAATACAAGCTAGGTGGACAGGTGAATGAGACCAATAATCGAATTTTGTACAAATAATATGCATCATGGCACCGAGAAATTAATGAAACAGCTGGAACAAAATCCAGACTATGATGTGATCGAGTATGGCTGTCTCGGCAACTGTGGAGAATGTTATTTGTTTCCTTATGCTTTAGTCAATGGCGAAGTTGTCGCAGCACCGACTGTGGATGAATTAGGTGAGCAAATTCACGCAAAAATAAAAGAAATAGAAGAGCTATTTGATCTATTTTCCGAGGAGTAATTTAACCGAAATGATGCTTTGACATCCACAGTACACCGCTTTTTAAAGTACGAGGCACTTTCCCCAGCATCACCGTACGCTTACCCATGACCCCGAATCCGGATTTTTTTCCTAGAGAGCCAAGCACGCCTTTAAGCTTAATTTGCCCTAAATCAGGTGTCTCACCCTTCCATAAGGCATGGATTACTTCGACAACCTGTTTTCCTTGTCCTTGTGCTGCTTGAGCACTCGGAGAAAAGGGTAAACTGGCGCAGTCCCCAACTACATAAACTTCCGGGTAACTGGGAATTTGGTGGTATTCATTTAACAACACTCGACCTTGAGTATCCTTCAGCACATTTAAATTTTGCACAACAGGGCTTGGTTGAATACCTGCTGTCCATACGGTTACATCCGTATAAATCAGCTCATTGCCGTTATGTATAATGCCTTGCTCCACACGGGAAAGCTCAGTATGGCCTTTCATTTCAATATCATGTTCAGTAAACCATTCGCGAACAAAGAGCTGCAGCTTTTCTGGAAAAGCGGATAGAATGCTTGATCCTCGATCTACAATGCGTATGTTCAAGTCCTTGCGGCTTTCACGTAATTCCGCTGCCAATTCCACACCGCTTAAACCACCGCCAACAATGGTAATCTGTCCATAGGGTTTCACGTTATTCACTTTGTGATAGGTGTTTCTAGTATCGGCTAAAGTCTGAATGGTATTCGAATATTGTTCGGCCCCAGGAATGTCATGAAACTTGTCGACACATCCGAGTGCAATGATTAAATTATTGTATTCCAGAGAGGCTGCATCTTGAAAATCGATTCGTTTACTAGCCAAATCGACGCCAGTTACCTCGCCATATTGCAAGCTGAGTCTGGGATCATCAGGAAATTGCACACGAATATCCATATCCGAAACAGACCCTGCGGCTAGAGCATAATATTCGGTCTTTAAGCCTTGAAAAGGCATCCGATCGATCAGGATAATTTCTGTGTCCGTTGGTATTTTTTTATCAACTAAATGTTGGGCTATCGTAATACCGCCATAGCCTCCGCCAAGAATAACAAGCCTTTTCATAATCGTAATAACCCTTTCATACATTTATTTACTAGCCCATTGAAATGGGGTAGAATCGAAAAATAAATTTGGGTTAACCGGACTATTACCGACCCAAAATGTAAAATGAAGATGCGGTCCGGTTGAAAATCCAGTTGTACCGACAAGTCCAATAATATCACCGCGTTTCACGACATCACCCGTTTTAACCATTAGCTTGGAAAGATGCGCATACTGCGAAAACAAATTCATCCCGTGATCAATATAGATACTGTTTCCAGTTAAATATAGCATCTCAGCAAGTACAACTTTACCATCATTCGTCGCTTTGATCGGTGTTCCCGCAGGTGCAGCCAAATCAACAGCGAGATGGCTTCCATCAAATTTACCGTTTACATATCTAGTATATCCATAAGCTGTCGATAATCGTCCTTGTACGGGAATAACAAACGGTTCTGTGCTTGAAAATACAGGATTGGATTTACTGCGGGCAAGATTAATTTTCTTTTGATCAGCATTAATTCGCTCTGTATCCTGACGCATCGCTTCTTGTTCGCTTGTGACGGTAATCCGGTCCGTTTCAAACGTTTTAGCTCTAACCTGTAGTGTTTGGCCATCTATGGTGAATTTTCCAAGCTTTGTATTCATGGAGATAGGCAAATACGTATAGAAACCACTGTCAAAAGGGAGTAAGGGATAGGTTTTTCCTTGCCATTTAATTTCATCTCGTGTCTTAGAACGAACAAAAATGGCATCCCCAGGATAAGTTACATTAGGAAGAAGTACAACATCAGATTTCATTACAAAATCTGCCTTATCTGCATAAAGTGCTGCCTCCGATTGCAGCATTAATTCGATTTTAAGCGCGTCCGCCTTCGCTTGATTGTCGGCCGCACCATACAGTGAGTTCCAAATCATCATCAAACTGAATAACAGATCCATCGAATCGCCGCCTTTTAGAACACTTGGATTTCGTTATAGAACGTATCGCGTTCTACTGGAATGCGTCCAGCCCCTTTAATCAACCATATGAGTTCTTCGCGTGTCAAACCGTCAGGCGTTAGGGCTCCTGCAGCATGGCTAATTCTCTCTTTAATAATCGTTCCATGTGCATCTGAAGCTCCAAAAGTAAGGGCAAGCTGGGTTAATTGCGTGCCAATATTAATAAAATAAGCTTTAATATGCTGGAAATTATCTAACATTAAACGACTGATCGCAATGGTACGCAAATCTTCAAATGCGGAATTACGACGCCTAATTCCCGCGCTGGCATTGATGGGCTGTAATGCAAGCGGAATAAATACTTGAAAACCATTGGTTTCGTCTTGCAGCTCACGCAAATAAATCATATGCTGAACGCGCTCCTGTAATGTTTCGACAGGCGAACCATAGAGCATAGTCGTATGTGTTTTTAGTCCTAATTTATGAGCGGCACGATGAACTTCCAAGTATTGTTCAACTGAAGCCTTATCGACATGCATTTTATCACGATAACGATCGGATAAAATTTCCGCACCTCCGCCGGTTAGTGTTTGAAGTCCTGCGGCTATAAGTGTTTCTAATACTTCTTTAAAGCTCAATCCGCTGATTCTGGAGAAAAACTCAATTTCAGCTCCTGTATATGCTTTTATCGTTACTCCAGGGAAACGTTCGCTCAAGGCCTTAATTGAATCAACATAGTATTGAAAAGGTACGTTAGGATTATGTCCACCAACGATGTGAAACTCGCGAATCCCAGGATGGAAATGCTTCTCGACGTAGGCAATCATTTCAGCGCCGCTTAATGTGTAAGCCCCAGCATCGCCTTCATCCTTACGAAAATTACAGAAGGAGCAATGTGCTTCACATACATTCGTAAAATAAAGACTCATATTTTCAATGAAATAGACCTTTTTGCCATTTTTCCGTAAATTCACTTTATTGGCCAATTGTCCAATAGACAATAAATCATCCGATTCATATAAAAACAAACCTTCTTCTAATGAAAGGCGCTCACCGTGTTCCACTTTTTCGGTAATCTCCTGCATGCGTTTATCCGTTGAACTTAATATTATACTCATGAATAACCCTCCTATGAGTGATCAGTATATTATTAGAGTGTGTTCAAAAAGTATAGCTATGTTGCGTAATGAATATGCTTTCCAGCCTCAGTTGAAAATGAGTTTCTTGAATTGATGAAGGGAGAAACTCATTTTCAAAGTCGGCACGTAAACTTTACAAGCACACTCATTACTCCACGTGCCATTTTTTGAACATACTCTATTTATTAAAGTTATCCTATTCATTATAAACCTATGGTGTAGGCGGGGCAAGAAAGAGTTCGACAAATATGTGACAATCCCAATAGGCGAAATGCAGCGAAAAAACGCATCATTTAAGCACTTATATTTAGAGTCCTCTTGAGGTAAAATATTTTAAGGAGTATACTTAAAGTAAGCAGACAACTGCTAACAAACCTGACTATCCGGGAGGTAATGAAAATGATTAATATAAGTGAATCCGCTACGGATAAAATAAAAGAACTGCTTTCCGCAGAAGAAACTCCGAATATGTTTCTTCGCCTCAGTGTAAAAGCAGGTGGATGCAGTGGATTTTCCTATGGCATGGGCTTCGATAATGAGCAAAATGATCTAGATGAAGCAATGGAATTTCACGGTTTAAAAGTCGTCGTTGACACGGAAAGCCGTAAATACTTGAATGGTGTGGAAATTGACTTTAAAGATTCGGGCATGGGCGGCGGTTTTACCATCGAGAATCCTAACGCAGTTGCTTCCTGTGGATGCGGTCAATCGTTCAAAGCGAAGGACGAAGAGGGAATCGTCGAGAAATGCGACGATAAGGTTGAGGTTTAATTATAGGGTTTTGCATAGCCTAAATACGATGATTTTGGGTTATGAACTACACCTTCTTAGCTTATAAGTGACGAAAATCCACTTATTCTAAGGAGGTTTTTATTTATTGAGCACATTCATTACGCAACATAGCTATACTTTTTGAACACACTCCATAAGGAGGAAGCTTATGATCGAATGGACACAAAAGGAACTTTTAGAACGAACTGAAACAGCAGACAGCTCTTTTGCTGTATTTATGTATACGCCCTTCTGCGGCACTTGCAATCTAACGGAGCGCATGTTAGACATCGTAATGATAATGGAACCCAAGCTTCCTCTTTATAAAAGCAATATTAATTTTCTTCCGCAAGTTAGTCTTGAATGGCAAATTAGCAGCGTTCCTTGCTTAGTCATCGCAGAAGCTAAGCAAGAGAAAAAAATGTTCTACCAAATGAAAGGCGTGGATGATTTATATCATCTGTTGATGCCATTGCTGACTAGGAAGTAAATCCCCTATTATAATGTTGAAATGCATATACATTGAGCAGAAGGTTTTTATTTTATAAACGGAGTGTGTTCTGTGGAGAAAGTGACCCTTAAAGTAAAACAAGGAATCCTAAGTGTAGAAGATATAATCATCGATTCGGATGCTGAGCATGTTTATGTTTTATTTGCAGTTTTTAATACGAATGCTGAAGTTGAATGGAGTGTGGGGTTCGCTGCTGCCGATGATATGGACAGAGTATATATCTCTGTGACGGATAAAATAATCGAAGAAGCCGTTCTGACAGAAGCCCTTCCCCTATTATTAAACGCTTTGGAGATCAAGACGATTCATTCCGATTCTCCAGAAGAGCTTACTTCTTATAAAAATGCGATTAAGCGGAAAATAGAGAAAATGGATGAATAGGGAATAGGAGTGTTCCAAATGGAATGTACGGCAAATGAAGTTGCAGAGTGGATGTATAACGAAGTTAAAGCAGCAGGGATTCTACATCAAAGCCATGCAGTAGACTATATTGTCAAAAACTTTGGTGCAGCGTTTATTTATGTGAATGAAAATGGAAATAAATCCATTGGAAAAGAGGTGAAAAAGGTGTTTAAAAAGCTGCATGGTGGACGAGCAGCTTGGGAGCGCGATGGGTTCTTCTGGGGATGGCATTAAAAATAAACAGACAACTGATTCTTTATATCTAGACAATCATTTGATAATGTAGTACGATAGTAATAAATATAGTTCGATTGTCTTATGAAATAACTGAATACACAATATTCGAAAAAGGCAAACTTATCGAAAGATAAGGACGCAAAATTACAGACCTAAGGAATTAATTCTATGGTGGCTGAGTTGCCGAAAGTGTGGATGAGAATTTACATTCCTACTGCCTTCCGGTTAGTAGTTTTTTTATTATACGGAGGCGATTAAAATGAAAGACAAATTTATTTCTTTAGTTGAATATATCAATCGCGTCAAAAGTTCTAATAAGGAGCTTATGGTTTATTGCGAAGCTGGAAAAAATCCGTGTATTGGGGACTTTGTTGATGCGTTTAAAGAACAAGACCTGGATATGGAATTGAAGGATTTTATATCCATGACTTTTACGGCCAAAAATCTTTTTAGCACGGATATCATTTCGGCTAGAATCATAAAAACAAGTAAAGATTTTACATATAGAGACACGAATTCGCCATCATTAAATTATGTGAATAGATATTCTTAAGGATGCTAAGATTTG
The DNA here is from genome assembly GCA_028287395.1 of Bacilli bacterium. Taxonomy (GTDB): domain Bacteria; phylum Bacillota; class Bacilli; order Paenibacillales; family NBRC-103111; genus Paenibacillus_AC. The sequence continues at coordinate 12,444 of JAQBPR010000191.1, forward strand.
AGTTTAACTTTCTGAACTAGTGTAGATTATTCACACTGGTTTAAGAAAGTTTTTTTGCTGAAAACGATAAAAGTGGTATAATTGATTTACAAATCATTTATAAACGAAGGAGTTTTCATATGGGAAATATGATAGGGGGCATTGTCATCCTTCTCGTTGTAATTCTATGTGCTGCTGCCTTTCGACTGCGAAAAAGCGGCGGGAATAAGAAGATTATCCAGATGAATCGTCCTCGGAAAAGTTTTGGCTCAAGGCAGTCCTGCTCTTATTGTAAAAGAAAAGTCGAGACATTATCTTTCTATTCCGATGGTCGCGGTAAAGTAATAGGGGTGTGTAATGTTTGCAAGCCCCATGCAGAACGGCAAGCATTGATGAGAATATAAAGAGGGGATATGCGAAAGTGGTTGAACAGATTTATGTGTCGAATGAGCAAATTAGCTATCCGCTTAAAGATTGTAAAGGGATTGGTTATATGCTGCAGAAATTGAATATGGCGATAGAAAAGTAGTGTTCAAATAAAAGTCGAATTATTTCTCCTTTTATTGCGATGATCGTGGTAAAATAGAAAATGAGTGTAATAGTGCGGATACGTAAAATTAATCCGAAAACATCAGCGGAAGGTGACAAACATAATGAAAGTATGCAGCGCAGAGGGATGTATTAAAGAGGCTAAATCAAAAGGTTTATGTTCCACTCATTATCAAAGACAAAGAAATGCGAAAAATAAGACGAAGATAAAACATTTTGCCGTCAAACCATGTAATGCCGCCGGATGCGAAGATAATGCGATACGGATGGGATTTTGTCAGAAGCATTTAAAAGAGTTTAATTTCGAATGATCTATCAAGTGTAGATCATGGGAAAGGATGGAGAAGATGAATTTGTTTGAAGATACAGATCAGACATTCAAAAAAACATTTATTGCAACGAGTAACGAAGAAATATTAACCGTTACGGAAGCGGGTCAATTGTTGGGTTTGACCAAGGATCAGATGAAATTATATGTAGACAAAAAAGGGCTAACCAAAATAAAAGTCGCAAGAAGTGTTTTTAGATATCTTTTACTAAAAGAAGAGATTGATAACTTATTAAAAGCAGACAATAAATGAAATGAGCCGCGGCACCGATTGACTTGGTGAATGCGGCTCGATTTATGTTATCGCTTCAACAAACTGACCAGTGCTTAAAGCGCTGTTTTTTTTATGTTTTCTTTGCAGGAATAAGGGATTCGTTGTATTATTGAAATAATCATTTTTAGGAGGCCTTCAGATGAACGAGCTAAAATGGAAAATTCTCGATTTGCTTAAAGAAGATGCAAGGCGGAGTGCGGAATTAATTGCAATTATGCTGGGTGTGGATCGAGCGGCCGTGGAAACGGCGATTGCGGAATTAGAGGCGGATAAAGTCATAGTAAAATATGCGACCGTTGTGAACTGGAGCAAGGTCGATGAAGATAAGGTAACGGCTTTGATTGAAGTGCAAATTACACCTGAGCGCGGACGCGGGTTTGATGCGATTGCGGAAAGAATTTATTTGTATCCTGAAGTGAAATCCGTTTATTTGATGTCAGGAGCCTATGATTTATTAGTTGAAATCGAAGGATCTACGTTAAAGCAGGTGGCTTCGTTTGTGTCGAATAAACTCTCTTCCATCGATCGGGTGCTTTCGACAAAAACCCATTTTATTCTTAAAAAATATAAACAGGATGGCGTTATCTTCGAAGATCACGAGGATGATCAACGACTCCTGATCTCGCCATAAAGGATGAGTCGCGATGATTAAACATAAATCGATGCAAGACTATCTCTCACCACAAGTGCGGTCTATTCCGCCTTCTGGAATACGTAAGTTTTTTGATTTGGTTAGCGGCAGCAAGGATATTATATCCTTGGGTGTCGGAGAGCCGGATTTCGCAACGCCTTGGCATGTGCGTGAGGCTTGTGTGTATTCTTTAGAGCGTGGAAGAACCAAATATACCTCTAACGCCGGGGATATTGAGCTTCGTGAAGCGATAGCCGAATATTTTGACAACAGTTTTAAGGTAAAATATGAGCCGACGAATGAAATTATTGTAACGGTAGGTAGCAGTGAAGCGATTGATTTAGCTTTGCGGGCGCTAATAGTACCTGGAGATGAAATATTAATTCCAGAACCGTGCTATATTTCCTATTCACCTATTACAGTACTCGGTGGTGGGATAGCCGTTGGGATTGAAACGTTTGCCCACAATAATTTTAAGCTGACCGCGGAATCTTTAAAGGCGAAAATTACGCCTCGTTCCAAAATCTTAATGCTTTGTTACCCAAGCAATCCGACTGGTGGGATCATGTCCTATGAAGATTGGCTTCCTATTGCTAGGCTTGTAGAAGAACACGATCTGATTGTGATTTCGGATGAGATTTACGCTGAATTAACTTATGATCAGAAGCATGTAAGCTTTGCCTCGATACCTGGAATGAAGGACCGCACCATTATAGTAAGCGGTTTTGCTAAAGCATTTGCAATGACAGGCTGGCGCATAGGCTACGCTTGCGGTCACCCGGAATTAATTTCCGCAATGCTCAAAATTCATCAATATACGGTGATGTGTGCTCCGGTCATGGGACAGGTTGCTGCATTAGAAGCTCTGAAAAATGGTCTGGATGAGAAAGACCGCATGGTTGAATCTTACAATCAACGCAGACGCTTGGTTGTTAAAGGCTTCCGCGATATCGGTTTGCAGTGTTATGAACCGCAAGGTGCATTTTATGCCTTTCCTTCGATCAGCAGCACGGGTTTAAGCTCGGAATTATTCGCGCAAAAGCTGCTCACCGAAGCCAAAGTAGCTGCCGTTCCGGGTAATGTATTTGGATTAGGAGGCGAAGGATTTATCCGCTGTTCTTACGCAACCTCTGTACAACAATTGAATGAAGCGCTCGATCGAATCGGAAATTTTATTAAAAAACTAGAATAGGAGAAATTTACTATTTTCTTTTTCGGCAAAAAGTGATACATTACTTATATGATGTAGTAAATTTTGTCATAATTTGAGAATTAAAGGGGGGAGACTACATGGCTTACGCTGCTAAACTTGGAATCAATACTTCTCGTAATAATCGTAAAGGACATGATCAAGAGCTAGGTTCGCCATGGTTTTATCGCCCTGTGAAGGCGGCTTCTCCTGAACAATTCTTGGAAGATGAAATTTATTTTTTACGGAGACGGATGGAACAATTGTTTAATCAAGAGCAATCACTAACCTCAGAGTCGGTTATTGAAGTAAGTAGTCTTTTGGATCGGAAGATTAATGAATATATGAATAAGGTATCGCAGAGCCGCTAACCCGGTTCTTTTTTTTGACTTCGCATTAGTAGACAGGGGAATGATTTATGAAACGATGTTTAATATGTATTATTGTAGTATGCTTACTAACTATAGTAGGGTGTGGCGGTCCTAAACCGGATGTTTCTATATTTATGATGGTTAATGGCGGGTTACAATCGGGATCATATGATAAATTTCAGCAAGCTTTGCAAACGAAAGTGGGAGAGAAACCAACAGTACATGTAGATGTCAGCCCTATATTTTTCCAACAAAAATTGATCGTTGAGCTAGCGGTTAGGGAATATGCGATTATGATTCTTCCCAAAGATTCATTTCAAATGGTAACTTTACAGGGTGGAGCGGTTAGCTTGGATGATACACTCAAGGCAAGCGAATATCCACTAGGCGTTGTTGAGGCGCCTAAGGATTATACGAAGCCTGATGGTCCTAAGGAAAAACATCTGTATGGGATTCCGATCAGTCAGACGCACTGGTTAAAGGATATGAATTATCTGGGAGATGAACTATATGCTTTTGTTATGATAAATGCGTCGAATGCAGATCAAGCCAAACAGGTGCTGAAAGTCCTTGCCGAGAAATAAAAGAGTTGTAACTTGTACTCAATTAGCCTATACTTTTCACAGAGATTGCAAGCTTGACGTAATTGAATAGCCTTGATTGCTTTTAGGTGCTTTTATGTCGAAAGATGTAAAGGTTAAAAGGGAAGCCGGTGTAAAACCGGCACGGTCCCGCCACTGTGAAATGGGAGAACCTCACAAATGCCACTGTTCATGTGAACGGGAAGGCGAGGTTGTCGACAACCCATAAGTCAGGAGACCTGCCTAACGAGCATAGCTTACGAAGTCCTTCGTGGAAAAGGATGTGGCTAATCGGAAAGAAGATTCAACAATACGAAATCTTCCTAGATTGCTATAACCCTCTACCTTTACGGATAGAGGGTTTTTCTTTGAAGTGGATCAGGTATTCAACGAACGCCAGGCTCTTCTTAATTCGCACATTTAAAGAGGAGAATGAAGATGAATAAGCATTACATGATGTATAAAAGAGGTTTAATGCTGTTGCTTGCGATTGTGCTAGCCATTAGTATCGCAGGCTGTGGAACAGCGAAAACAGAAAGCGAGGGAATGACTGAGCCTGCCATGGCTCAAGGATCACCTGAAGCAGTTGCACTAGCTGATAAAGGTGCTATGCAAACAAAATATCCGTTGACGGTCAAAGACGCTTCAGGAACGGAGCTGATTTTCGACAAAGCGCCAGAACGCATTACAACGCTTGCCGCAAGTGAAACGGAGACCGTTTTTGCACTTGGCGCCGGGGACAAAGTATTTGGTGTCGACAAGTACAGTAACTATCCAGTTGAAGCGAAATCAAAGCCGCAAGTAGGCGATATGAAGACGAATTTGGAAGCTTTGATTGCGACAAAGCCCGATGTGGTATTTGCGGGTTATACCTTGCAAACGGAAATAGTCAATAAACTTCGCGAATTGAATATTAAGGTGTACGCTTCAGATCCGAAAACAATCGATGAAGTCATTGCAAAAATTGAAACCGTAGGGCAAATTTTAAATTTGCAAGCCAATGCGCACAAAGTAACGGACACGATGCGTGCCGAAAAGCAAAAGGTAGTCGATGTCTTGAAGGATGCGCCAAAGAAAAAGGTTTACTTGGAGTTTGATCCGGGCTGGACCGTTGGAGATGGTGAATTTTTAAGCGAATTGGTCGCACTCGCCGGCGGAACGAATGTAGCGTCTGGTCAAAAGGGCTGGTATAAAATTGATCCTGAAGCGATCATCAAAGCCAATCCTGAAGTCATTCTCTATACGAAACCTGCGGAAGGACAACCTTCGATTTTAGATGAAATCAACAAGCGCTCCGGCTGGGATAAAATCGATGCCATCCAGAAAAAACAGATTTTTGGATTGGAAATGGATCCTTTAGTGCGTGTGGGTCCGCGGATTACCCAAGGATTGCTTGAGGTTGCCAAAGCGGTTCATCCAGAATTGGTGAAGTAAATGAAACGAAAACTGTGGATTTATGTCGGAGGGGCTTCATTGCTCCTCCTCTTTTCCATCATAGTCTCCTTATCATTAGGTTCGGCAAAAATTCCGCTTATGGAAGTGTGGAGAATATTGCTTCATAAGCTTCCTCTCTTTAATAAATGGATTACAGCGGATTGGGCAACGGCAGATGAACAAATCATTATGAAGGTTCGTTTTCCGAGGGTAGTTTTAGCTATTCTTGTTGGAGCCGCGCTTTCCATTGCAGGTACAGGCTTTCAAGGGATCTTAAGAAATCCGTTAGCAGATCCTTATACACTAGGGGTTTCCGCAGGCTCATCGGTGGGAGCAGCTTTAATTATTCAATTTGGGCTTGCCCAGATGCTCGGTCAATATACCATACCGTTGGTGGCTTTTGCCACAGGGATTGTGACGTTGTTATTTGTCGTTTATTTGTCGAGAATTGGCGGTAAAATGTCGATGGAAACGCTTATACTCGCGGGTGTGGTCGTCAATGCATTTCTCGGTTCTTTTGTGCAATTTATCGTATCGTTGTCAACGAGTGTGGTCAATGTAATTTTGTACTGGTTAATGGGAAGCTTGGCAATGAAAGGGTGGATTTATTCCGAGGTGCTTTTCCCTTATTTGGCCTTTGGTTTTATGGTCATGCTAGTCTATGGCAGAGCGATGAATTTGTTTGCTTTAGGTGAAAGGCAAGCTGCGCATTTGGGTGTTTCCGTGGAAAGAACCAAGATGATTGTATTAATTGTCTCCACATTGTTGACTGCAGCAGCAGTATCGGTTTCAGGTGTGATTGGCTTTGTCGGTTTGGTTGTGCCGCATTTGGTTCGCTTGATTGTTGGTCCGGATTACCGTTTCATTATTCCTATTGCTGCGCTGGGAGGCGGAATTTATGTTTTGTGGGCAGATACGCTAGCAAGATTGATTCTGAGCCCAAAAGACATTCAATTAGGGATTATTACAGCCTTCATTGGCGCACCGTTTTTTGCTTATTTACTGCGCAAGCAAATGATTAAACAAAAAGGATGAGCAACCGATGATTCGAGTGGAAAAATTAGCGAAACGCTTCGATACACAGCTTATTTTGCAGGATATTGATTTTCATGTGGCCAAGGGTGCGTTTTTTGGGATTATTGGTCCCAATGGCAGTGGGAAATCAACGCTGATGCAGACAATCTCCGGCATTGAACCGGCAAGCGAGGGTAATATTTGGTTGGAAGGCAAGCCCGTTCATGCTTACTCTACAAAAGAGCTTGCACGTTGGGTAACGGTGCTGCAGCAGGATGCTTTGCCGCCTGTGCGTTTTTCAGTGCGTGAAGTCGTTGAGATGGGGAGATATCCTTTTCAAAATTGGTTGGGTGAAGAAACGAAAGATTGTACGGCGTTGATTGATGCAATTATGGATAAATTGAGCATTCGTGAGCTAGCGGATCGGCAAGTAGAATTATTAAGCGGGGGGGAACGGCAGCGAGTCGCGCTTGCCAAATCGATGGCGCAGCAGCCGCGATTATTGCTATTGGATGAGCCGACAACGTTTCTGGACATTGGCTATCAAATTCAAATGATGGACTATATTCGCAGCTGGCAGCAAGAGGCGGGATTAACCATCGTTGCTGTACTCCATGATTTGAATTTGGCAGCACAATACTGCGACCAATTATTAGTGCTTAATCAAGGCAGGATTGTCGGTCTGGGCACACCGCAAGAAATGTTAAACAGCGAATTGATCTCAGAAGTATATGGGACGAAGCCGATTATACTGCCGCATCCTACGAGCGGAGTACCGCAAATTATTTTACAGCCGAATCATTAATTACAGAAACTGAGCTTGGATTAAAATATGGATTTAGGAGCGATTGTAAAATGACTTTTATCGAAACGTACGCAGCAAAGATTCAACCTTTAGACGAGAAAGCAATCAGGGAAGCTGCGCTTCACCTTGATCAATTAACCAAGCCTCCGGGCAGCTTGGGTAAGCTGGAAGCTATCGCAAAGCAGGTTGCGGGAATTACAGGCGAGAAAATTCCTGATTTGGCAAAGAAAGCGGTTGTTGTCATGGCAGGAGATCATGGCGTTTGCGCTGAAGGAATCAGTGCTTTTCCGGCAGAAGTGACTCCGCAGATGGTGCTGAATTTTGTCCATGGCGGTGCGGCTGTGAATGTTCTGGCACGGCAGGCAGGCGCTGATGTAGTATGTGTTGATATTGGCGTAAATGCTGATTTGGAGCATCCCCAATTGCTCTCGCGTAAAGTGCGCAAAGGAACAGGGAATATTGCTAAAGGTCCGGCAATGTCGCGCGAGGAAGCCATTCAGGCGATTCTTGTGGGGTGGGAATTAATTGAAGAGCTTGTGGCGAAGGGATACCGCTTGTTTGGCACTGGCGAAATGGGGATCGGGAACACTACACCGAGCGCTGCCCTGCTTGTAGTTTTGGCTGGCTTGGACGTAGCTCAGGCAGTTGGCAGAGGGACAGGCATCGATGATGAGCGATGGCTTCATAAGCAAAAGGTTGTCACACAGGCGATTGAAGTAAATCAAGCGAATGCGGATGATCCATTGGATGTATTAGCTAAGCTTGGAGGCTTGGAAATCGCAGGTTTAGTTGGTGTTATTCTTGGCGCTGCGGCAAATCGCTGCCCCATAATAGTGGATGGTTTCATTTCCTCTGCGGCTGCCCTTGTAGCAAGCCGTATTGCGCCTTTGTCTGTAGCTTATATGATCGGTTCGCATTTATCGTTGGAACAAGGGCATACCGCTTTGTTAGAGGCAATCGGTTTGACGCCTATGATCCAATTGGATATGCGCTTAGGCGAAGGTACCGGAGCTGTACTGGCCTTTCATTTTGTCGAAGCGGCGTTAAAAATTATGCGTGAAATGGCTACATTCGCAAGCGCGGGTGTTTCCACACTGGAAACGGACAACAATTAACAATTCCATTCATCCATATCGCGCGGATTTTTTCGACAAGGGAGGTTTAACATGCTTGTTTTGGTTACTGGTGGGGCGAGGAGCGGGAAAAGTAAGTTTGCTGAACGTTATACAGCTCATTTGGGGACAGAAGCAATTTATGTGGCAACCGCTCAAATTTATGATGAAGAGATGCAGCGAAGGATGGAGCAGCACCAGGCTCAGCGCGATCAATCAGACTTTGCTTGGCAAACGATGGTTGAGCCGTATGAACTGATGCTTCTCTTGAAGAAACTGGATAAAGAAGGCTCTGCTCCGATTGTGCTTGTCGATTGCTTGACATTGTGGCTTTCCAATTGGCTGTTAAAATGGCAGGACGATCCAGCGCTGGAGATACAGAAGGATCGTATACTTCAACTCGCAGATGAGCTATTCGCAGGCTGGGTCAGTGCATTAAGTTGTTTTTCGGGAACGGTTTTAATGGTTACGAACGAGGTCGGCGATGGAATTGTTCCGGAATATCCGCTTGGACGCTTATATCGCGATTTAGCGGGAATAATGAATCAAAAAATAGCTTTGATCTGCGATCAAGTATTTCTTGTGACCGCAGGCATTCCATTGGAGCTAAAAAGCAATGCATTTCGGTTTTAAACGTAGAGGAGTTTGAATGCTACTATATTCATTTCATGAAACAGCGATGATGTTGATCGCGGCGATTCTTATCGATTGGCTTATTGGAGATCCTGCTTGGCCTACGCATCCAGTCATCTACATGGGTAAGCTGATTCGCTGGCTGGAAGGGAAATGGAGATCGCCGTTGCCATTGCAAACTAAAGCTGCGGCAGCTAAATTTCACGGGGTCTTGCTTACGCTAGTGACCGTTTTTATTTGCTGTGGCTTGATGTGGCTGACAGTTTGGCTGTGTCGTTCAATAAATCCGTGGCTTGGTTATGCTGTGAATACATGGTTCATTTCCACTACGATTGCGATTAAAGGATTAAAAGCTGCAGCATTGCTTGTTTATCGACCTTTGCGAAAAGGAGATTTGATCGCGGTGCGTAAATATGTGGGTTATATTGTCGGTAGGGATACCGCCGTATTAGATGAGCAGGAAGCTGTAAGAGCGACGATAGAAACCGTAGCGGAGAATATTGTGGATGCTGTAGTTTCGCCGCTTTTCTACGCATTGCTGGGTGGGGCGCCATTGGCTGTCATGTATCGCGCTAGCAATACGCTTGATTCTATGGTGGGGTACAAAAATGAGACGTACCTTCATTTTGGTTGGGCTTCTGCACGCTTGGACGATCTATTGAATTGGGTTCCAGCGCGTATGACTGGTTTGCTGCTTGTGATTTCAGCGATTCCGGGACGGACGATATCTATGCTTGGTGCTTGGAAATCCATGCGAAAGTTTGCCCATCTTCATCCAAGTCCGAATAGCGGAATTCCTGAATCTGCAGTGGCCGGTGCGCTTGGTATCGAATTGGGCGGGCGGAATTACTATGGGGGTATTGTAAGCGATAGAGCGCGTATGGGATGGCCGCTGCGCTCACTGGGACAGGATGACATCCTCTGGACGATCACATTGTTGTATCGGGTAAGTTATTTGTGGGTGGGGGGATTGCTTTGCTCGCTTTTCGTTCTAAGGTAACCGCTTGGCGTAATGCATGCATTGCCGCATTTCAATTTTTAACCCGCTTTCCTTTACCGCTGCGAATCGATTATACGGATCAAGTTTTTCGCAGAAGTGTTGTCTTTTATCCTTTTGTCGGTGCGGTGATTGGGTTGTTGTTAACCTTGGTAGCAGCAGGGCTTCGCCTGTGGCTTCCTGGTTTCCCGGCAGCAGCCATCCTACTTAGTCTATGGATTATGTTAACAGGCGCGCTTCACTTGGATGGCTTAATGGATACAGCGGACGGAATATTAAGTCATCGGTCACGAGAGAAAATGCTGGAAATTATGCGGGATAGTCGTGTAGGTGCAATGGGTGTCATTGTTTGCGTGCTGTATTTGCTGTTAAAGCTATCTTTCATTATGGAATTACTGGATGGTACGTGGGATCAGGCGGCTGTCTTTTTCTGCTGCATTCCGATTTGGAGTCGTTGGTTTACCGTTTTATCGATCATTGGTTGGCCATATGCTAGGGAAGGGAGTACGGGGATGGGCGGCTATTTTCGCAGCGTTCGTTTTCGTCATTTCTTAGGTGCAACTTTAATTGCGGCTATATTTACTTTGGGTGCGCTTTGGTTAACGGGCTTCGGGGGGTACAGACTGATGCTTTATTTCTTAGGTTTTCCGCTTATTTGCGGATTATTGGGATGGGGAATTGCCCAATATTTGCATCAGAAGCTGGGTGGCTTGACAGGGGATACCTATGGAGCAATCAATGAATTGTTGGAGCTGTTTATGCTTTTTGCTGTGCTCATAATTTGGAATTAAAAAACGATAAAGAGTATGTTCAAAGAATGGTGACGTGGAGTAATGGGTGTGCTTGTAAAGTTTACGTGCCGACTTTGAAAATGAGTTTCTACCTTCGTCCATTCAAGAAACTCATTTTCAACTGAGGTAAAAGTTTTCGTAAGAAAACTCACTTCGTAAGCATGCGCTTAAAGCACATTCATTACGCAACATAGCTATACTTTTTGAACATGTTATTTTAGGAGGGATGAGATGTTAGAGCGTTTTGGTCATGGCGGGGATGTTTGGACAGCGGAAGAAGCATTTGGCCGATCAAGGGAGCAGTTTATTGATTTTAGCGCGAATATGAATCCTTTTGGACCCCCTGCAATAGTGAAAGAGATTATGCATCAATGCTGGCAGGATATGGCGCGTTATCCTGATCCTATTGTTAGAGAATTGCGCAGCAAGCTTGCCGAGGTTTATGGCATTCCAGTGGAAAGTATTCTGGTAGGCAATGGTGCGGCAGAGCTGATTGATCTGATAGTTCGTGTTTTGCAGCCCCGTATTACAGGGTTGGCTAGACCCTCTTTTTCGGAATATGAAGAGGCGGTAGCGAAGACATCGGGTGGGGTATATGAGATTCCCACTTATGCAAGATATGGGTTTGAACTGCAGATGGATGATGTATTGCAGGCGATGCAGCATTCGGATTTGTTGTTTCTCGGCAACCCGAACAATCCTACTGGACGGCTTATTTCATCCCCATTGCTGCGACAGATTATTTCGTCAGAGAAGCCGCTCATTGTCGATGAAGCGTTTATTGATTTTGTCCCCAACGAGGAGAAGAAAAGCCTTATTCGCAAAGCTGCCGTAACTAAAAATTTATTTGTCATTCGTTCGATGACGAAGTTTTATGCGATACCCGGCATTCGTCTTGGATTCATCGTAGCGCATCCAGAAGCAATTGCGCGTCTGCAGCTGCTGCAGGTACAATGGAGCGTTAATTATTTGGCGCAGCTTATAGGCAAGGCTGTTTTAGACGATGTCGAATATGCGGTGAAAACAAAGAAATGGCTGCATACAGAACGTGCATGGCTTATTGCCGAATTACGGGCAATGGGATTAACTGTATTCCCCAGCGATACGAACTTTATTTTATTTTCTTTTTCAAAAGAAAGTGGCTTGGATGTCAAAATCATGCAGCAGCGCTTAGGGTTACGCGGTATTCTCATACGCGACGCTTCACTTTTTAAAGGGCTGGATGCTTCCTATTGCCGCATTGCTGTGCGCTTAAGAGCTGATAATGAACGCTTGCTTGCAGAGCTTAGGCAAGGAGGAGCAGGGCATGGTTGAATCTGTGAAAAAAGCGGCTCCACTGGCTGCAACCATTATGGTGCAAGGAACATCCTCGGATGTCGGAAAAAGTATTATTACGGCAGCGCTTTGCCGAATTTTGCTGCAGGATGGTTGGCGCGTAGCTCCTTTTAAATCGCAAAACATGTCGCTTAATTCGTATGTAACTCCGGATGGCAAAGAAATTGGCCGTGCCCAAGGAATGCAAGCGGATGCTTGTCAGACGGCTGCGACGACGGAGATGAATCCTATTTTGTTAAAGCCTAAGGGTGAAATGGTATCGCAGGTCATTGTCCATGGCAAGCCTTACAAGGATTTAGATTTTCGCACTTATCGTGAAAGCTATTCGACAGAGGCGGAAATCATCGTCAAAGAAGCACTGCTAAGCTTACGCAGTCAATATGAAGTGATCGTGATCGAGGGAGCCGGAAGCCCTGCGGAGATAAATTTAAAGGATCGCGATATTGTCAATATGCGCTTAGCGGGTTGGGCTGATGCGCCGGTTATTCTGGTGGCTGATATTGATCGCGGCGGTGTTTTCGCTTCGATTGTCGGGACGATGGAAATTTTGCGACCGGAAGAGCGAGATAGGGTATGCGGTTTTGTGATTAACAAATTTCGCGGAGATATTGCGCTTTTGCAATCGGGGCTTGATTGGTTGGAAGAACGGACGGGCAAGCCGGTGCTGGGTGTAATTCCTTATTTGGCGAATTTACAATTGGAGGATGAGGATTCCGCTTCCTTAAATGCGAAAATAAATACCCAAATGAAGCTGGATCAATTAGACCCATCCATGCTGGATATTGCAGTCATTCGACTTCCACTTATAGCCAACTTTACGGATTTTGACCCGCTGCTGGAAGAGGAGGACGTTACCCTTCGCTATGTTTCAACTCCGGCTGAGCTTGGCTGTCCGGATGTGATTATTTTGCCGGGAAGTAAAAATACGATCAACGATTTACTTTTTTTGCGAGAAAGTGGATTGGAGTTGGCCATTTTGCATTTTATCCAAAAGGGTGGGCGCTTGACCGGTATTTGTGCGGGGTATCAAATGATGGGTGAAAGGCTGTTGGACCCGCTGTTGGTCGAATCGGATCGGCTGGAGTTGTCCGGGATGGGAGTGCTTCCGCTGGAAACTTCCTTTACTGCAGACAAAAAAACAGAGCGGGTTCAAGGCTATTCGCAACCAAATGAACAGGGTAGTTCCAATGACATAGAAGGCTACGAAATACATATGGGAGAAACCCGATTTACGGCAGTCGTAACGCATCCTTTTCGAATCCGTCTGCAGCGAACAGCAGAATCGTCAGAAGAATATCATCCCGATGGAGTGATATCGGCCGACGGTAAGCTGTGGGGGACTTATATTCATGGCATTTTGCATAATGACGATTTTCGTCGAGACTGGCTGAACCAAATTCGTCTAGCCAAGGGATGGCCGCCCATTGCAGGCACGCTGCAATTTCAACATCGCAGAGAAGAAGCTTTCAATCGCTTGGCAGAGCATGTACGAAATCATTTGGATATGACAAAAATTTATGAGATGATAGAAGCTTAAAAGGAGGCATTCGTAATGAATATATATACGCGTACGGGAGATGCAGGACAGACTGGAATCATTGGCGGTCGCGTCGATAAGGATGATATTCGCGTTGAAGCCTATGGCACAGTCGATGAATTAAATTGCTTTCTAGGTCAGGCGATGAGTCTGATGGAGGAAGCGAAATTTAACGATTTACTCACTGATTTGCGGCAAATTCAACATGAATTATTTGATTGCGGCCATGATCTTGCTATCGCAAAAAGCGGCATACGCCCTTATAAGGTCTTCGCTGAAATGGTCGTTCATTTGGAAACCTTGATCGATCAATATGATGCGGAGACGGAGGATTTAACCCGATTTATTTTACCTGGCGGAAGCGCGGTTTCGTCGGCTTTACATATTTGTCGCACGGTATGTCGTCGCGCTGAGCGCAGAGTAGTTACTTTAGCTAGGACGCAGGAAATTAATGAAGAGGTGCGCAAATATTTAAATCGCCTATCCGATTTATTTTTCACCATTGCCCGGAACGGTAATTCGCGAAATGGAATAGCTGATGTCGAATACGAACGCAGCGCTGAGGTATTTCGGAGAAAAAAATGAACTATTACGAACCCTTAGTCTATGAGATTCCGTCAGAGGAAGATGGCTGGATTTTAAAGACGATTTTACAAAAAAGGATGCACATCTCACGAACGCTGTTATCTCGTTTAAAGCAGACGGAGCAGGGAATTATGTTAAACGGTGAACGCCGCTATATCAGTGTGAGAGTAAACGTGGGCGACCTTGTCGAGGTTCGTATGCAGCAAGAGGAATCAACCGACATTTTAGCACAAAACATTCCGCTCGAGATCATTTTCGAGGATGAGCATTTACTTATTGTGAACAAAGCTGCAGGGATAATTGTGCACCCGACCCATGGGCACTACATGAATACCGTCGCGAACGCCGTTGTGTATCATTGGCAGCAAAATGGGCAAAATGTGCGTTTTCGCCCGATCCATCGACTCGATCAAGAAACGTCAGGCGTGCTCGCCATTGCTAAAAACCCTTTTGTGCATCAATGGGTATCGGAGCAAATGATCGCGCATCAAACGAAAAAAGAATATATTGCCTTCGTTCATGGACTTGTGCAATCGGAACACGGTACAATAGACGCACCGATCGACCGTAATCCGGATCAGCCGCATTTGCGGATGATTATGGAAGCCGGCTATCCTTCCGTTACGCACTTCGAAGTGATAGAGCGTTATACGGCTTCAGATGTCACGCAAGTTAGATTATGGCTGGAGACGGGGCGAACGCATCAAATTCGTGTACATATGAAGTCGCTCGGACACCCGTTGGTTGGCGATAAATTTTATGCTGATCCTGTTGAGGAAGCCATGACGCTGCCAACGGATCAAGCATCCATGATGATGCAGCGCCACGCGCTGCATGCAGAGAAGCTTGGATTGATCCATCCCGCTACGAAACAATGGGTGGAATATACCGCAAAGCTGCCAGATGATATGCAGGACTTTTTAAAGGCGACTGTATCTAAAGAAAGGAACGAATAAATGAGTTTTCAATTATACGGTTATTCTAAGTGCGGAACATGTCGAGACGCTTTAAAATCGTTACGGGCAAAAGGACATGAACTGCAAATGATAGAGTTATTTGAAACACCGCCCTCCGAAAATCAATTAAAGCAATGGATTCAAGCCAGCGGCTTGCCTATTCAAAGGTTTTTTAACGTTTCTGGCGAAGTATACAGGGAAATGAATTTAAAAGATAAACTGCCTTCGATGAGCTTTGATGAACAAATCACATTGCTTGCTTCAAATGGAAGATTAATTAAACGACCGATTGCAGCAGAAGGCAATAAGGTAACTGTGGGCTTTAAAGAAGCAGAATACAAAGAGGTTTGGGGGATTTAACGATTGGCTGGTCCGCGAATAGCAGGAAATAAAAACAATCCTTGGTGGTATTTGGGAACGATTGGCGCTTTTTTATTAGCCAAGTTTAAACTTATTATATCCTTACTGAAGCTAGGCACATTTGGGGGAACGCTGTTAAGTATGGCGATTTCCATCTGGGCATATGCTTTAATAGCTCCCTATCAATTAGCAATCGGTGTGGTTTTACTTATATTTGTCCATGAAATGGGGCATGTGATTGCGGCCAAACAAAAAGGATTGCCGACGAGCGCACCCATTTTCATTCCTTTAATTGGGGCAATGATCAATTTAAAACGCCATCCGCGTGATGCTGAGACAGAAGCTTATATCGCATTTGGTGGTCCGCTTTTAGGTACTGCGGGTGCATTGCTTGTATTTGCTATGGGCTGGTATTGGGATTCTGCTTTATTTATTTATGTCGCATTTGTAGGATTTTTTATTAATCTAATTAATTTATTGCCGATTCATCCTTTGGATGGCGGTCGTATTTCAGTGGCTGTCAGTCGTTGGCTTTGGCTTGTCGGTTTGACGGCAGGGCTTGTGATTATTGTTTATTTCAAGCTTTATTTGATGTTCATTTTCTGGATTTTGTTTGCATGGGATTTATATCAAAAATTTGTTCGTAAAAAGGGAAAGCTTAAACCGGAAACCACTTGGGCCACTTACGAGGTGCCCGTTGAGCCTTTACTAAATAATGGAGTTTTCATACCCGGACCCGAGCATCGTCGTGAATTGGATTTTCAAACGTATTCCGATTTGAATGGAAAGCAAAAGGTTTTGATGATATGGGAAGAGATTGGTTTGCGAGCACAGCTCATCTTGCCAGAACAAGGCATCATTGAAAAGACCTTCATCACTAACATAGAACGGATTTCCAAAGAAAAGGGCCCCTTTTTGTTGATTCGCTGTCAGGTCAATTATTATGTTCATCAGAACGATGCTTATTATGAAGTTTCGCCCAAGGTGAGATGGATATTCGGCTTTGCTTATGGTCTGTTGGCATTGCTGCTGATTTATATGCTGGTCCTTTCGACAAATATGGGCGTATCGATTCATTTATAGAATGAAATAGGAGAGCTGGGATGGGCAATGGCAAGGGTAGCTTCCAAGCGACTTTCGCAGCTGGGTTCGGCGATTTTTGCCGAGGTAAGCGAATGGAAGGAGCAGGTGAACAAACAGGGAATGGATGTCATCGACTTAGGCATCGGCAGTCCCGATCAGCCTCCGTCACCGAAGGTGATAGAAGCATTGGTTCAAGCGGTCAGCAAACCGCATAATTACGGGTATCCTACATCGGAAGGCAGCCTGCAATTTCGTCAAACAGTAGCTCGCTGGTATCAATACCGCTTTGGAGTTGAGCTAGATCCGAATGATGAAATTCTTACGCTCATGGGATCACAGGACGGATTGGCTCATTTGGCGATGGCCATTACGGATCCAGGTGACCTGGTACTTGTTCCTGATCCGGGCTATCCGATTTATGCGGCGAGCCTAGTCCTTGCAGGTGTGACACCTTACACCATGCCTTTGCGCGTGGAAAATAATTTTCTGCCCGACTTAGATCGTATTCCAGAGGCTATTGCCAAACAAGCCAAATTTATGCTGCTTAACTATCCGAGTAATCCGTTATCAGCTGTTGCGGATCGGGCATTTTTTGAGCGATTAGTGGCGTATGCCCGTAAACATCATATTATTATTGTACATGATTTGGCCTATTCGGAAATGACCTTCGATGGTTTCCTGCCTGTGAGCATCTTACAAATTCCCGACGCCAAGGAAATTGCCGTAGAATTTCATTCCTTGTCGAAAAGCTTTAACATGGCAGGCTGCCGCTTGGCCTTCATGGTAGGAAATTCAGAAGTGGTACAGGCGTTGCAAACTTTGAAATCGAATATCGACTATGGCGTTTTCATTGCTATTCAGGAAGCAGGTATAGCGGCTTTAGAAGAGGATATGACACACGATGACTCCGTTGCAAAGCAATATGAGCTTAGAAGGAATTTGTTCGTGGAAGGATTACAAAAAATCGGCTGGGACATTCCGCTGCCGAAAGCTACGATGTTTGTTTGGGCACCGATACCCAAAGGCTGGACTTCTCGACAAATTGCCCGGGAAATTTTATTTTCGACTGGCGTTGTAGTTATTCCTGGTGATGCTTTTGGATCTGAGGGAGAAGGGTATGTACGGATTGCGCTTGTACAAAGTGAAGAAAGATTGGCGGAAGCTATCTCACGTATCGGCAGGTTTTTTGCAGAGAAGGTTAATGTTCTAAAGTAGTTTAAGGAGAGTTGGGACGATCTGATGCGCAAAATACAAGTGTCATCTCGCAAAAGCAAGCTCATTATTCATTGCCTCTGGGCTGGCTTGATTATAAGCTTATTAACAGGCTGCAGCACAACTTCTTCTAGCGAACCGATTCATTCGCCTTTCGTTACTTCGCTACCCTCTATCATACCGACTGTAGAGACTCCTTCAGAAGAAATGGGAGTTCGAGCCGGAATAATTATTCAACAAACCCCTCAGCCTCTTCCCGTTACAGCTGCATTGCAAACGATTCAGCCTGCTCAATTAGCTAAACCGAAGCAATGGGGAGAGCAAGTGGATGGGGTCAAAAGAAGGTTGGATACGAATGATAAAGTAGTCGCGTTAACTTTTGATGCTTGTGGTGGAGTAGGCAGCGATGGTTACGATAAAAAATTAATCGACTTTTTAATTAAGGAAAAGATTCATGCCACACTTTTCATTAACGGCAGATGGATCACAGCTAATCCTGATATTTTTCTTGAATTGGCTGCTAATCCGCTTTTTGAAATCGAGAATCACGGAACCGAGCACAAGCCTTTATCTGTAACAGGCCGATCTGCCTATGGAATAAAAGGTACCTCAAGTGTAGAAGAAGTGAAAAATGAAGTATTATTGAATGCACAAAAAATCGAGAAATTAACCGGACGAAAACCGAAGTTTTTTCGCTCAGGAACCGCTTATTATGATGAAATTGCGATTCAAGTCGTCGAGGATTTAGGAGAAGAAGCCGTCAACTTTGATGTGCTGGGCGATGCGGGAGCGACTTATACTAAGGATCAGATTGTTAAAGCCTTGAAAAGTGTAAAACCCGGTTCCATCGTGATCAGTCATATGAACCATCCAGAAAAGCATACAGCGGAAGGAATCGAGGCAGCCGTACCTATGCTTCAAAAAGAGGGGTACAGCTTTGTCAAGGTGGAGGACTATTCGCTTAAGTAAAGCCTAATTACTTTAAGAGTGCGTTCAAAAAATGGCGACGAGGAGTAATGAGTATGCTTGTAGAAGTTTATGTGCCAACTTTGAAAATGAGTTTCCACCTTTAATTTTTGAAATGGTTCATTAATGAGCTGGCGAAAGGGAGAAGAAAAATGAATATTGAACATACTATTCGCAATAGAAGAAGTATCGGCTTGGTCAAATCTGACCCACTGGAAAAGTTGCTGATTGAAAAATTATTGGATGCCGCTGTACACGCACCGAATCATCATTGTACGGAGCCATGGCGTTTTTTTGTGATGACAGGCAGCGGAAGAGATGTTTTGGGACGTGCCTATGCATTAATCGCAAGTGAGTCAATGCAAGACCCAACAACAGAAGAAAATCAGATGATCTTAAAAAAGCAGCATGGCAAGGCGTTTCGCGCGCCTGTAGTCATAACTGTTGCTGCAGTCCCTTTGGATTCACCTAAAGTGGAGAAGAAAGAAGAGCTTGCGGCAGTGCATGCAGCAGTGCAGAATATACTGCTTCAAGCCCATGCACTTGGCCTTGGCGCAATTTGGCGAACTGGAGAACCTGCATATCATCGGGAAATGAAGAAGGCATTTGGGCTGACTGACGAGGCTGAAGTAGTCGGATTCATTTATGTGGGGTATCCTTTAAACCAACCAGCTTCGCGGGTAAGTCCCAGCTATGCCGAGAAAACAATTTGGTTGGATGGATCAAAATAAATATGAATTTTTATTTGCTGCAATGCTTGTATGCTATAATATGATAAAAAATTCAGGAGTGTAAAATCAATGGGAAATAATCATAAGGTTTTAATTGTCGATGGCATGGCGCTTTTATTTAGAGCTTACTATGCGACTTCTTATGGTGGCTATATTAGAAAAACTAAAACAGGTATACCAACAAATGCAATTTATGGATTTCTTCAATATTTTTTTGATGCGATTAAACAATTTGAACCTACGCATGTTGTTTGCTGTTGGGATATGGGAAGCAAGACATTTAGGACGGAAATATATGATCTTTATAAGTCTAACAGGCAAGCCCCACCTGATGATTTAATTCCACAATTTGATCTCGTAAAGCAAGTTGTTGAAGATCTAGGTGTTCCGAATATTGGTTTACTTGGCTATGAAGCAGACGATTGTATAGGAACATTGGCTCTAGAGTTTTCAAAAAACTCAGAAGTTTTCATTTTAACGGGTGATCATGACATGCTGCAGCTAATCAATGAACGGACTTCCGTAATTATAATGAAAAAAGGGAAATCAAATTATACTGTTTATAACTTAGCTCTACTATGGGATGAAAGAAATCTTTTGCCTTCTCAAGTGGTCGATTTAAAAGGATTTATGGGAGATTCCTCAGATAATTACCCTGGAGTACGTGGAGTGGGCGAAAAAACCGCACAAAAGCTAATTAATGAATTTAAGTCAGTCGAAGGTGTCATTGATAATATCCACTTACTTCCAATAAGTTTGAAAAAGAAAATTGAAATAGACCTAGAAATGTTACATTTATCAAGAAAACTGGCGCAAATCCATCTTGAAGTTCCGGTTCAGTGTGGATTTGAGGAAAGTATATGGAATGTACCGCGTGAAACGATTATTAAAAGATTTGAGCAATTGGAATTTGAAGGGCTTATAAAGTTGCTCGAAATCTAGAAGATCTATCCATATAATGACCGTGAAGTAAAAGGAGGAATAGAACGATGAATTTAACGAATTCAATTAGCGCAATATTCCAAGCGGCACAATCGGGGAAAGCTTCGCGACTAGACGATTTACTCAACTCAGAGCCATTCCTGGCAAATACAGAAAATGGTGATGGACTCACTCCATTGGGGTTTGCAGCGCATTTTGGCCAAAAAGCTGCCGTACAGGTGCTTCTAGATCATGGAGCGGATGTAAATTCAGTTTCCCATTCAACAATAAATTATATTCCCTCCAATACTGCATTGCATGCTGCAATCGCAGGAGAGCGAAACGTAGATGTGATCAAGCTGCTTTTGAAACACAAGGCATTGACCAATATATTCGATAGTAATAGGCATACAAGTGTACATGCGACTGCGTTCCACGATGACAATCAAGAGATCATTAATTTATTAATTGCACATGGGGCAAATGTAAATGCGAAGGTTGAAGGCGGGAAAACAGCGCTATCCCTCGCAATAGAACAAGGTAATCACCAAGTGGCGGATCTTTTACGCCAAAATGGAGCAGTTCAAAACTAAGTCCTTTTTGGACTGCAGTGAAATAGGTTACTTCCACAATATTTAGAGGCTCTCTTTAATAAAAAAGCCCTCGATGGGATTCTCGAGGTGGTGATATCTAAAAGATTGTTTTTTTTGGAACCAGTTTCGATATCATGAATCATCCCGCATCAAAGAGATCAAACGTTTGCTGTTTAGGCTTGCGTTCACCTAGTCTCCTTACATAAGGAACACCTTTAATAATGAACTGCTTCATGATAATTGAATAGCGTTCATTATGAACAGGAGATCTACTGTGATACAGAATATCAGCGAGTTCATCAATAAGAATTTGCTCTTCATCCAGAATAATATCACGACGGTCAATCATAATAATTGCCCCGTCTTTCTTTTTTGCCCTGAAAATTAGGCTTTCATATTTAAAGCGCGGATCGGAGTCAATGATAGCTTCTACTTCTACCTTCTCCTGATTCGATAGCCAGAGTGCGAATGTTCCCATACATATCACCTCATTTTAAAAATGAAGAAGACAACACTGATGTATCTCTGTTTTCATTATATAGGAACAAATGTTCTGTGTCTAGTGTTTTATTAGGATTTTTATCTCGCCGTTGAGCAGCTTGGGCTTGACTGGGTAACTCGAGCTAATAAATGGAATGTCAGGAAGTGTTAAGTTATAATGTTTCCAAATGGATCTATGACGGAAATGGAGTAAAATAACATGAACAATGAAAAAACCATGGATTCAAAATATATTCAACAACATTTAGCAAATGAACGAACCTATCTTGCTTGGGTCAGGACTTGCATAACTATTGTTGGTTTAGGTTTTTTAGCAGCTGGTGTTATTTATCGATCTTATTTGAATGTAAAATGGGAATACGAGATTGCCGCATCCGTGGGAATCGGTGCTGTTTTGTTGGCAAGCATCTTACTTGTGTTTGCAACAATGAACTATTTAAGAAAACAACAGGATATTAATACGGATTCTTTTCGATCATCAAGGTTTATTATTTTTTTTGTAATGGGTGGATTATTACTTGTAAATATGGTCTTGCTTTTATTATTGATATTTATTTTATATAATTAAGTCAGAAGAGAGCAATTTGACTTTGAGAGGAGCAATTTCATGTATGTAGTACTTAATCCAATAGCATTTTCTTTAGGGTCTATACAGGTACATTGGTACGGTATTATTCTCGGTACGGCGGCACTAGTCGGACTATTGATTGCTATTCAAGAGGGCAAACGCTATCAGATCAATCCAGACTTTTTTATGGATATGCTTTTGATCACAGTCCCTGCCGCTATCATTGGTGCTAGAGCATATTATGTCGCTTTTAAATGGGCTGATTACCAAAACAATATTTTGGAGATTTTTAAAATATGGCATGGCGGCATTGCCATCTACGGTGCATTGATTGGATCGATAACTGCCGCATTCTTCTACTTTCGGGCAAAAGGGTACAATTTCTGGCGTATTGTTGATATCTGCGCACCCGGTTTAATTGTCGGACAACTCATCGGACGTTGGGGTAACTATATGAATCAGGAAGCACATGGCGGATCGGTATCCGAAAGCTTCCTTCGCAATACTCTACACCTACCAAATTTTATCGTTAATCAAATGAATATTGATGGAACGTATTATCATCCTACTTTTTTATACGAATCGTTATGGAGTCTAGTCGGTTTCTTATTGCTGCTCTGGTTTCGACGGAGGACATTTTTACGAGCAGGGGAACTATTTATGAGTTACTTTATTTGGTATTCGATTGGACGGTTTTTCGTAGAAGGGGTCCGTACGGACAGTTTGGCATTTGATGGACCGGGTTGGCTTGCAAGTTTTATGAGGATGCTTTGGTCTCCAATGAAGCTTTTGTTTGAAGAAGGATCGATGGCTTACGGAAATGTTCGGGTTTCTCAACTGCTTGGTATAATCATCATAATTGCTGCAGTAGGCTTGATTATTTATCGAAGAAAGACTGGTCTTGCTTTTGTACGTTACTCGGACCCAATTGTTTCAAACAAAACCGTGGCGTCTTCTGCCAATGTAGAACCACTTCTTCACTAAATACAGAAATCCTAAATACGAAAATCGCCCAATAAAAACGGGTGATTTTTTTATTTCTTTTAGGAAAATAATTTACTATTCGAATAGGGGAAAGAATGATAATAAAAACAACACTTGTATACGGTATGGGGGTATGGTATATTTACTGTGAAAGGAGGTAATTCTATTGGAGCGAGAACAAGAACAGGTAGTCGAGCAAGATTGCCATTCCAACAACAATGATCGAAAAAGTCATCATTCCGATAAGGTGAAAAGTAATTTAGTATCCCGTTTAAATCGAATAGAAGGACAGATTCGAGGGGTGAAAGGATTAATCGAGAAAGACACCTATTGTGACGATGTATTAAATCAAATTGCAGCTGTTCAATCCGCTCTTAACGGTGTGGGCAGGTTACTTCTTGAAGGACATATGAAGAGCTGCGTATTGGAGCGAATCCAAGAAGGCGATCATGAAGTGATCGACGAACTATTGATAACCATGAATAAATTAATGAAATAAACCAGTTGAGGAGAGGTTTAAATGCAAACAGTTACTTTAAAGGTAGAAGGTATGTCTTGCGGTCATTGTGTCAATTCTGTTGAAGGGGCTGTCAAAAAGCTCGGAACAAACGGTAAAGTTGATTTGGCGCAAAAGTCTGTCACTGTTGAATTCGATGAGAGCAAGGTTTCCTTAGATGCGATTAAAGAGGCCATTGAAAAGCAAGGCTACGATGTCGTTTAACACAAGAGCCGCTTTCTTAAGCGGCTTCTCGAACCTATATTTTTTTGAATAAAATATACCCCATATAGGTATATTTTAAAGGGGTGAGCTATTAAAATGGAAAAACAATTGGAACAACAAACTACTTTACAAATATCGGGAATGACCTGTGCGGCTTGCGCAACACGAATTGAAAAAGGGTTAAATAAACTTCCTGGCGTTAGCAAGGCAAATGTAAATTTTGCTTTAGAGACTGCTCATGTGGAATATGCTGCAGCTGATATATCTATTAATGAAATGACCAAAAAAGTCGAGCAGCTCGGCTATAAAGCACGGCTTAACGCAGAAAAAGCAAGTGAGGGCGATTATAAACAAAAAGCAATCCGCGATAAGAAATTGCTGCTTCTGTTTTCGGCGCTTCTTTCCTTTCCGCTGCTCTGGGCGATGGTGAGCCATTTCACGTTTACTTCTTGGATTTATCTACCCGAATTTTTGATGAATCCATGGATCCAACTTGCGCTGGCTACACCCGTTCAATTCATCATTGGCAGACAATTTTATGTTGGGGCTTATAAAGCGCTTCGCAATAAAAGTGCGAATATGGATGTACTTGTGGCCCTTGGAACATCCGCCGCGTATTTCTACAGTTTGTATGTAACGCTTCAATGGGCAGGGTCTGAACATGCGCATCATATGCCGGATCTATATTATGAAACCAGTGCGATCCTGATCACGTTGATTATTTTAGGGAAATTATTCGAGGCGCTTGCGAAAGGTCGGACCTCTGAAGCCATTAAAAAATTAATGGGCCTTCAAGCGAAAACGGCACTCGTCATCCGTGACGGTCAAGAAATGAATCTCCCCGTTGAAGAAGTCATTGTAGATGATCTAGTTATCGTAAAGCCCGGTGAAAAAATACCTGTCGATGGCGAAGTACTAGAAGGCAGCTCTTCTGTCGATGAATCCATGTTGACCGGTGAAAGCCTTCCTGTGGAGAAAAACATCGGGGATTCGGTTATTGGCGCCACCGTCAATAAAAACGGCAGCCTGAAAATTAGAGCAACCAAAGTAGGAAAAGAAACAATGCTAGCGCAAATTGTTAAAGTGGTGGAGGACGCGCAAGGGTCCAAAGCTCCGATTCAACGAATTGCAGATCGTATATCTGGAATCTTTGTTCCGATTGTAGTAGGCATTGCGATCATAACTTTCCTCTTTTGGTACTACTGGATTGCCCCAGACGATTTTGCGAATGCCTTAGAAAAAGCCATTGCGGTACTGGTTATTGCTTGTCCTTGTGCACTGGGGCTTGCAACGCCAACATCGATCATGGCAGGATCCGGTCGCGCTGCTGAATTTGGCATTCTATTTAAAGGCGGAGAACATTTAGAGTCTGTGCATAAAATACAAACCATTGTTTTAGATAAAACAGGCACAGTTACAAATGGGAAACCGGCGTTAACTGACATCATGCTGCAATCAGTGGATGAAAACGAGGTGCTTCGACTTGTAGGCACCGCTGAAAAGCAATCCGAACATCCGTTGGCTGAAGCCATTGTGGCGGGTATTATTGAAAAAGGCGTTGCATTAACCGTGACTCAACAATTTGAAGCGATCCCCGGCTTTGGTATTCGAGCGGTCATCGAGGATAAAGAAGTGCTTGTTGGAACACGCAAGCTGCTTACTCGCGAAGGCATTGATTTTACGAAAGCCAATGATGCAATGGTTCAATTTGAATCCGCAGGGAAAACGGCCATGCTCATAGCGATTGATAAAAAATATGTAGGTATGGTTGCAGTAGCTGACACGATTAAAGAAACCTCCAAAGAAGCGATTCAGCGTTTAAAGCAAATGGGGTTGGAAGTGATTATGATTACCGGGGATAATGCACGCACTGCACATGCCATTGCCCAGCAAGTTGGCATCGATCATGTCCTTGCCGAAGTGCTCCCGGAAGGTAAAGCAGATGAAGTGAAAAAGCTGCAAGCAACTGGAAAAAAAGTAGCGATGGTGGGAGATGGGATTAACGATGCACCCGCACTTGTAACAGCGGATGTAGGGATTGCCATCGGCACGGGAACCGATATTGCAATGGAAGCAGCGGACGTGACTCTGATGCGCGGCGACTTAAATGGAAT
This sequence comes from Bacilli bacterium, assembly GCA_028287395.1. Classification (GTDB taxonomy): domain Bacteria; phylum Bacillota; class Bacilli; order Paenibacillales; family NBRC-103111; genus Paenibacillus_AC. The sequence continues at coordinate 38,299 of JAQBPR010000191.1, forward strand.
TCCGGATGCCATTTACATGAGTAAGAGAACGATGTCCAATATTAAACAAAATTTGTTTTGGGCGCTTGGGTATAATTCACTAGGTATTCCCATTGCAGCTGCAGGGTTACTAGCACCTTGGGTTGCCGGTGCCGCGATGGCTTTAAGCTCTGTATCTGTTGTTCTGAATGCACTGCGCTTGCAGCGAGTGAGGTTATAATGGTATGAAAACATGCTTTATAAAGAGAAAAAGTAGCGTTAGCTCTATTATTAGCAACAGTTCTTTTGACTGCGTGTGGAAAATCCAGTATGGATCACGGATCAATGAAGGCACCAGAGCAAGGACATCAAATGGGTAACGCAGCAGAATCTCAACAAGCGGATGATGTAAAGGCAACGTTTAAGCTCTCAACTGAAATGCCACAACCCAACCAAGACACGGCAATTAAAATTGATTTTCAAGACAAGCAAGGTAAAGCGATTGAGAAGTATGATATCAACCATGAAAAACAATTGCATCTCATAACCACATTCATCCGGAATATAAGCGTAACGGCGAATTTATGGTGACAACGCAATTTCCAGTCGGTGGGGACAGTTTCTACATGAGGGAAAGGTATTCATCGTTCCGTTTGTGGTGAAAGTGCCTTAAGCCGCCACTTTAAACCAAATATTTTAAAAAAGAACAAACATCCCAAACCCCAGCGGTTTGGGATGTTTTCTGAACCCATTTCAGATAATATCACACATGCTTATCATAAGATTGCACATCGCAAAGAAATTTGGGCCATTTTATAATGATATTATGCAAGTAATCTACCATCAGCATGAATATCTTGGAGCATTCTTGCAAAAAAAACATGTGCTTGTAGAGAGTGCGTTTTTTGAAAATATTTCCAATCATCGTTTACAATGACAGCAATTATTATCCTATAGAAATAATACGAGGCAAGTCATAAAATAATTAGGGTGGGAAAACGATGAAAAACGCAAAAGCAGAATTTAGTCGCATATTCAATCCGTTTAAGTCAGTTGGAGCTAAGTTGTTTTTGGGATTTATCCTCAGTAATGTAATATTTGTCAGCAGTGTGGGCTTTCTCTCCTATTCTGCCTCTAAAGGAATTATCAAAGATAAAGTAGCAAGTGCCTCGCAAGAAACGATCAATCAAGCTGGTGAAAAGCTTGATTTACTTTACTTGCAATACGAGAAATTCAGCTCAGATTTGGCTTTAGATACGGATGTACAGAAATATTTGGACGATATTCAAGATGAGACTGTAAGTGAGTTTGATAAGATTCAGACAAAAACTAAATTATCGGATATCCTTACTCGTAAGACTTTTACAGATAAAAACATTACCAATGTTACTTTTATAGATGGGAATTCCGAAAGTATTGCTTCAAGCGCACCATTAGTTGGTACCAACGAACTGTTAGGTAGCGTTCTGAAAACTGCTGAAAACGGAAAGGGGAAAAACATTTGGTTGCAAACAACGAATAAATCATTTACGGGAACATCTATCTCGCCTATCTTTGGTTTAACCAGACAAGTGAATAGTATTCAGACGGGTACATTGATAGGTACGTTACTTGTTGAAATTAAAGCGAGTGTACTCTCGAATGAAATTAGCAAAATCAAGCTTGCGGATAGTGGGAAAGTATATGTTATTTCAACAGATAAAACGATTGTCGCTGCTAAAAATGAAGCGGAAGTAGGTAAACCCGATTCTATGCAGATTCCTGTAGAAAGTATGACAAAGGATGAGAATTCGCGAAATATAGATTTAGACCAAATAGGCAACGTTTTGCTCCAATCACATAAATCCGCAGTAAATGGATGGTTAACTTTTGGAATAACGCCTGTTAATGAATTGATCAACTCTACAAGTAAAATTTTGAAAATTACGCTAATCACATTGTTGATAGCCATTGTTTGCGCTATTTTGGTCGGTTATTTTATGGTTCGGTTAATTAGTTTCCCTTTATCTGCATTAAGTAAATTAATGAAGGAAGGCGAAAAGGGGAATTTAATCGTGCGGGCAAATTTCAAACGAAACGACGAAATGGGTCAACTAGGCACGAGCTTTGATCAGATGATGGGGCAGATTCAGCTATTGGTTTGCCAAACAAGTGAGTCAGCCGCAGAAGTATTAAACACGGCTAATGAAATCTTAATAGCTTCAAAACTAACCGCACATTCAGCCAGAGAAATTGCCATAGCCACAGAAGAAATTGCTCAAGGTGCCACGGGCTTGTCCATTGAAGCAGAAAAAGGCGATAGTCAAACGCAAGAAATTAGCAACAATATGCAATTGGTCATACACTCCAGCAGAGGGATGAGTGTTTCAGCGGGAGAAGTATTCAAAGCAAGTGAACAAGGCGTTGGCTTTATGGCGGAATTAATCAGTAAAACAAATTCTACCGAAAACATGACTCGTTTGATGGCAGATAAAGTGGATCGATTGAAGGAAAGTACGACTTCGATCCGAAAAATTCTGGATGTTCTCAATGAAATGACAAAACAGACAAACATTTTATCGTTAAATGCGACAATAGAGGCTGCAAGGGCGGGAGCAGCGGGCAGAGGATTTATGGTGGTTGCCGACGAAATCCGTCGATTAGCGGAGCAATCTAAGCAGTCCATTGCAATTGTCGGGAATATTACGGTACAAATTCAAAATGAGGTGGATCAAACCGTTTCTGTGTTAACTGCGGCTTATCCGGTCTTTAAAGAACAAGCTGTATCTGTAAAAGAAGCTGAAATCATCTTTGAGCATATACAATCGCATATGGGCAGCTTTGTAAAAAAACTGGATGATGTGACAGATTCGATCCAGGTATTAGATGATTCGCAAAATATACTCAGACAGGCCATGTCTAATGTTAGCGCTGTTTCGCAGCAATCATCTGCTACCTCAGAAGAGGTGGCGTCTTTAAGCGGTGAGCAATTGACCGTAAGTGAGAATCTTGAAATGCTTTCTGAGCGGTTAGGAAGTTTGTCGCAATCTCTTCAGGAATCACTCAACAAATTTAATTTTTAACCCTATTTGGAAGATGTTGTGCTAAAATAATAGTGAGAGTAAACGTTCATTTTAGAGACCCTTGTTACTTTGAATAATCATTGCAGAAAGGGTTGGTTTTAAATATGTTTAAATGGTTTGTAAAAATGAATTTGATTCAAAAATTAATTGTTTTTTTTATTTTTCTGATAGTTATGCCTATTTTACTTGTTGATTGGCTTGTTTCGGCAAAGGTAGCAACGATCTCTGAAGATCAAATGGGGAATACTTTATTTCAATTGGTCAAGACAAGTCATTTAACCTTGGATCGGGATATCACATCTATGGATGGTGTCACAGAGAAATTAATGATTGCGGATGCAACGCAAAAAATGTTTGATTTGACTCCCTTATCAGAATACGAGAGATTTCAATTATATAAATCGTTAGATTCCTTAATAGCTGCCTACTCCACAAATTACAATTTTTCAATTTTTATGCCCGAGCTTACAGAACGCTATCCATTTGCGCCAACCTCCGAAGCACAGCAAAAGGGGGTGTTTTATGCGGCTAACATAGCAAATATGGCTTGGTTTCAAGATGCGATTGAGGCAAGAGGCAGTGGTATTACAAGGACCATTAATCAGCTTGGGTTTAATCCGACTCATCTAAAAACATTAGCTTATCTCCGGAAAATGAATAATATCTCAGGTTGGGATTCTTTAATTGGCGTTCTTGTTGTGACGGGTTTAGATTCTTTATTGGAGAAAGATTTGAATTCGCTTAAAATTCCGAAAGACAGTGTGATCGCGCTTGTGAATAATAATAATGAAATATTGACCAGTGCGTCTCATCTTGAAATAGGGGCAAAATTCGAGCTTCCATCGCCAGTTTCAAATTCGTTGGAGGGCGTTTACACGGAGAAAGAAAAGGGAAGTTCTTGGTTATATGCATTCCACACAAGCTCAGTTAGCGATACAAAATTACTTTTTAAAATCCCTGTAAGTTCTATCATCGGCGAGCATTTAGCAGTACGGCAATTGGTTAATTATTTAATGATTGCATACTTTTTGATTTTAATCGTTTTAAGTATTTATTTTTTCAGATATATTTTAAACCCATTATCCAGACTTGCCAGATTTACTCGTGCCTATGAACCGGGAAGACCTTTAACGATTGAGTATCATTTGGATCGAAAAGATGAGATTGGTCTATTAAACAACGCATTCATTGATATGACTAAACGTTTAAATCAAACGATTCACGATAAATATGTCTTGGAATTAAAACAAAAAGAAGTGGAATTAACCATTCTTCATTCACAGATAAACCCTCATTTGCTTTACAACACACTTGAATCGATCTATTGGCGGACCACCATTGAAGGAAACTCGGAATCAGCCGAAATGATTCATGATCTTTCGATGTTAATGCGTATTGGGTTGAGCCGCGGTAAAACACTCATTCAAATTTCAGAGGAACTTACCCACGTTGAGGCTTATTTAAGACTCCAATTAAAAAGATATAATTATTCCTTTAAAATAAATTGGGATATTGAAGAGGATGCTAAATCATTTTTGATTCCCAAAGTGGTCCTGCAGCCTTTAGCGGAAAATGCGATTATTCATGGCATTCGCAATATGGAGCAAGAAGGGGAATTATGGATAATAATCAAAACTTTCGATGGTAAAGTTGAGATTGTCGTTGAAGATAACGGTTACAAAGCAGCTGATATGAGCAAATTAAACGCCATTTTGGATGGAAGTGAACGCAATACAGGCTACGGTATCCTAAATGTGAATAAAAGAATTAAACTTCATTTTGGCAATAGTTTTGGCTTAAGCTATGAAATAAGGCCTGAAGGTGGAACCAAAGCAATGATTATTATACCGGCCACAACGGAAGAAACTTAATTATACTTAGAGTGGGGGAAGCAGATTGTATAACATTTTGGTTGTAGATGATGAACCGATGATTTGTAAAGGTGTGGCTTCCATTCTGCTTAGTGCTGATATCGCGATTACAGAAATATTTATTGCCCATAACGGATTTGAAGCGCTTGATTTTATTCGTTTGGAAAAGATAGATTTGATTTTAACCGATATTCAAATGGAGCAAATGAATGGAATTGAATTAATTGAAACCATCTTTGTAGAAAATCCAGGTATCCCCATTATTGTTTTATCTGCACATGGGGAATTTGAATATGCGCAAAAAGCACTAAGGTTTGGGGTTAAGGAATATATCATAAAACCGGTCAATCCTCTAGAACTCATTCAAGTCACAAAAGCACTATTATTAGAACGAGAAACGCGATTACGTTCTTTAACGGATGCTACGTTTAATCATAAATTTTCTTTTGAAGACATGGCTACCAATAGAAACTATATCCTCAATGAATTGGTATCAGAAGGGATCAATGAATCTGAAATCGATGAAATATTTACCTATTTAGGCTATCGTTTCGATGGACCTTATTATTGTATGTTAGTGATTAGACTCGATTTAACAAAAGCAGGACTATTTGAAAATGATATTACATCTTTTCGTGACCGAAATCTTTTAAAATATGCCTCGCTGAATGTAATCGAGGAAACGTTAGAGAAATGGGAAAGCATTGTTTTTTATAGCAGCAGCAATACAATTTCTGTTGTTTTGCAGTTTTCAGAGGAAGAAATGAACAGCTCCACCCGTCTGAATCAACAAACTATGATCGCTCAGCTGCTGCATAATCATCTGTTAACCTTTATTAATATGAAAAGCGTCATCGGCATCAGCCGCATTAAAGCGGGAATAAAGAGCTGGTTGGAAATTTATCAAGAAGCAACTGAAGCGATCCGTTGGAGCGAAATTCATCAAGATCATAACGTTTTCTATATTGAAGATTTCGGAAAACATGGAGAAGCTCCCTTGAAATGGGGTGGCCGCAATGCCGAACCTATTATAGAAACGCCCGTAAATCAGAGATTGCAAAGTATTGGCCATGTCATATCTAAATTAGATGATATGATAGCTAGCCAAATTGATGAGGATAACAATGGCTTTATTCATAGCACCATACAGTACATAGAGAAAAATTTTCGGCAAAAAGGATTGAAATTACAAGATATTGCCGATTCTGTATATCTCAGTCCCAATTATTTGAGTTATTTGTTTAAAAAGATCGTAGGAATCAATCTTTGGGATTACGTGACCAAGCTAAGAATGGAAGAAGGGAAACGGCTCATTCTGACAACAGATAAACGCAGATATGAGATTTCCGATGAGATTGGTTATGAATCTCCGGAGCATTTCAGTAAAATTTTTAAAAAGCACTTTGGGATCAATCCATCTGAAATTAAAAACTAACGTAACGAAATATATAATAATTAAACACATGCTTATCATAATATCGCACATCGTAATACAATCGGATGGCTTTTATAATAAAAATGTAGCAAATTTTTATAAATTGAGAGGGGAAAGAACATGAGAAACGTAAAAGTAAAAGGCTTAATCGTAAGTTTTCTCGCATTGAGTGTTGTACTGGCAGGTTGTGGAAGTACAGCCAAGACGGGTACGTCTACAGATTCACCATCAGCAACACCAGCAGGAACAACGGCGGCAACAACCGCAGCAACACCGGTACCGGTACCAGCAGCGAAAGTAAGTATTGAATATTATACTTACCCAGCAGATCAAACCGAAAATAATAAGACGCTTGATGCTACTGCCGCAAGATTTATGGCGAAGTATCCAAATGTTACGATGTCAAATAAAAACAATTGGCAATATAGAAATGATGAAATTGCAGTCAAGATGGCGGCAAATAGTGCGCCAACCGAATTTACCACTTGGGCTACAGAAGGCAAATTATTGTCAGACCGCAAATGGATTGCTGATCTAACCGATTATTTAGCTGCTTGGCCAAACACTAAAGATTTAAATCAAACGGCTTTGAAACCGTTTGTTATCGGTGGAAAAACATATGCAGTTCCGATTGATGCGTATTCAATGACAATCACGGTTAATAAAAAGCTTTTTGCAGCTAAAGGAGTTGCATTGCCGCCATTGGATTGGACCTGGGATGATTTCACGGCAGCAGCGAAAGCAGTTAATGATCCAGCCAATAATGTTGCAGGATTTATCCCAATGGGTAAAGGAAGCGAAGCAGGATGGAACTGGACGAACTTCTTATATGCAGCAGGTGGAGATGTAGAAACCGTTGCGGATGGTAAAGTTACCGCAATATTTAACTCAGACGCAGGCGTTAAAGCAATGACATTGTATAAAAATTTAAATGATGCCGGCGTTCTTCCGAAAAACTGGGCATTAAATTATACTGATGCACTGAATTGGTTCAACCAAGGTCGTGGCGCGATGGTTATGTGTGGAAGTGGTAATGCTCTGAATGGTGCGATTAACCAAGGTGGAATTAAAGCAGATGATTTAGCCATCTATCCGATTCCGTCCATGACTAAAGGTGGAAAACATACTGGAGTACTCGGCGGAAATTATAAGGCTGTCAATGGAATGGCAACCAAAGATCAACAACAAGCAGCATTCAATTGGGTTACAAACGAATATTTTACAGACACGTATATTGATTCAATCTCCAAACAAATTGATGCACAGAAAGCTGACGGTAATAAAACATATGTTCCACAGTTGATTAACTATTGGGATGATAACTCGGAATATGGAAAAAAAGTGCAAGCGATGTTTGCTAAGCATGACAATGTATATAAATATGCACCTGAATTAAGTGCTTTATTGGATGGAAAAACAGAAGCGACTTATGAGACACAAGCTTATTACGCTGAAGTAGCCAATGTAATTCAAAAAGTATTTACAACTAAAGGTGTAGATGTGAAAAAACTTTTGGATGATGCAGCGGCTAAAGTACAAAAAGATAAATTCGATAAAGTTAAGATTAATTAATAATCCTAGTAATCTGTTGATAGACCCGGGTCTATGCTGAATCCAGTATTAGGCCCGGTTTCTTTATAAAAAGTACGAATAGTTGTATTTTAAAAAGACATAGTGGGGAGTGGAAATCCATGGAGGTACAGCTCACACCTCGAATTGTTAAACCAGGTTTATTAAGGAAAATGCGTTGGTATTACTTGGGTCTGCTGTTTTTAATTCCAGAAATAGTCATCTTTTTTATATTTTTATGGCTTCCGATTTTTAAAGGAATCAGATATAGTTTTTTTTATATTAATTTTGTTGATAAAGATGCTTTTGTTGGGTTACAGAACTATATTGATGTGATAAGCAACGAGAATTTTGTGAAAGCGATAACAAATACATTGCAATATATGTCATTAACAGTAGTGTTAGGATTTTGGGTTCCCATTGTTATGGCTATTTGCGTTTCTGAATTAAAGTGGTTTCAAGGACCAGCCCGAGTGATCGGTTATTTGCCAAGTATCATTCCTGCAATTGTGCTTTATGGGATGTGGCTGTGGTTTTATGATACTGCAGGTCCAATTAATTCCTTTTTAAAATCTTTAGGCATATCGGGCATTGACTTTTTTAGCAAGAAAATGTCGATGGTTTCTCTTGTCTTTTTGGATACATGGCAAAATTTCGGGAGCGCTACCTTAATATATATTGCCGGACTTACCACTATTCCTAAGGATTTGTATGAAGCAGCAGAATTAGACGGTGCTGGTGTGTGGAATCGCATTCGCTATATCACGCTTCCCAGTATAAAAAATTTAATTTTACTGCTGCTTTTGCTGCAATTAATTGCCACTTCCCAAAGCTTCCAGCCGCAATTGGTGATGTTTGGCGGTGGGCCGGATAACGCTACATTAACTTACCTTTTAATGACTACCCGGATGGCATTTAACGATGCGGATTTCGGAAAAGCCAGTGCTATGGGCTCTATGATGTTTATAGTCTTGGTTCTCGTCTCACTGATCACCATAAAATTCCGTAGAGGTGAGGCATCATGAAATCAACCGTGGATCGTGCTATAATGTCCCGCTATGATTTTCGGAAATTTAGTGTTAAGGTGATTTACTCCTTAATGGTTTTGGTCATAATCCTCGTCTCCATTTCGATGCTCTATCCTTTTGTGACCACCTTCTTAGGCTCGCTAAAAACGAAAGAAGAATTTTTTTCCTTTCCTCCGAAATTTTTTCCGCAACATTTTTTATGGAAGAACTACGGAGAATCCTTGAAGTATCTGGACATTCCGGTTTATTTTAAAAATACGCTGTTCATTTTTATAGGGAATGTATTCTTTTCAATAATTTTCATAGGAATGGCGGCTTTTAGTTTGTCCCACTTGAAATTGCCGATGAAAAAATGGATTACGTTCTATTTTCTTTCCACATTATTGATTCCACCTGCAACGTATATTATTCCTAATTTTTTAAACCTCAAAAGCTTAGGTTTGATTAATACGTATTGGGCATTTTGGCTGCCTGCAGGAGCCAATGCATTCTTTTTATTGTTATTGAAAAACTTTTTTGATGGCATCCACAAGGAGCTTTTTGAAGCGGCCAGAATTGATGGTTCTTCGGAATTAAGGTGTTTTTTTGGCATAGCAGTCCCATTATCTATCCCGATTATAATTACACTTATTTTACTGTCATTCGCAGCAACATGGAATGATTTTTACTGGTCCTCATTAGTGATGAGAGGGGACAATCTTCCACTAGCCGCTGCAATTTATACTAAAGTCATTGGTGTGGGTTCGACCATAACGTGGAATATACGTTTTGCTATCCTTACTATGACATTGTTCCCGCCACTTCTTGTTTTTTTCTTCTTTTCAAGATACATTATTAGTGGATTAAGTGTTGGAGCTGTTAAAGGGTGATTTTCATCATACTTTTGGATATAGGAGTACTGCCCCTCGTGCATCACGAGGGGCAGAATTCGTAAATACATTAAAGATCAGAAAGGATGCTGCCTGTAATGAATAATGATTTTTTTAGGAATTCCTATTATACTCTCAATGGAAATAGGGATCCCTTTTTCGATCATCCCAATTGTTTTAGTAAAAATTTATACCTTGTATTGAAAAATAGATTTCACGAAAGCTTTGATCCTTATCATTTTTTTGTAGAAGACATAACACAGGTTGCCATATTGAAAGCAGACAATAGAATTCTTTTTGAAGATGTTACTTATAGTCAGCCTGATAATATCCCGTGCAATCGGTATGAGCTTCATTCGGATAGTAAAGCATCTTCTCTAGTTACAGATTTACTGGATGACGGCTGCATGGTACTTGTTCATTCGGTGTTTGAAAAATTGCCGATCTTTACATTTTATGATCCTGGTTTCGACTCGGATAAATGGACACCCGCACACGTTATACTTATTGTCGGGCATGATAATGACTATTTTTATTATGTGGATGAGCCAAGGCTGCTTAATCATCACCACAAGGTTTGTTTAGAAAACGGGGATGTTGGGTATATCGAGAAAAAAGTGATGGAGAGTATTTTCTCCGAACACATCGTCTGTCATACGATAAAGCCTACCGATTTAGAGACCTTGATTGAATCACGTAAATCGAAAGAATTTGCCCCTATCCAAGCATCTATTGCAAACTACAACAAAAGCAGCTGCATTTTCAATGAACAAGCAGGATGTACGGGTCTAGACCGATTAGAAAATAATGCAATAGTATATTTTGGTCGGGAAGCCATTCAGAAAACGATCCAATTATGTTTAGATCCTACGCATACATATGCTATAGAAAACTTTTCCTTTTGGTCGGATCAAGATTTGCTCAGAAGAGGGATAGGCAGAAGGAAAATACTAAAAGACAGTTTATTGCGATATACCCATGATAGCGAAATTATCGAAAATATAGATCAAAGTATATTTAGTTGGCTAAACATACGAAATAATCTAATAAAAAGGAAATACAAGAAAAAAACTGATTTAGATGTGGACATGATCCCATATTTTGAAGCTGCTCTTCAGTTGGAAGATCGTTTGCAAGATAACCTTAGTTTATTGCTATCATCCCTCTAAGTTAAACCAATTCGTTTTTAATCGCATAAATAACCAATTGAACACGATCTCTAAGCTTTAATTTTTTAAAAAGACCCGAAATAGTGTTCTTTACAGTTCCTTCCGACATATAAAGTATTTTTGCTATTTCTCTGTTTTCTTTTCCCGCAACAATATGACGAATAATATTTATTTCTCTCTCCATGATGACAACATCCAAGTGGCTCTGAGGTATTTTACCATTCAAATGGATATACTCGGATACGCTGTGAAAAGCATCTTTATGCATCACATTAAGCCCTAGAGCAACTGTTTTTACCGTCATAATCAATTCTTCAGGATGGATATCTTTTAACATATACCCATCTGCTCCGCAATTCATCGCTTTGATAATATTCGCTGAATCTTTGCTGCCCGTTAAAATAATCAACTTGATTGAACTAAATTTATTTTTAATAAGTGCAGCTCCTAAAGTTCCATCACGAACAGACATGATAATATCCATTAATATCACATCCGGATGTAATTCCTTACATAATTCTAATGCCTCCTCTACGTTAGCCGCATAACCTACGACTTTAATTTCTTCATCGCCTTCAAGGATAAGTTTGATGCCTGCATTCATAATTTTTTGGTCATCGGCCAACACCACTTTAATCATAAATTCCTCCGAATTATTCATTCATGCGCTGGTTTACTGTATCATCTCAAATAAACCATTAATCACCCTATCGGCTTTTTGCAATGTTTCTTTCTTTCCAATCCCGATAACTCTCATACCCGCGAGCTTACCTGCCTCTACGCCTGCTTCAGCATCTTCAAAGACAATACAATCCTCTGGCTGGAGTTCGATTCCTTTGGCGCCCAGTAAGAAAACCTCTGGATCAGGCTTGGCTTTGCTTGTCTGATTCCCATCAATGATCACATCAAATAGCTTGCTTATTTTTAAGTTTTCCAAAATCATCGGCGCATTTTTACTTGCAGAACCCAGGGCAATTTTGATGCCATTGTTCCTTAAGTGAATTAAGTATTCTTTAGCGCCGGGTAAAATTTCGGATTCATCCATATGCTTGATATACTCGACATACCAATTGTTTTTTTTCTCCGCAAAAGCAAGCTTTTTCGCTTCGCTTAATTCCAGCTTGCCAATGTCGAGCAATATTTCCAAGGAACGTGTTCTACTAACGCCCTTTAACCTTTCATTATGCTCCTCAGTAAATTCAAATCCTAACTCCTGTGCCAGTCTTGCCCATGCAAGATAATGATATTTGGCAGTATCCACGATAACGCCATCCAAATCAAAGATAGCTCCTTTAAAGCTTCCAATCATCCGAATTCCTCCTAATTTAGAATGTGTTCAAAAAGTATAGCTTTGTTGCGTAATAAATGTGCTTTAAGCGCATGCTTACGAAGCCAGTTTTGCTAAAGCAAAACTTTCGACTTTACAAGCACACCCATTACTCCTCGTCGCATTTTTTTGAACACACTCTAATAAATTAACTTCTTTTCTTGAGCAGCGATACATTCAATTGGTTTACCATTTATTATAAAAAGACTGGTAAATGTATTATCTTTGCTTGCTCGTATTTCAATGACTGATTTGGAAATTTTAATGTGGAATTTTTGATCTCTCCAGCATAAATTAAAGCCAATCGCTTTCCAACGGGTAGGTAATTTCGGCTTAATTGTGATTGCTTTTTCATTCGCGTTCACCCCGGCAAAGCCTAGAATGGCCGACATCCATGCTCCTCCGTTTGCGGCTGGATGCGTTCCGCCGATATAGAGATCTCCTACATATTGCTTGGATTCTCCAGTCAAATCAATCGTAGCTGTTTTCATAAAATACTTGTAGCCCCAGTCCGCATTGCCGATATCAGCCGCTACAAGTGAATAAAGGCAAGGACTTAAGCTGGAACCGTGCTCCGTTCGCGGTTCATAATATTCCCAATTGGCTTTCTTGACCTCATGCGAATATTGATCTTTAAACATATTCAACATCGCAATCGTATCGGCTTGTTTAATAATCTTTGTACCGGTTGCTATGCCGTTACCGCCGCCCCAGTATTCGTTCGGATGGATGACTCGGCTTTTAATGTCCTTCAAGCTGACATCTTCCAGCTTATCGTAACCGTCAAACTGTTCGATAACCAAGCTTGTTGGATGCGGTTGAGGGATATACAGCTGTTCATTCATTTCAACAATTTTAGCCAAATCAGGCTGATAATGAAGTTTATCGACTAAACGGTTATATTCTTTTTTATACTTTTGCTTCAATATTTTTAATACGTCCAGTGCAACCTCAAGCGTATATTTAACCATCCGACTTGTAAAAATGTTATTATTGACTCTTTCATGATATTCATCAGGGCCGGTTACATCGAGAATTTCATAGCGAGCTTTGTCTTTATTGAAATAAGCGTAGGAGTAGAAGAAACGTGCACACTCCAGAATAACTTCAGCTCCCCCTTCAAGAAGAATGCTTTCGTCACCAGTTAAAAGATAATATTGCCAAATGCCGTATGTCACATCAGCACTGATATGCACCTGTTTATCGCGAAAATAAGTTCTCATCGGCCTGCCTGTGAAAACATCGGTAATATTGAAAAGAGTACACGCATCCTCGCCGGTATCTTGGCTCTCCCATGCATAGAAAGCGCCGCGATATCCATATTCCTGAGCTTTTAGCCTTGCGCCCCCGAGAGTATGGCATCTGTATTTGACAAGATTTCTGGCAATTTCCGGGTTGGTATACATGAAGAAGGGGAGCATGAACATTTCGGTATCCCAGAAAACGGCGCCCTTGTAAACTTGACCTGAAAGACCTCTTGCTGGGATAGATACCTGATCGGAATGTGTCGGAGCGATAACAAGCAGGTGATAAATACTGTATCTTAAAGCAAGCTGCGCCTCTGGATCACCGATGATTTCAATGTCCGATTGCTGCCATCTCTGCTCCCATAATTGCTGATGAGCTTGGAATAAAGCAGGGTAACCTTTTTTCAAAGCTTCCAGGCTGCTGACAAAAGCCTCTTGGCCACAATCTTTCACCGGATCATTACTGGAAAAAACCGAAACATATTTATGAAATACATATGGTTTACCCGATTTTGCATCAACGGTTATTCTCCGAATAATGGAATGCTCTGAAGAAACAATTTGTTGCTTTCCGAAAGGAATTTCAGCTGCTTCAGACACAGTTAATTGATACCCTAATTCTTGAGTTAGTGCTTGAACGTAAAGTAAATCTCCATTCGTTCCATTCGTAATTTGTTTAAAATGCGGGCCATTAATATCCCAAACATCGCCGTCTATACCCGTTTCAATCACGATTTGACAATCTTGATTAGCTTTGAACGAATATTTCATACAAATCAAATGTACGTGATCCAAGCTAAAAAATCGTTCGGATTGAATTTGAATTTGGTTGCCGTGGTTCGTTTTGAAAATGGTTTCTCTTTGATGAAGCGCATGCTTTAAATCCAATGATTGTTGATGTTTATGTGGTTCAGCTGACACGACCGAAATCCATTCACCGTCACAATAAAGCTTAGTATATAAGCCGTTTGGCGCATTAATCGGTTCTCTCCAGCTATTGCCAACCTTGTCATATAGACCGGACATTACACAAGAGACTAGATGTTCCTTTCCATGCTCATCTAAAGTACCACGATATCCCATATAGCCATTGCCAATCAGAAACTTATTTCCATTTAACTCTGTTCTATTTTTATTATATTGATGCTCATTAATGCTCCAATTCATGGTGGAGTCACACCCTTCCCGCAGTTAAATTAGAAACAATTATTCCAATAGGATCAATCGAGTAAGGGGTATCATAGACCTTAATACATACATCTGAACCGTTAATCACTTTAATTTGAACGTGATGTTGATCGATATTTAGCTGGAGAACGGAGTGATTAAATAAAATTTTGAAGCTATAAGAAGTCCATGCTTTGGGTATGGACGGGTTGAAAATAAGCTCATCTCCATCAGAACGCATTCCGCCGAATCCATACACAATATTCATCCACGCTGCGGCAATAGAAGTGGTATGCAATCCCTCCCGCGTATTTCGGTTATAATTGTCCAAATCCAAACGAGTAGCAAACTCGAAAAATTTAAAAGCCTCTTCATGCTTCCCTATTTCCGCGGCCATAATCGAATGAATCGAAGGGGAGAGTGAGGATTCATGTATACATCTTGATTCGTAATAATCATAATTAGCTTGCTTAGCTTCCAGTGTGAAATCCTGATTATATAAGAACATAAACATCAGCACATCGGGCTGCTTAATCATGTCATATCGATAAAGGCGGTCATAAGACCAATTCGAATACAAGGGAAAGTCTGTGACGGGGATGGTATCGATATCTAAATGCGGCATATCAAAAAAACCGTCATGCTCTTCATAAATTCCCGTTTCAATATCCAAAGGGATTCGCATTTTTTCTGAAAAATGCTTCCAGCTCTCTAATTCTGCTTGCGTTATGCCGATATTGTTCACGAGATTCTGAAAGGCGGTGGATTGATTTTCTTTCATCTCTTGCAAAATTTCTAAGGTGTATTCAAACAGTTTTTTGGCCATGAAATTAATATAGCAATTATTATTTACCATCAGCTGGAACTCATCAGGTCCCATTACACCATAGTAGCCAAATTCGCCCGTCCTTTGTCCCCATTGACCTCGACTCGCATAGAAACGACTGATCTGGATCAGCATTTCAATTCCCTTACTATAGATAAATTCCAGATCGCCGACGATTTTGGTATAATGCCAGATGCCATATGCCACAGCAGTACCAACGTGCAATTGCAGGTTTGAATGCTGCCAGAGATCGCAGCTTTCCGTTCCGTCTATGGTTGCTATAGGGTAGCAAGCGCCTAAACAGTCGATTTCGCGGGCTCGCTCCATTGCAGCGGCAAGCGATTTATAGCGGAATTCAAGTAAGCTTTTTGCCGCTTTGGGATTGTTGAATATATAAAATGGTAGGCAATAAGATTCTGTATCCCAAAAAGCAAGTCCGCGATAAGCTTCTCCCGTTAAGCCCTTTGCCCCAATATTGAGCCCGGGATTGTCGCCATGATAGGTTTGATAAAGCTGGAAAATACAAAATCGGATTCCCTGCTGATTTTCAGGGTCGCCATCAATGACAATATCTGAGGTTTCCCATATATGGTTCCAATAAGAGACTTGTTCGGAAAGGACTTCTTTGAAATTAAAGCGGGCATAGGCTGCTGCCAATTCCAATCCCTTTAACCAAACTTCATCGGATTCGGCAGCGGTGTTTTTTTCGGCATAATTAACGACTGTTTTCTCAAAGCCTGTTGGAATTCCTTTTTCCAGCTTTAAGCTGAAATCAAGACCAATGAATTTGTCCTCTTCAATACTTTGCATGTCTAATTCCGTATCGGATTTAATTTGAAAGCTGGAGAAAAGGCGATTTTCCGCATGAAGGGTCTTTGCCAATATGGCCGCCGTAGGTTTTGAACTGCTTTTTTGAATACAATTCCACAAGTTTTTCCCTTGATCTTCATGGATGACTGAAAAGTCGAGTCCGGAACGGATCTCTATGGCGCCTGAAAAATTGAGCGGCAAAAAGGTAACCTGCTGACAGCCCAAGTAGGATGTTGTCATACTAACCAAACGAATAAAACATACCTGTATCGATTTACCGTTTGTTAAATGCCAATTAAACGTTCGGCTAAGGGTACCGTTTTGGAAATCTAATTTTCTGACAAAATCCGTAATATGACTTTTCGCAATATCCAGGACTTCGCCATCTATGGCTAATCTGGTATAAAGCCAGTCCACACCATTTGCCATAAAACGCAGGCTTTTGATGATTCCTTTGTAATGAGCGCCTATTTTCATTTCATCATAAAGGCCGTTAAAGTAACTCCCTACTAGACTGTCCCCGCTATATCCTTCATCCAGATAACCACGTACACCCATATATTCATTACCAAGTGAAAAAATGGATTCGGATACACGGTTACGTGCGGGATCAAACCCTTCTTCGATAATTGCCCAAGGGTCTATTTTTAAATATTTGTCTGCAACTTTTGCCATATACGTATCCCCTTATGCACGATTTTTTATTTGTATTTCCTTTAATAGCTTATCTCAAAGACGAATTGTCCTTCAATAACTTAACTTAAGCAACTTAGGTGTAATATTACTGAATAATCGGGGTAATAGGATCGATGTGATTTGCGGGTTACTTATTGCACCCCAGTAAATTAAATGGTGTAATAGACGAAAGACGTTCATACAAATGGGAGGATAGCATGGAGCAATCAGATTTTACAAAACGTTTCCAGCGCAAGGCTATTCAAGTAGATGAAGCCCAAGTAAGAATTCAAAATCATATCCGGCTTGGAGACATAGAAGAAGTTCAATTGGAGGATGCCATTGGCAGAAGGGCGGCAGTGGAAATTATCGCGCCGAATAGCATGCCTCATTTTCGTCGTTCAGGTATGGATGGGTTTGCCATTATGGCAGAGTCTACAACGGGTGCAACCTCTGAAAATAATCAAATTCTCGAAGTGATTGAAACCATAGCATGCGGAGCTGTTCCGACTAAAGAAGTAACCCTGTATAAGGCTGCAAGGATTATGACGGGTGCCATGGTTCCCCTGGGAGCCAATGCTGTCATTATGTTTGAAATGACCGAGTCCCTGATTAGAAACGGCAAAACCTATATTTCGATTTCCAAAGAAATCAAGAACGGGCATAATATTACGCCTATTGGCTTAGAGCTTACTGCAGGGGAAGTTTTATTAGAAAAAGGCAGAAAGATTCAAATAGGCGAGATGGCAATTCTCGCCGCTTTTGGATTTGCAACCCTACCCGTATTTAAACGTCCCCAAGTGGCCATTCTTGCCACAGGGTCAGAGCTGCTGAATGTAAATGAACCTCTTCAACCTGGCAAAATCCGCAATAGCAATATGTATATGCTGGCGGCACAGGTTCTGGATGCCGGCGGCATTCCGCTTATGATGGACTCTATTCCGGATGAGCTGGAGAAGGCGAAGGAGAAAATTCTCGAAGCTTATCATGAAGCGGATTTTGTGATTACAACAGGCGGCGTTTCAGTGGGCGATTATGATACTTTAACGAACCTGTTTATGGATTGGGAGGGTACGCTCCTCTTTAATAAAGTCACGATGCGCCCAGGAAGCCCAACAACGGTTGGGGTATGGAACGATAAATTTTTATTTGCTCTTTCAGGCAATCCGGGTGCATGCTTTGTAGGCTTTGAGTTATTTGTCAGACCTGTGATATGGGGGATGCAGGGGAAAAAGGAGATTGGTTTACCGAAATTATCTGCCTATTTGGCTGAGGATTTTACTAAAGTGAACGCCTATCAACGGTATATCAGAGGAAAAATGTTTCATACTCAAGGTAAACTATATGTAAAACCCACAGGTATGGACCAGTCCAGTGTAACCCTTACAATCAAGGATTCGAATTGTCTGATTATTATTCCTTCCGGCAGTAAGGGAGTACAGGCGGGGGAACTCGTTACTATAATGCAGCTCAGCAGTTCGGAGGGGTATGGACATGAATGAACAGGCTGTATTTCAAGTTGTTGGCTATAAAAACACAGGCAAGACCACGTTAATCTGTCGGCTCATAGCCAGGCTGGCAGAAAAAGGACTGCGAGTGGGAACTGTGAAGCATGATGCGCACCAATTTGAGGTGGATCAACCCGGAAGAGATACGTGGAAACATCGTGAAGCGGGCGCACAGGCCGTTGCTATTTCTTCTGCAAGTCGTACGGCTTTTATTGAAGAGCGCAGCACCTCGTTAGAGGATTTATTGAGAAAATTCCATAACATTGATATTGTGCTGGTGGAAGGATTTAAATTTGAAAAATACGCCAAAATCGTCATCCTTAAATCGGAAGAGCATTTGGAATTGCTTCATTCAACTAAAAACATCAAGGGTATGGTCTCTTGGTTTGCTATGGAGAGCTTAAATTCGCAAATCCCAGCTGACATTCCCTGCTTTAGGATAGAAGATGAAGATGCGATTCTGGAGCTTATCCTACACCATACAAATCTGAAATAAGCATTGGTAATTTTACTCACAATGAACGTAATAATTCTCATCGCAAATAAATTTTATTTAACTTATATTTGAAAAATGCATAGTTATCCGAATGGAAGGCGGTATGGAGATGAATGGATTTTATACTGCGATAACGATGCATTTTCGCGTTTTTTTTCATTATCGCAAAGCTTTTTTAATTTCGATGGTTATTCACCCTATAACGCTGATGATCAATATTGTGTTATTTAAGGCGCTTTATGCTTACAACGGTTCGAACAGCCTCCAGGGATATCCTCTTTCCGAAATGGTTTGGTATTTTGCCGGCTCCGTATTTGTGAGTATTTTCACCTGGAATTTTACAGAAAGCAGACTTTCGGAACGCATTTTAGACGGATCGCTTTCGGGAGATCTGATTCGTCCTATGTCGATTTTTCGAGTAGAGCTCGCCCATGCAATGGGCCTTCGCGCGTTAGGCGTACTCATTGAATTCATTCCCGACATCATTATTTTCAGCATCATTTTCTTCCCGCAATTTATGACGATAGCTTCTCTGCTGAAATTTGTATTCACCGCGATATTGGCCTTCTTCCTTTATTTTTTAATGGCTTTTTTAATCGGAATGACCGCATTTGTTACGAAAAATAATCGCTCCTTAACCCAGATTAAGGTGCTATTAATCGGAATGCTTGGTGGAGCTTATATTCCACTTGAATTTATGCCGAATTGGCTCAATCGGCTGGTGGATATTTTGCCATTTAAATACGTATTCTACTTTCCCATTCAAATGTTATTGAACCGCGAGAAGGTACAAGGGTTAGACGGGTTTTTGCGAATAGTCGGTATTCAGCTTCTGTGGATTTTTGCATTTTACTTGCTATGCAAGCTTCTGTGGAAAGTCATGATCAAAAAGTATTGCGCGGTTGGAGGTTGATAGGAATGGGGTCTATACATAAGCTTGTCGGATTGATGCATTTATTTTTTGCAAACAGTAAGTTAGTTATTTCCAGAAGTATGGCTTATCGCTTCGATTTTCTTGTCAGCGCTTTAATTTCGTTAGGTTTATCCAGCGCCGCGCCTCTTGTGCAATATTTGATTTTCGTTAAAACACAAGGGTATCCGGGTTGGACTGTCTCGCAATTAATCTTATTTCAAGGAATGGTTTTGATTACGGTGGGTTTGCGAGACACTTTATTCGGCAACGTTAGAAACAATGTAATGACGCTTGTTCGTACGGGGGATTTCGATCGGCTGCTTTTAAAACCGTATCCGCCGATCGGTGTAATATTAACAGGCGGATTTAATATCAATGGCATCGGCTTAATTATTACAGGCTTTGGGATTGTGGCTTATTCAGGCGTTAAATTGCATTTAAGCTTTGATTTTATGCGAATGTTAGGCTTTATGGGCGTCGTAGTCAGTGGATTAGTGTTCTATATGGGAATATTGATCCTGTTTTGCGGCATTGTGATTATGATCATTCAAATGGGGAGAATTGGCGAATTTCTCGATGGATTAGTTAAGTTTTCGGAATATCCGCTCCAGATATTTCCACATTTTCTTAGGGTGGCATTTGTTACCATCGTTCCATTCGCTCTATTGAATTATTATCCGGCGCAAATTTTATTAAATAGGGTAAATAGTATAGCGCTTATTGCCGTATTCGGCAGCTTCATTTTTTTCTGGCTTATGCTCAAGTGGTGGAATGCCAGCTTGAAAAAATATACGAGTGCAGGAGGCTAATGTGGAGGAATTAATCATTGAAATCAGCGGGTTGAAAAAGGAATTTAAGGTAGCCCAGCGTAGGGAAGGACTGCGGTCTTCTATCCAGTCGCTATTCAATCGTCAGTATAAAATGGTGCAGGCCGTGGAACATGTAGATCTAAATGTAACAAAGGGAGAAATTCGCGGCTTAATCGGTCCAAACGGAGCAGGAAAATCAACAACGATCAAAATTATGTCGGGTATTCTGCATCCGAGTGAAGGAACTGTTCGTGTAATGGGGTACACTCCTTGGGAGCAGCGTGAGGCATATGTAAAGCATATTGGCGTGGTATTCGGCCAGAAGTCGCAGCTGTGGTGGGATTTGCCGGCACTTGATACGTTTGCGCTGCATAAACAAATGTATCAAATTCCAGAGAAGCGATTTCGTGAAAATGTAAACTTTTTAACTGAATTATTGAACATTCGAGAAGTCGTCACAAAGCCGGTACGGCAACTTTCTCTAGGGGAACGCATGAAATGCGAGCTTGTATCGGCGCTGCTTCATGACCCACCATTAATCTTTCTCGACGAACCGACAATTGGTCTGGATATTTTATCGAAAGAAACGATTCGCAGATTTATAAAGCAGTTGAATCAAGATAAGAAAACAACTTTTATAATTACTACACATGACATGGCTGATTTAGAAAATTTGTGTGAACGCGTAACGATAATTAACAAAGGTATAGTTGTATATGATGATGCTTTAGGAAAGCTGAATAAAATATACGCCGGAAGAAAAATTGTCGAGCTGACCTTTTTCGAACCTATCCAACCTGAAATACTGAAGGATTTCAAAGTCACAGCATTCAATGAGCTGTCTGCAAGTATCGAAGTGGGGTTAACTGACGGAGATATTATGAAAGAGATCTATCTAATCATGAGCTCGCTTCCGTCTGTACATGATATCAATATAAATAACATCAGTATAGAAGAGGTCATCAAGGAAATCTATTTAGCCTAAGGCTTTAAGAAGTCTCATGAAAAAAAGGAGAAAGGCGCACTCGAGCAAGAGTGCGCCTCATCATTATTCATCATGCGTTTCATGATCCGCTGGATAATCACGGTCGATGCCTTCGTGTAATTCGCGATTTTCATAATTAAACTGATTCGGTGGACGTTGGTCTATACGCCAAGGGGTGCTTTTTCCGAGTACTTCTGAAACGATGCTCGAACCGTAAGGGCCTTCCGGAAATTCTTCAGCAGTCAAGTCATTTCGTTGTGATTCAACGGTAGCTAAATCGGTATATTTCTTACGCCGCTCTTTTTTGAATCCGTACATTTCATGCACCCCCTGAGCTTGCTAAGCAAGCTGGCATTGTAAGCATCGACTTAGAAAATATAAGTCGTTTGCCACAATGTATTATATCCAGCTAGAGGA
Organism: Bacilli bacterium; assembly: GCA_028287395.1. Taxonomy (GTDB): domain Bacteria; phylum Bacillota; class Bacilli; order Paenibacillales; family NBRC-103111; genus Paenibacillus_AC. Next base: position 60,440 of record JAQBPR010000191.1, read on the forward strand.
TGAAATATACAATCGGAAGTGCAATTAAATATCGGTAAAGTGGACAGAACCTATAATTTGTTCTAAAAATTCAATTAATTCAGCAGCTTCTTCCTCATTTAGTTTGAAGATATGCTCAACGTAGCCTTCTGTACTAATATCGTCAGGACCGAGAATAGCCGTTTTGCCCATTTGGATATCGGTCACCAGCTTTTTTCCATAAAAACGATTGGAAGAAGTAATAGCCAGATCAAACCGTTTCATACTTTCGCCAATAAAGCTTACAAAGCGAGTTCGCGTGTCCTCGGTGGTATCATATAAGTAATCAAGCTCTTGATTTGACATTGCATTCACTCCCAAGCAGATAATATAAGCCTATTCAGACCTCATCATATCACAATAAAAAACGATTGCCTACTTGACAACTTCATGATACAATCGAACTAATTTCAGGAATTCCAGAGGAAGCACCTCTTCTACAATACGTAGAAGGGGTGTTTTTGCGTTCCTGAAAAAACGAGTGGAGGTTGAAGAGATGAATTTAATTTTTATGAACAGCTTGGAAAAAAGAACGGAGGAAAATGGTGTAACAACGGCGCAAGTATCGATTTGCGAGCAGCAGGGAGCATGGCATGTATTATGGAATGAAGCAAAGAATGACGGTAAAGGCGAACAAAGCAGTTGGTTCGAGGGTACGCAATGGGATGTCATGCTGGAGATCTTTCGCAATCGCCTGCAAGAGAAAATTAGTGAAGGCTATATTCCATTGCTTGAAGGCTATGGGGATACGGAACGTCCTTTATCTGCAAAAGGAAGGGAAACGCAAATGCTCTATTATTACAGTGAGCTGCATCGTAATGATGAAGCCTACAATAAGCTGCGTCAATGGCGCAGAGAGCAGTCAGCTAAAGAAAGTAAAGCGGCTTTTATCGTTGCTTCCAATCGTATATTGGATATGATTAGCGCTTTTTTACCGCAAACTTTGGAAGAGTTAAAACAGATTCCTGGATTTGGGGATAGTCGAATCGCAGCTTACGGTCAAGCGATCCTTGTCATTACACAGGGATTTAGTCGCGAAGCTCATTTTCCGCTGCAATGGGTAGCCGCATCCATAGATACGTCACAGTTTGAATTGTGGCTGGCGGAACAAAGGCGGCTGCGGAAGCAGTCAGAAGAAGCTAAGCTGACAGGCAAGGTTAAACTGCTGGAAGTGATTGCGAATGGCGAGAATTTGTCTTCGATTGAAAAGCTTTTATCGATGAAAAGACGGGATATCTTACTTAAGGTAGAGGAATTGGCTAAGGAAGGCTATGATGTGGATGCCTTTATTGAGTTGGAGCTCGGTTCGGTGGATCATGAGGAGCAGCAGCAAGTACAGCAATTATTTGAAAAATTGGGGGATCGCTATTTAAAGCCTGTGTTACATCATTTATATAACGAACAGCAGCTTAAGGAAAAGGATGTAAACAAAGCTTATGAATGGATCCGTTTATTACGTCTTAAGCATCGTAAGCAAACCGCAGTTGTAATCTGATTTTAAAAGTAAGAAAGGCTGTTGAGAAACCGGAAGTGAAAGATTTGTATGTCGAGCGTAGAGTTTACGCGCCACCTTTGAAAATGCATCGTTTCCAAAGTCTAATCGGAGGATGCAATTTCAAGAAGTGGCCGAAGCCGGTATACATATCTGTAACGTCGAGGTTTCTCAACAGCCTGAATGGCGTCATAGCCATTCTTTTTTACGGAAAAACCAAAGCATACCAAAGCCGAGCGCAAACATCCCGCCAAAAATAATATATTCTCCACCAGGTAAATTTTTGCCGGGGAGATTAGTGAAATTCATCCCGTATACGCCTGTAATAAAGGTTAATGGCATAAAAATCGTCGTCAGTGCCGTAAACACACGCATAATTTCATTGGCCCGACTAGCTAAGCTGGATTGGTAAGCTTCTCGTAAGTTGGACATCAAATCTCGATAAGTATCGAAGGCTTCTGTAATTTTGACGGCATTTTCATAAATATCGCCAAAATACTTTTGCAATTGGTCTTGAATGAGCTTCAAATCTCTTTTGTGCAATGTGGCTACAAGGTCTCTTTGCGGAACTAGCACCTTTTTCAACCATAATATTTCACTGCGCAAACCGATAATTTCGTTCAAATGCGATTTTTTGGTGTGCATGAGGATATCTTCTTCCAGCTTTTCCAGCTTAATCTCAAAGCGATCGCCAACTGAAAAATAATTGTCAATGACAAGATCGACAATATGATATAAGAATCGGTCCGGAGTGTCGACTTCTTCCTCTAATAATATGGGTTTTAACGACCGCATCTCGTTAATTTTTTGTTTGGTTAGGGTTATGATAAAATGTCTGCCTAAAAACATGTTTAAGGAACGCAAGAAAAATTCTTCGTCGTCGAAACGAATGCTATTGATCACAATAAAATAGTGTCCATCATAAAGCTCGATTTTTGGGCGTTGTTCCTCTTCGCTTAAGCAGTCTTCCACAGCTAAATCATGTAAATGGAACAAGGATTGCAGCTCTTCTAAATCTTCAACCGTCGCATCTATCCAATAAAAACCGCTTTCAGGTGCTGTCAGAGTCGTTTTAATTGAATTAATAATCGTGAATTGGCCATGCTCAACTAAACGTATCTTCATCCGTTTTCACTCCTTTTTATTCATAATCTAAGAGCGAAAACAGCCGATAGGCAATATATGTATAAGCGCGTTAATACATGTGCGAATACCGACTGTTTTCAGGAAATATGAAATTGCTTTGCTTACTGCCTTTCCTTCTCGGTCGGTCTCCGTCCATCATTGTTGCACCCCTTTGTCCAGTAAGAATACTTGTATAGTATAACCTGTCGTTATGCATTCATCAAGATGGTAACAGCGGATAAAAACCAACAACTAATCAACCTTCTATGAACAACATGGAAAGGTTTTTTTGTTTAAGGATAATTCATTAAAGATATTTATTTAGAAATAATAAAGTGTTAGATAGGAGTGACCATTAATACGAAATCTATTTCTATATTTAGAAAGAGGGAAATATGATTATACTTGAAACTGCGAGGCTGCTATTAAGACACTATAAAAATGAAGATATCAACGCGCTTCAAAACATTTTTTCAGATCCAGATACGATGGAGTTTTATCCAGCTCCCTTTAGTGTTCAGCAAACACAAGAATGGATTAAACGCATAGAGAGATATCATATGGATGGTTTTGGACTATGGGCTGTCTGTTTGAAAGACACCAATGAATTTATTGGCGATTGTGGTCTTGTTAAACAGCAAATAAACGGCAGCACAGAAGATCGGTTTCTTTAAAGAAAAAGAGGCATTTATATTCAATAAGAACCACTACATATATTCAAAGGCTGCCGACATCAAGGATTGGCAGCCTTCTCTGTTAATGGGCATTAAAATGAAAAAAACGCTCATACTTGTTTGCGTTAGTTCAACTGTTGGTTGAATTTTACATGTCTTTAATGTGTTTGTAACTAAACCCTTTATAGCACCACCCCCTGAAAAGGAATTTAATGCTTTTAAGTGGTATTCTGGTGAATTACATTCACTTTATCACGACTGGCTTATTAGAGACAGTTCAGAAGTTGTATTTGATTGCAATTCATCTGGTATTCCCCACAAACATGCAATGACGAAAATCATTGCACAAAAGATTACTTCACTGACAGAGAAACTATAGTTCAATAAATGGCAGTCTAGAACTTTATTTACAAGTTCTGATATGCCATTTTTCTTTTTATGGGACTCAGTCTAAAAGAGCCTGTTTAAAAAGTGACGATAGGGAGTTTTATTAGTTGCTAACAATATTTTAAAACAACCGATGTTATTCAAAAATGGCGTCATTGTATTGATGTCAAACCTATATATGTATTGGTATACTCGGGCGATGTGCTCAGTTTATAATTGCACTATGATATCAAAATTAAATTATGGCACGATTGTTTGATATCAGAATAGACAATGGGGGGACCCGAATCTAGGAGGTTATTCATTTGAACAGATGGTTAAAAGTTTTAGGGGTTATGTCTCTCACTACTATGGTAGTGCTTACAGGCTGTAGTTCATCAGGAACTGTTGCGAAAGATGTTAAAACATCTGCACCTGCGGAAACCAATTCGACAGCTGCGACGGCTACGACTTCACCTGTAAAGGATAAAGTCGAGCTTACTGTAGCGACAGTGAACAATTCGGATATGGTTATTATGCAAAAGATGGCTAAGGATTATGAAAAGGATTCTGGTGTTAGCATTAATTTTGTAACATTGCCGGAAAATGATCTTCGCAAAAAAGTAACTGAAGATGTTTCATTGGGTGCAGGAAAATTCGATATCGTGACGATCGGAACTTACGATGCCCCAATATGGGCCAAAAATAACTGGATCGAACCGCTTACCCCGCTGCTTGATAAAATGTCAGCGGACGATAAAGCGAAATATGATGTGAAAGATATTTTTCCTGCAGTAACGGATGCTCTTTCATATAACAACAATTTATATGCTCTTCCGTTCTATGCTGAAAGCAGCTTGCTTTTCTACAACAAGGACATGTTGGCTAAAGCGAACGTAACTTTACCTGAAGCTCCCACATGGGATCAAGTGGCTGATGTCGCCAAGAAGGTAAAAGCAGCGAATAATGTGCCGGGTATTGTCATTCGGGGTCTTCCTGGTTGGGGAGAAATGCTGGCGCCGCTGGATACGATGATCAATGCATTTGGTGGATCTTGGTTTGACATGGGATGGAACGCAAAGCTTAACAGTCCTGAAACGGTTAAAGCGGTGCAGTTTTATGCGGATCTCTTGAAAGCAGCTGGGGAACCGGGACCTACAGGTACTGGATTCACGGAAGCTCTAACGCTTATGTCAACCGGTAAAGCGGCAATGTGGTACGATGCGAGCGTTGCAGCGGGCTTTCTGAACAATCCAAAGAGCTCACAGGTAGTTGGCAAAATAGGGTATGCTCTTGCACCTAGTCAAGCTAAAGAAAATAATGGTTGGTTATGGGCATGGTCGTTAGCAATGGAATCAGGAAGTAAACATAAGGATGAGGCCTTTAAATTCATAACTTGGGCTACGAGCAAGGAATATATTAATAAAGTTGGGGAAAGCGAAGGCTGGGTTGTGGCTCCTTCAGGCACACGCAAATCGACTTATGAAAACCCTAAATATAAAGCAGCCGCACCTTTTGCGGATATCACGCTTAAATCTTTGCTAAGCGCTGACTATAACAAACCCACAAAAGATCCGGTACCTTACAAAGGTGTTCAATATGTCGCGATACCAGAGTTCCAGCAGCTTGGTACAGAAGTAAGTCAGGAAATTGCTGCTGCACTTAGTGGACAAAAAACAGTGGAAGCAGCAATGAATGTCGCACAGACAAAAGCAGAGAAAGTGGCTAAAGACGGCGGCTATAAAAAATAAAATAGAATGAGGGAAGGGAGCTAATCCATGCTCTCTTCCCTATTCTATCCATAGAAAGGAAATGTAAATGAATAGTGTGGAATGGAAAAAAACTAGAAAAGGCAAAAGCCACTTTTCTCCACCTACCCGATTATTGCTGTGGCCGAGCATTATTTTCGTTGCCGTACTGACGCAAATCCCATTTCTAATTACGATTTTTTTTAGTTTTCAAAGCTGGAATTTAATGAGGCCTGATAAAGGCATTGTATTTACGGGACTGAACAATTTTATTAATATTTTGGAGGACCCGGCATTCTGGGTAGTGTTGAAAAACACGTTTATTTTAACGGTAACCGCTTTATGTTTATGCTTACTGTTGGGGATGGGGATTTCACTTTTGCTGAATCGGAATTTTTTTGCAAAAGGGATTGTACGAACGATGTTTGTGTCTCCCTTTTTTATTATGCCAGCCGTTTCGGGAATTATATGGAAGAATATGTTTCTTAATCCGAGCTTCGGACTTTTTGCTTATATTACGGAACTTTTTGGCGGACAGCCTATAGATTGGTTAGGCCACTACCCTTTATTTACGATTATTTGTATCGTGACATGGCAATGGGCGCCTTTTTTCATGCTCGTGCTATTAGCAGGTCTGCAGTCCGTGTCAAAAGAATTAATGGAAGCTGCTATGCTTGATGGAGCTACGAAACTAAATCAATTTTTCCATGTGACTATCCCGCATTTGTTGAAATATATCGAAGTAGCGACTTTATTGGGGCTTATTTTTATCATGCAGACGTTCGGAGAAATTTATGTAGCTACTTCAGGCGGTCCCGGTTATGCTTCAACTAATTTAGCTTTTTACGTATATCGGATTGGATTTCAGGGCTGGGATGTCGGTGGAGCTTCTGCATTAGGCGTTATTATCGTGATATTGACTTTAATATTCATGACGTTTCTGTTTCGATTTTTACGAAAAATCTTTAAGGGGGAACTGTCATGAGAAGATTGCTATCTGGGGTGCTTAGTTTATGTACTTACATTCTGGCGCTAATCTATGTTTTCCCTTTGGTCTGGATGTTTATGACGGGTTTTAAGCAAGAAGGAAATGCTGCAACGATGCCGCCTTCCCTATTTTTTAAACCAACGATGGAAAATTTTAAATTAATTTGGGATGCGGGGGCAAGTGCCTTTTTATGGAACTCTGCCTTAGTTGCCGTCATTTCTACTATACTTGCACTGCTCTTTGGTGTTCCCGCTGCGTATGCGCTCGCGATGTATAGATTAAAGAAAAGCGACGATATTTTATTTTGGTTCATTTCAACGAAAATGCTTCCGGCAATTGGGGTAGTGATCCCGATATATCTAGTTTTTAAAAATCTAAATATGTTGGATTCTGTTTTCACGTTAATTTTGCTTTATACAGCAATGAATATACCGTTAGTCGTTTGGATGATGCGTTCGTTTTTTTTGGAAATTCCTTATGAAACGATTGAAGCCGCTCAAGTGGATGGAGCGATGGGGCTGCAGGGCTTTATGCGAATTACGTTGCCTCTCGTTCGGCCAGGAATTATTTCGTCATCGTTGCTTTGTTTCGTTTTTGTGTGGAACGAATTTTTATTTGGTGTTAGTCTTACCTATACGCATGCGGCGACGATGCCTGTTTATATGGCGACATACATGACGCAGGAAGGATTGTTCTGGGCTAAAATGTCTGCCGTTGCGACACTGGCTGTGCTGCCTGCACTCGTTCTGGGTTGGTTTACGCAGAAACAATTGGTGCGAGGACTTACTATGGGTGCTGTAAAAGGCTAAAGAAACCCATTTTATCAAACTAAATGTATAAAGGTGGGAAACAGAAATGGAAAAAAAGATGATGACTGCCGCGGTTATGGATCGACCTCTCTCTATTGAGGCCAAGCAAGTGTCTATTCCTGAACCAAAGCCGGATGAAGCGCTCATTCAGGTGTACTGTATCGGCATCTGCGGTTCGGATATTCACTACTATGAGCACGGAAAGATCGGACGATACGAAGTGAAGCAACCGATCATTTTGGGACATGAGCTTGCGGGGATTGTGGTTAAGACAGGCAGCAAAGTATCGAATATTTCAGTAGGGGATCGAGTTGCTGTAGAGCCGGGCGTCACTTGCGGACGATGCGAGTATTGTAAATCCGGACGATATAATCTTTGTCCCGACGTCGTATTCATGGCAACGCCACCGGTAGATGGAGCTTGGGCGGAATATGTGGCTGTGAGGAGTGATTTTTTATTTAAACTTCCCAAAGCAATGAGCTTTGAAGAAGGGGCTTTACTTGAGCCGCTTTCTGTTGGATTCCATGCAATGAGACGCGCAAAAGTAGGTCCTGAGGATCGGGTGCTTGTTACAGGATTGGGTCCGATTGGATTATTGACTATTGAGGCTGCCAAGCTTTTCGGAGTGACGGAAATTTACGGCAGCGATGTTGTCGCCTTTAGGCGTGAATTGGCACTAGAAATGGGAGTCACTGGAGTATTGAATCCACTTGAGGGAGACATCCAAACACAATTGCAGCAGTATAGCAATGCAAAAGGGATAGACGTTATTATCGAAACTTCCGGAAACGCAAAAGCGATATCCGATTGCATTCGACTTATCAAACGCGGCGGACGTATTGTATTGGTCGGATTGCCTACATCGGATGCGATTCCGTGGGATATTCCACAGCTGATCGATTCTGAATTGGATGTGTATGGTGTTTTTCGTTATGCCAATACGTACCCAGCGGCCATTCAGGCTTTAAGCAAGGGGAAACAAGACATTCGTAAAGTGATAACCCACAAATTCCCGTTAAGCGCTATTAAAGAAGCAGTTGAATTAGCTCGAACGCAAAAGGAAACAAGCATCAAAATTATGATTTATCCCAAAGGAGACGACAAATTATGAAAGCATTAGTTATCGAAGGACCACGTAAAGCATCCATTCAAGAGGTGCCATATCCAAAACCTGGCCTGGGGGAAGTAACCATAAAAGTGAAGAACGTAGGGATTTGCGGAACCGATTTTCATATTTATGAAGGGGATTTTATTTCACCATTTCCACTCATCCCTGGACATGAGTTCTCAGGTACCATTCATGAGCTTGGAGATGGAGTATCCGGCTACGAGGTAGGAGACCGTGTTAGTGCAGATCCTTCGCTTTTTTGCGGCGCTTGTCAATTTTGTCTCTCCCATCGCGGGAATCATTGCGAGAACTGGCAGGCGATAGGGGTAACAACAAATGGCAGCATGGCTGAATTTGTGTCTGTGCCTCTGCGAAATGTGGTAAAACTGCCGGACACGATGTCCTTTGAAGTGGGGGCATTTATTGAACCTATGGCTTGTGTTGTTCATGGTATGAATCGGCTTAAACTACAAGTAGGAAACAGAGTTATTTTATTTGGAGCGGGCGCAATGGGACAACAGTTGATTCAATCTATATCTAGAGCTGGAGCGTCCGAGTTGGTCGTTGTAGATTTGGATCAGAAGAAATTGGACTTGGCTTTACAATGGGGTGCGACCAAAGGAATATTAAGTAAAGATATTGATCTTAAGTTGAGTAAAGAATACTATCCATTTGGGTTTGATGTTGTTGTTGATGTAACCGGCATTCCCTCTGTGATTGAAAAAGCATTGGAGTATATGGGACCGACAGCGAAATATTTGCAGTTTGGCGTCACTTCAGAGAATGCGAAAATTCAAATCAGCCCATTCAAGCTGTATCATAAAGATTGGGAATTAATTGGTTCAATGGCCGTCAATTATACATTTTTACCTGCATTTCATTGGATGAAGGAAGGCAGGATTGACGTAAAACCACTCATTTCCAAAATTATCACGTTGGAAGAGGTTGTTGATTTCTTAGATAAGCCTAAAGATCCTGCGTTATTAAAAGTCCAGATTAAATTGTAAACCAACAATAAAGCCACTCCTAAACGGTGGCTTTTATTAACTTACATTAAATGCGAAAAACTGGGGGGAATATCTTTGAAAAAAAACAAATTGCATTCGCTTTTTTCAAAAATATTAAATAATGGAAGATGAGCGTTCATTTACAAAACCCTCTAAAATCAGTAGGGCTAAAACTGTTTCTTATTTTTTTCGCCAGTATTCTGTTTTTTGAATTAACAGTAGGGTTAGCTTCCTATCAAATTTCTAAAAAAGTGATTAAGGCAGAAGTAGCGGACTCATCCATGCAAACGATTATTCAAGCAGGGGATAAGCTTGATACGATGTATGCATCTTTTGAGGACTTATCCACACAAATGATGCTGGATAAGGATCTGCAAGGCTTATTGGAAGACGTGGCGCAAGCTGATAAAGACTCCTACCAGTTTCAGGAGATAGCTGGGAAAATAGAGGACAAGGTTCACATTTATGCCTACTCCAACAATTGAATGAGGTCAGTGTTTCTATTAGTGATTTGGACCAATCGCAGATTGTTCTCACGGATTCGATGACGAATGCAAGTGCATTAGCTGAACAATTTCTTGCAACCTCTGAAGAGGTTGCAAGCTTAGGGATGGAACAGTCAAGCATAAGCGGAGGCTTGGTTAAGCTTTCTGATAAGTTGGAGCAGCTTTCGAATTCATTAAAAGATTCATTAACGAAGTTTCAAATATAGCCCTCCTTGCTTCATCGTTCATACAATAGCTATAATAAATAGAATAGATTTTGCGGGGGGCTTGCGATGAAACAGGAAGGAATTTCTATGAATTCTAGGCAACATCAAATTCTAGCGCTACTTCTCGATTCACACAGCCCAGTTACATTGAGGGAGATTTCCAATCAGCTTAAAATAAGCGTTCGAACCATTCAAAGGGAATTGGACGGTCTCAATCTATCACTAAAGATGTATGATCTGGTGATGGTTTTAAAACCTGGAGTTGGACTTCATTTAGAAGGTACAGATATCGCAAAAAAACAGCTTCTTAATCAACTTTCGGTTAGACATGGGAACAAAATTTTTTCTCCGGATGAAAGACAATATGTCTTGATGCAGCTTTTGCTCTCCCTTCGTGAGCCAACGAAGCTATTTTATTTCAGCAGCAGGCTGAAAGTGACGGAAGCCACGATCAGCACTGATTTAGATAAATTAGAGCCATGGTTTGCAAAACATTCGATCCAATTGGTTCGCAAACAAGGATTAGGCGTATTTATTGAAGGTAATGAGAAAAACATCCGCACAGCAATCATTGATCTACTGTATTTGCATTTTACGCAAGAACAATTGATGGATATTTTATCTTCGTATTCGTATACCTTCAGCGATAAAGTCAAACTGGAGCTATCGATTAGCAACCATTTACTTCACTTCATTGAGCCAAAAACAATCGATCAGATTGAAAAGGTTGTCAAATTGACGGAAAAAATGCACGGCTATGAGATGGCGGATAGTGCTTATGTTGGATTTGTTATCCATATTGCTTTGGCGGTCCAGCGCTTGAAGAATGGGGAACATATTGTTATTGATACGGATTCGTTGCAAAAATTAAAAACAACGGATGAATTTGATTGGGCGCTTCAAATGGCAAGGGAATTGAGTACCTTTCTCGAAATCGAGATTCCTGAGAGCGAAGTAGGCTATATCACCATGCATTTGCTAGGAGCCAAAGGCAAGCGAATTTTCTCTTTGCCCATTAAGCAAGAAACGCTCAATGTAAAAACTTACGTTCAGCAAATGATTCGAATTGTAGAAAATGAACTTAAGCTTGAACTGGATCATGATGCCACCCTTATCGAGTCCTTAAGCACCCATTTAGAATCTGCCATAAACAGACTCCTACTTAACATGGATATCCGTAATCCGCTGCTGGATCGTATTCGCTCAGAATATCCCGATGTTTTTTTGGCAGCATCCAAGGCAGCGCAATACTTAGAAAGTCAGCTGAAATGCGCTGTTCCAGAAGAAGAAATTGGTTATTTGGCTATGCACTTTGGCGCTGCAATAGTCAGAAAAACTGGAAAATCTCTTCGCGGCTACCGCATTCTGCTCGCTTGCGCAAGCGGTATGGGAACCTCACGACTGCTTGCGGCACAAATCGAAAAAAATTTACCTCATATCCGCATTGTTGATATAGTATCGCTGCTTAATTTGGAGAAATGGTTGTCTAAAAAACTTCCGGTTGATTTAATTATTTCCACAGTCCCGTTTGAGCATGAAAACTATCAGGTCATTGTGGTAAATTCCTTTTTGCACGAAACGGATATCGAATTGATCGAAAAATATTTAGAGAATATTCCGATTTCCGTGAAGCCGCAGCAGGACGAAGGAGTAGAAATTGAGGATACTGTGATGAAAATTAATCGATATGGCGAGGCTGTCATGTTGTTGATGAATCACATATTCATTGTTTCGGAGCTAACCGCATCCTCGAAGGATGATGTGATTCATCAAGCATCCGCATTTGCGGGCATCCAGCTTCAACGGGTGAATGTTCCATTGCTGGAAGATGAATTGTTGAATAGGGAAAGACTTGGGGGATTGGTTTTCGAGCAGGAAAAGTTCGCGATGCTCCATTGTCGAAGCGACGCCATCCATTCCATATGCATTTGCCTGTTTCGGTTGAACAACGATGTACAATGGCATAGCTTGGATCATGATTCACCCGTTAGCACGGTTCTTATGCTGCTAGCGCCTAGCAGTTCTCCAAAGGAATACATCGAAATGATTAGTGAAATTAGCGCTGCGTTGATCGATGAGGACTTTCGCATCAGCTTGATCATGGATGATTATTCGACACTTAAAAATAAAATCAAAGCTGTTGTGAGCAAAGGGTATATAGCAAAAACGACCTCAGTATTTCGGAGGTCATGATGAAAACACTGGATCGTATCGGACGTTTTTTAAGTGTGATGGTATTTCAAAATATTGCTGGTCTGATAGCTCTTGGAATACTTAGGGTTACTTTTGGAACCAACGGTTGGTGGCCACTTCCTGGGATGAATGGTTTACTCACATCGATGACCCAATATTTTATACCGATTCTTTTCGGCTACACAGGTGGTAAAATGATTGGTGACCATCGAGGTGGAGTTGTTGCCGCTTTTGTTATCATCGGATTGGTGGCAGGAAATCCATCTACGTATTCGATGATATTGCCTGCCATGCTCATTGGTCCGGCAATTGGACTGATTATTAAAAAAATAGATAAATGGCTTGAGGGTCGCATCCCATTAGGGCTGGAATTGTTATGTTATAATGCAGCCGCTGGCTTTATTGGCGTACTGTTTACGATGGTGGCCTATTATTATATTTCTCCCGCTTTTGCCCAAGGTTTATATGTTGTTGTAGTAGGTTCAGCCAAGCTGGTATCGTCGGGATATTTGTGGCTCATTGCGCTTGTAATCGAACCGGTTAAAACACTGTTTTTTAACAATGTGATCAATCACGGACTCCTTGAACCTTTGGGTATCAATCAAACCAAGGAATTAGGAAAGTCTATCTTTTTTCTCCTTGAGAGCAACCCAGGTCCGGGGTTTGGTTTGTTAATGGCCTATTATATTCGGTCTATAAGATCAGAAAAAGGAAATGCAAGATCGGCGGTAGTTATTCAGCTTATCGGAGGCATCCATGAGGTCTACTTCCCTTATGTTTTAAGATTGCCGTTATTGATCCTTCCATTGATTTTGGGAGGGATGGCAGGAGATTTTATCTTTAGTTTTTTACATGCCGGGCTTGTAGCTACTCCCTCTCCCGGAAGTATTTTGGCTTTGCTGCTGCTGGCTCCCAAAGGTATGCATATCTTCGTATTAGTAGGCTTTAGCACTTCGGCTTGCGTTAGTTTTTTGGGCTGTATCTATGTACTGTCTAGGACTATAACCGAATCAAACGATTTCGCGGATGCTAAAAGGGTACCTGTCAAACAACAGATACTGTCAAATACAGAAAAGAAGCGTGTTAAACTTGCGCAAAAGGTTTTCTTTGCCTGTGATGCCGGGATGGGTTCGAGTGCAATGGGAGCCGCTTTATTGCGCAAAAAACTGAAGGAGGCTGATTTATACTTTCTTGTCGATAACTGTTCGGTGGATGATCTCTCGGATGATGCAGATATTGTCATATCACACGTTCAGTTAACAGAACGTGCAAAGGCTTCAGCCCCATATGCACGACACTTTTCGATAAATTCATTTTTGGATCATGCTTTTTATGAGGAGCTGGTGGATTGCTTAAAACAGGAGCAGAGCGATACTCTTCATAAAGAAAAGACCCTGCTTGTAGACCTGACTGTCTTTACGCCAGAGCATATTATGCTGCAGATGAATGCGAAAGATAAATGGGAAGCGATCGGACAAATTGGACAGATGTTAACCCGTATGGGTCATGTCGAAGAAGCGTTTGTTCAAGAAATGTGCCAAAGAGAGCAAGTGCTGTCTACTTATATCGGAAACGGTGTCGCTATTCCGCATGGAATGAATGGAGAAAGCAGCCATATCCTAAAATCCGGAATTGCAATTGTTCAGTACCCGAATGGGATTGATTTTGGGAACGGGGATACTGCCTTTCTGCTCATTGCTGTTGTAGGGCGTCATTCCGAGAGGCTTGGACTTATTTCCCAAATTGCTTTTATGATCGATGAAGTTGAATTCGTAAAGCAACTGATTGAAGCAAAAAGCAAGCAAGAAATTTACGATCTCGTTTACAGCAGCTTTATGGAAATGGAACGGATCAGATCATAGAGGGAGAAATAATAAATATGCTAAAACAAGAAGCCATTGTTGGTTATAGAACGGGACTTCACGCACGGCCAGCCAAGCTTTTTATGACGGAAGCCCAAAAATTCGTTTCCAATATATCCGTACAGTACAAGGATCGTATAGCTGATGGCAAGAGTATCATCAGTCTTCTTCAGTTAGGAGCTTCTCAAGGAGAAGAGGTATGGATTTGTGCAGACGGTGCTGACGAGGAGATGGCCGTTAAGGTGTTAACTGATTTGCTGCAAAGACTCGATGAATCTAATTAACCCTAGAAGGAGTGGGAAATGTGAAAACAAATAAAATCATTGCCTTTGGTGAAGCTTTAATTGATTTTGTATCTTTAGAATCTGGATGCGGGCTGGAAGATGCTCATGGTTTTGCTAAAGCAGCGGGAGGCGCTCCCGCAAATGTAGCGGCTGCCGTCGCGAAGCTTGGCGGTAAGGCTGGTTTTATTGGAAAGGTGGGGAAGGATCCTTTCGGTTATTTTTTAAGAAATACATTGCAGGAAATCGGTGTTGAAGTTTCCCATCTTCTTCATTCAAATGAAGCGAAGACAACTTTGGCCTTTGTTTCCTTACAAGAGAATGGAGAAAGAGACTTTATGTTTTATCGGCAGCCTGGGGCAGATATGCTGCTGAATGTCTCTGATATAAACGAATCTTATATCCAAAGTGCAGCGATTTTTCATTTCGGCTCCATATCGTTAGGCTCTGAGCCTATTCGTGAGGCTACACTACATGCGATTCGGATTGCTAAAGCGGCAAACGCAGTGATTTCATTCGATCCGAATTGGCGTCCAGCACTATGGGATAGTCCGAATCAAGCTTTATATGAATTTGGCAATGTTCTTTCTTTCGTAGATATCATTAAATTAAATGAAGAGGAGATTGAATTTTTTACAGGAACAACTAAACCCCAGGAGGCTGCAGAACGATTACATATTAAAGGGATTTCGTTGGTAACCATTACGCTTGGTGAAAAGGGATGTTACTACTCTTACGCCAAGGAAGATTTCAAAACAACGGGATTTTGCCCTGGTTTTTCCGTTATACCTCTAGATACTACTGGGGCCGGCGACTCCTTTATAGGAGGTTTGTTAACTCGGTTATTAGAAACTTCTGTAATTCATGCTGCAGAAATTTCTTTAGGCAGCTTTAATTGGTCTGTCGATGATTTTAAAGAAGCAGTAAGATTTGCCGTGGTTACAAGCGCACTAACGGTTACAAAAAAGGGGGGGATCCCCGCTTTGCCGCATCGTGAAGAAGTAGAGGGCATATTACAATCTGAGAAGTGAGAAACGACATTATACAAGGTTCTAACAATTTTGGGGTTAAGGGGTATATACATTTCATTTAAAATAGGTATAATAATAGTTAATAATAATCGAATAGTATTGAATTTCTTATCAAGAGTAGGTGGAGGGACTAGCCCGATGACACCCGGCAACCGACAAACCTTGGAAACAAGGTATGAACGGTGCTAAATCTTGCAGGAACCCTGGAGTTTCTGAGAGATGAGAGAGGACATGTTTTATTTCTGTGGCCTTTCTCTCTTTGAGAAAGGTCATTTTTGTTCGAAATCACACAAAGGAGTGAGTCGGATGCCCATTAAAATTCCCGATGATTTGCCAGCAAAAGAAATATTAAATCAGGAAAATGTATTCGTGATGAATGAAAGTGAAGCGTATCAACAAGATATACGTCCGTTGCGCATAGTCATCCTTAATTTAATGCCTACAAAAGAAACGACGGAAACGCAAATTTTACGTTTATTAGCCAATACACCGTTACAGGTGGAATTTGTATTGCTTCATCCGAAAACGCATATTTCTAAAAACACATCTGCTGAGCATCTGGAAACCTTTTATAAAACTTTCGAGGATATCGAGCATGAACGTTTTGACGGGATGATTATTACAGGCGCACCCGTTGAGCAACTTGAATTTGAGGAAGTAACCTATTGGGAAGAATTACAGCAAATCATGAATTGGAGCAAGAAAAATGTAACCTCTACCCTGCATATTTGTTGGGCGGCACAGGCTGGTTTGAAGCATCATTTCGGTGTACCTAAATACTCACTTAACGAAAAAATGTTCGGCGTATTCCCCCATACGATAAATCGCAGCAATGTCATGTTATTTCGTGGCTTTGACGAAGTGTTCTATGTGCCGCAATCCCGACACACTGAAGTGCGTCGTGAGGATTTTGCCGGAATTGATGAGATTGAGGTTTTGTCGGAATCGGAAGAAGCAGGCATATATATTGCCGCATCGAAGGATGGCAGGCAAATCTTTGTAACAGGCCATTCTGAATATGACCCTTTAACCTTAAAGGCTGAATACGATCGTGACGCGAGCAAAGGATTAAAGATTGCCGTACCGCGCAATTATTATCCGCAGGATGATCCAACGAAAATGCCTGTTACGCAATGGCGAGCGCATGCTAATCTGTTGTTTTCCAACTGGCTCAATTATTATGTTTACCAAAAAACGCCTTTTGACTGGAATATATAAAAAATCTGCGACCAATGAGAGGAGACTATACCATCATGAAAATTGAAAGTCGTTTAGCGCAAATCGGTTCACTTTCGGAACCTGTAACCGGAGCAGTAAGCTTTCCAATTTATCAATCAACGGCATTTCGCCATCCGCGTTTAGGCCAAAGTACAGGCTTTGATTATGCCCGGACGAAAAGCCCAACACGGTCCGTTCTGGATCAAGCCATTGCAGAGCTGGAAAGCGGTGACGCCGGGTTTTCATGCAGCTCAGGCATGGCTGCTCTGCAAACGATATTTGCTTTATTCAGCCAAGGCGATCATTTGCTGGTATCGCTTGATCTTTACGGTGGTACTTATCGTTTACTGGAAAAAGTTATGTCTCGCTTTGGCGTTTCTGCGACTTATGTAGATACCAATGATTTGGCAGCGCTGGAAGCGAATCGCCGTCCCGGAACAAAAGCCGTTCTAATCGAAACACCAACGAATCCGCTCATGATGATTACCGATTTGCCGAAGGTGTGCGCATGGGCGAAGCAGCAGGGCTTCATTACGATCGTGGACAACACGCTGTTAACGCCGTTTTTCCAGCGTCCTATTGAGCATGGCGCTGATATTGTCATTCATAGCGCGACCAAATACTTGGGCGGGCATAATGACGTGCTTGCCGGATTAATTGTGACCAAAGGAAAAGAGCTGTCCGAGCAAATTGGTTTTTTGCACAACTCCATTGGTGCTGTTTTAGGGCCACAGGATAGCTGGCTATTAATGAGGGGAATGAAAACATTAGCGCTCCGCATGGAACGCCATCAATTCAATGCGACGAAAATTGCTGCGTTTCTTTCTACTCACCCTATGGTTGAACAAGTATACTATCCCGGATTGGAAAGTCATCCCGATTATGAAATTCAGCAGCGTCAATCTTCCGGAAACACCGGTATTTTCTCTTTTAAAATGAAAGAGGCTGGCAGTATTGAACCGATCTTACGCAGCATTAAGCTGATTGCTTTTGCCGAAAGTCTAGGCGGGGTAGAATCGTTAATGACTTATCCAGCAGTACAAACACATGCTGATATTCCGGAAGAAATTCGTCAGCGTATTGGTTTAGATGATCGCTTACTCCGTTTTTCAGTAGGCATCGAACATGTGGACGATTTGATTGCTGATCTTACGAATGCTTTTGAAATCGCCAAAAACGAGTTTTAGAGGAGGGTTTTCCGTGGAACACAAGAAAAAACATGAAGCGACAAAAAATACGAACTTTGCTACTCGATTGATTCATTTTGGCGCGGAAATCGATCCTCAAACAGGGGCCTCAAGTGTACCGCTCTATCAAGCTTCGACATTTCATCACTTTTCGTTGGAAAACCCTCCGGAATTTGACTATACTCGTTCAGGAAATCCAACACGACAGGCACTAGAAGACTATATTGCCATGCTCGAAGGCGGTGTGCGCGGCTTTGCCTTTTCCTCCGGAATGGCGGCTATTTCCGCTGCCTTTATGCTATTGTCTGCGGGAGATCATGTCATTTGTACAGAGGATGTTTACGGTGGTACTTATCGACTTCTCACAACCATTTTGAGTAGAATGAACATTGAAACGACCTTTGTCGATATGACTGAAATAGAGCAAGTAAAAGCGGCTTTGAAATCGAATACGAAAGCGGTCTTTATAGAGACGCCCTCTAATCCAACCTTGAAAATAACCGACATTGCTGAAGTAAGTGAATGGGCCCAAACTCAGGGTTTGTTAACTATGCTCGATAATACATTTATGACTCCATATCATCAAAGGCCTATTGAATTTGGCATTGATATCGTGCTGCATAGTGCGACTAAATTTTTAGGTGGACATAGTGATTTACTTGCAGGACTAGCTGTCGTTCGTACCGAAAGCTTAGGTCACAGATTGAAGCAAATTCAGAACGGGCTCGGTAATGTGCTAGGTGTGCAGGATAGCTGGCTGCTTATTCGCGGAATGAAGACACTGCAAGCCCGAATGGAATTCTCGGAAAAAAGCGCTCGTCGTCTTGCAGAATGGCTTTCGGAGCAATCTTCAGTTGTTAAGGTCTATTATCCAGGTCTTACAACCCATCCGAGAAAAGATATCCATGAAAAGCAATCGCTTGGATACGGAGCCGTGGTTTCTTTTGATGTGGGTTCAGGTGAGAGAGCCAGGCAAGTGCTAGCGAAAGTCGCGATCCCGCTTGTTGCGGTCAGCTTAGGGGCTGTTGAAAGTATACTTTCTTATCCGGCCATGATGTCGCACGCTGCTATGCCGCTTGAAGTCAGGCATCAACGAGGAATCACGGATGGTCTCTTGAGATATTCAGTCGGTCTTGAGCATAGCGATGATATTATCAATGATTTGGAACAGGCTTTGAAAAAATAGTTCTAAAGTAGGGTTAAATTAGTGAAAAAAGGTTAATTTTGGCTACAATTCGACTTCATTTTAATAGCAAAATATGTTAAGCTAATGTTATTGATGTTAATATTCTCCAAACATCTTAATAAGGTCATAATGTCAGGGTAGGAGGACAGCGATGAGGTATTCTATGACCGATAAGTGGAATAAACGTTTCAAATTGCTTTGGTCATTGCCTTTTCCAAATCGAGCATTGAGGTATTTTCCACCGGAATTCACCATTCGCGATCCACTCCTTTCCCTAGTTCATGCATATCGCCGTAAAGGCAATCACTTCGCATTACTCGTCATTCATTTGGGGCAATTCCAGAATTTAATGGCGAAATACCCATTAGCTTACTCAAAAAAGCTGCAGCAACAACTCAAAAGTGAATTTGTTGAAGTTCTTAAGCGGAATTATTCAGATCAAGAGGTTTTAGGAGTTAAACAGTTTAGTTCGGATGATTTTACAGTTTTCCTGAAAATCAACCAAAGCTTAACTTACGAAGATTTACATACGAAGGAAGTTTTATTCCGAAAAGATGTGGATCAAAGTTTAAATTTATTGATGGAGCAAAAATTGCACAGCCGCTTGAAATTCCAATCTGGCAGTATGATTGTGGGTCAGAGTTTGGAGAATACAGATGCGGTAATACAAGCAGGTTATTATTATGTGCTTTCGATTGCAGTTGAAAAGCTGCCTTCCCATTTTGCGCCGTATCGACAGAAATTGCAGCAAGTTATTAATGATAAGGCTATTTATGTATTAACTCAACCGATCATGTGCTTGGATAATGGAGAGATTTTTGGTTGGGAAGTGCTGACTCGGGGGCCGCAGCATTCGCCATTTCATACGCCTACGGAATTATTTGAGTTTGCTCATCAAGCCGATATGCTGCACGAGTTAGAATTCCTTGTTGTTGAGAAAGCTTTTCAAGAAATATCCGGACGTAATATTAAGGAACAAGTATTTATTAACATCACTCCTGTTACGCTATTGCAGCCCGCATTATTAACGCATCTTATACTTTGCATGGAGCAGTATCCGAAAATCTTGCCGTCGCAAATTATTTTTGAAATTACGGAGAGACATTCCATTCGCGATTTCGAACATATGGGCACGATTCTACACGCTTATAGGAAGCATGGCTTTCGCTTCGCTGTGGATGATGCAGGGGCTGGGTATTCTAGCTTACAATCGATTTCTGAATTAGTTCCGGACATCATTAAAATTGACAAGTCGGTCATTCAAAATATTGATCAAATTGCAGTGAAACAATCGCTTCTTAAAGCATTATTGTTTTTTGCCGAAGATATTAAATGCCAAGTTATCGCTGAAGGTGTTGAACGTGTGGAAGAAGCAAACGTGCTGTTTGAACATCAAGTTCCGATGGGACAAGGCTATTATTTTGCAAAGCCGGAGCGAATGCAGTTTGACTACGCGCGGACGCATGTTCCCCATTTAAAGGAAAAAATAATGAAACTGCGTGCAGCCTATAACTTGTAATCCTTTTCAACCCTTATGATCTTAAATGATCATGAGGGTTTTTTTTTCGACATGACGGATGATCTGTTTTTATGTTACGATATGAACAGCGAATGATAATGATGTTTAGAAGGAGTGAGAAGTATGAACATAGTGGATCGTATTTTAAATAAATCGCTGGCTGGTGAAAGAATCGATGTGGAGGAATGCATCGCTTTATTCCAATCGGATGAAATTGAGAAAATTGGGCATACGGCTAACCAAATCATGATGAAATGGCATCCGGAGCCTGTGACGACTTTTGTCATTGGACGCAATATTAATTATACCAACATTTGCGATGTTTATTGCAAATTTTGCGCATTTTATCGTGCACCCGGATCAAAGGAAGGGTATGTACTTCCGGATGAAGTTATTTTTCAGAAGATTCAGGAAACGCTCGATGTAGGTGGAACAGAGATTCTAATGCAAGGGGGTACTAACCCAAATCTGCCTTTTACGTATTATACAGATTTGCTGCGCGAGATTAAAAAGCGTTTTGTCATTCAAATGCATTCGTTTTCACCTGCGGAAATTATGAAAATGAAGGATGTTTCCGAGGGGCTCTCGTTAGAGGAAGTTATGCGTGAATTACGCGATGCTGGATTAGATTCGCTTCCTGGAGGCGGTGCGGAAATTTTGGATGATCGTACGCGTCGCAGAATTAGTAGGTTGAAAGGCAGCTGGCGTGATTGGATGGATGTCATGCAGACAGGCCATAAGCTAGGCATGCATTCGACCGGAACTATGGTAATAGGTTTAGGTGAATCGCTGGAAGAGCGAGCGCTGCATTTTGAACGTATTCGTACAGCACAAGATGAGTGTGTTGAGCAAAAGCTGAATACCCCGGGATTCCTTGCCTTTATCCCTTGGACGTTCCAGCCGGATAATACGAATATGAAGGGTGAGAAAGTATCCGCGGAAGAATATTTAAAGACCCTGGCGATCAGTCGCATTATGTTGGATAACATTCCCAATTTTCAATCTTCCTGGGTAACGATGGGGCCTGAGGTCGGCAAGCTTTCGCTGCAATATGGCTGCAATGATTTCGGGAGCACGATGATGGAAGAAAACGTTGTATCCGCAGCGGGAACAACACATAAGGTGAACATTGAGTTGATTTTACAATTAATTCGCGAAGCAGGTAAAATGCCGGCTCAGCGCAATACCAAATATGAAATAATACGTACATTTCAAGCCAACGATAAGGTTGCAAAAGATTTTATTTTACAAAATTAATCGAGGGGTATTATGGTCAATTTAGAGAATGATTGGGCTCCTTTATTAGCTGCGGAGTTCACAAAGCCTTATTATTTGCAGCTAAGACGAACGCTGCAGGAGGAATATCAAACAAAGATAATTTATCCAGGTGCAGATGATGTATTAGCAGCACTGCGGATAACTTCCTATGCGAATACCAAGGTTGTGATTCTTGGACAGGACCCTTATCATGGTGCTGGACAAGCACATGGACTAAGCTTTTCTGTCAAACCGGGCGTAAAATCCCCGCCATCCCTGCAAAATATTTTCAAAGAGCTGCAGTCTGACTTGGGCTGTGCAATCCCCAAACACGGCTGCTTATTATCATGGGCAGAACAAGGAGTTTTGCTTTTAAACAGCGTTTTATCTGTTCGTGCCGGCGATGCGAGTTCGCATAAAAATTTGGGCTGGGAAACGTTTACGGACCAGCTTATTACACTATTAAATCAACGTAAAAAACCTGTTGTTTTTATTCTTTGGGGTAATTTCGCCCAACAGAAGGCGCAGCTGATTACGGATACGCGGCATCGAATCATTCACTCTGCGCATCCAAGCCCTTTTTCAGCGTATAAGGGTTTTTTTGGAAGCAGACCCTTCTCGCAAGCGAATCTTTTTTTAGAGGAGATCGGCAGTGAAGCAATTGATTGGCAGTTAACGGATCATGGTTAGTATTGAAAAGAGGTAGTCACTTTGACATTAATTTCTATTGGTGAAATCAGTGAAATAAACAGATATCCCGTAAAGTCGTTTGCAGGAGAGCGTTTAGAGACTAGCAAAATTGAGACATATGGATTATATGGCGACCGCTGTCATGCCTTCATTGACGAAACAGAAGAAGGATGGGAAAGATATTTTACTGCACGACATACACCTAACATGCTAGGTTACAAAGCTAAACTAATCGGTGAGGGTTCTGAGGACAAGTTTCCGACCTTGAGTGTAACTTCTCCAGACGGACGTGTTTTTAATTGGAATGAAGATTTATTAGCCGAAACACAAGCGTATTCGAAAAAAAAATTGTCTATGATTGATTATAAACCCAGTACTCTAGACCTTTTAGCCGTCGATACAGGTAGTATCCTGATTATCACAGATACTACATTACAAAAACTTGAAGCGATATGGGGAAAGAGATTAGATAAGCGTCGTTTTAGAGCGAACTTACTTGTGTCAGTAGACGGAAACTCATTCAATGAAAGCGATTGGATAGGAAAGCGTTTATCCGTGGGTAGTGTAGAATTACAAGTTGATATTTATTGTGAGCGTTGTTCAATGATTACAATAGACCCCGATACACTTGAATATGATACTTCTCTGTTGAAGAAAGTAAAAGAGGAGATGAATTTAAATTTCGGCGTGTATGCTTCAGTTAAAAAGACGGGACAAATTAATGTTGGTGAGAAGGTATATTTAGTTGATTGACTTAATAATAGCAAAAGTTATTGTGCTGAACGGGTAGAATAACGGAACAATACTTATTATTGTCATCCTTTAAAAATTTAGTCATTTTGTTATTAATGTCATGCAAAAGTTGAACGTAAAAGGTCGTTCGCAAGCTGTTGTCGAGCTGATTAAGCTGGGGAGCTGAAAATTCTCATAGTGGACTTTGGCCGACTAGTTAATGGATATGCCTGTACACAAAAAAGGGGGGATTAATTAATATCCCCCCATTTACCTATTTGTGTAATGTTTTTTAACGCAAAGTTTTTAATGCGCCGCTCCAAGCGATCACTTGGCTAAGCATAGCATTAATATTATCAAGATGTAATTCAGCTGGTTTAAAAACACTAAAGTTTTCGAAGTCTGTATATAATGACAATGTCGGATGTACACGAACGTCTGCAATTAGTAATTCCCCTAATATTCCACGTAAATGTTCAGCTGCACGGGCCCCGCCTGTTGAACCATAACTTACGATACCAGCTGCCTTATTGTACCAAGCATCCCGCGCTGAATCGAGTGCATTTTTTAATACTCCTGTAATGCTGTGATTGTATTCCGAAGTGATAAATACGAATCCATCTAAGCTATTCAGTTTTTCTGACCAAGCTTTTAATTGTTCTTCGCTATTATCTTCTCCGAAAAACGGTAATTTGAAGTCTGCAATATCTACAATTTCATAATCTGCATCCCCGCGTTTGTCAGCAATTCCTTTTACCCAGTTTCCTACTTGTGGACTTACACGTCCCTGACGTGTGCTTCCTAAGATGATTCCGATATTTAATTTTGACATTGTGT
>JAQBPR010000221.1 GCA_028287395.1 Bacilli bacterium
TTCCGATTACGCCGGTTACATCAATGGGGAAGTCATCACCATCGATGGGGGAGAATGGCTGCAAGGCGCTGGACAATTTAACGAGCTTGTCGATGTTACGGAACAGCAATGGGACACGTTAGCTGAAATGACACGAAAAGGGAAGTAGAACGAGGAAGTATAATCATATGACATTTAAGATTTTTCATATAGTAATTTGAAAGCATATTTTTGCCTTAATGGTAAAGGTATGCTTTTTGAAATTAACCACTTCGAAAATTAATTATTCAAATTAAACAAAAAAGGGTATACATAATTGAATGTTTTTGCAAGGCTATTTTGAAGGGAGTTTAATAAGTTGAATTTATTTCAAAAGTTAAAGGATGGAGCAAACAAAGCCACGGATTACGCCCAACAAACCATAAAAACGAGTAAAATCAATACAGAAATTACAGGCGTTAAGAGGGAGATCGAACGAAATAATTTACAAATCGGCCTTGCCGTATATGAAGCTTATAAAGCGAATGATCTCACATTGGCAGAGGAAGTTGTTCGAATATTTTCAGATAATAATCTTGCCCTGGAGGTTGAAATCGCTGAGCTTGAGCATGAAATAGAAGTGATTAAAAATGAAAAGAATTGCGAATGCGGAATGAAGGTCTCCGTTGATGCAAGATTTTGTCCTAGCTGCGGGAAGCGATTTCCTTTTGAGCCTCAGATGGAATCCGCCCTAGAGGAAGAAGTCGTAGAGGTTTATAGAGAATGCAAAAATTGTGGAATGGAATTAGAGCCGGATGCGAAGTTTTGTGAGAAGTGTGGAGTTATCGTAAAGTAAAAGCATGCCTAAATTTTAGGATCTCCATATTTAGAGTAGGTGTCTAACTAAGTTAGAAGCCTACTCTATTTTACTATTTACTGAAAATTCGTCATCTTGTTCAAGCTGATCTAGCCATATGCAAACGTTGCGAGTACCTTCCTCAGCGAGCCCGTTGCACATAGCCAGTTCAGCTGTCTTCTACTCTCTTAAACTGCTCCAACCGGCATAATCATGAACGGCATATCCGGCAAAGGAAGTGCGGCTGCTGCTGAGCGTTTCGACTACTTTACTGAGCTCGCGCATCATTTGCGTTTTTCCTTTTTCATAAAAGGAGATGGGACCTTCGGAGCTTTGCAAAGTTTCCACCGCAACAATGACGGGCTTGGCGTTTTTTTCTGCTTCATTTAATTCGTTCTTAATACTGCTGATGATATCTGGCGCGTTGTCACGGTAAGCCATCAGGGTAGATTGGTCAAGCTTACGTATCATCCAATTGGAAAGGGTTGTCCGACCGCCCTGCCCATCCGGCACGTTGAACTTCTCTAGCCAGACCGGCAAATCCGCACCGGAAATCAAATTTGGAGTCTCTATTTTCATTTCTTCGACAAACCCGCTCACAGTGTCCGTCCAAAGCCCTAGTTGGGTATCGTTATCGGTATACCATTCCGGCAAATCGTATGGTTCGACATCGAGATGGATTCCCTTAAACTGTTCCGCGGCTGAAACGCTGTTGTTGTAGGTTTTCACCCAGTCGATCAGCTTGTACACCTTATTCTGTTTTTCCTGAAGTATCCAATCTGGGGCTCCTCCTAAAGCATGAACCTCCATACCGCGGCCAGCAGCCTCTCTGATGAAGCTGCTGTATTCACTTGAGGGAACGTCTGGATCGATTTGCAAAAACACAAGATTGATTCCGTTCTGCTGGAGAAATTGGAATGTACTTTCCTTGTTCTTCAGCAGCGAACTTGTATTCCAGAGCCAAGTGGATTTATATATTGGATGATCCGTTGTTGCGGCATATACCCGACTTGCGATACCGGCTTGTGCCGGAAGGAAGACAAGGGCTTGGATAAAAATCAGACAGAGAACCATTACTTTTGCAATGGGGCGGGGTCTTAACAGTATACTTTTTCTTTTCATTTGTGAACTCCTTCGATATCGTATTTTCATACCAACTGGCTATATACCTAGTCTATTATACTATTCGTGTTCTTTTTAGAGAATGGTTCTTATGTCATTTTTATTAAAAAAATGATCGATAACTAAATATTGTGACGGAATAGACTGATAAATTAGGAATAAGGTATTATAAAACTACTTAATATTGGCAAGATGACGAAAATTAATGGGTAATTTAACATGCGTCTTTTGAACTATATTCCTAAATTTTGTTGTGCGTTATAACGAAAAGCACCGCCAGGGAGATCTTCTGACGGTGCTTTTCGTTATGGACTACATTGATCTATTTAGATGGGGAATTTTTCATCAACACGTAGGTGTCGTAGTGGTGAATAGCAATGCCGCCAAATCCGGGATTATTCGCAAAGTAATCAATCACCTTTTGCAATTCAGCATTCATATACACTTTCCCATAGTCAAAATACGTGATGAAATCAGGGATCCCACGACCATCGGGCGGAATTGTTTCCGCACCGATGATTGCTTTTTTTCCGACGAAGGCGGCATAGGCCACTTCCTGTTTCCCATGGTCAATTTGTCCGTCATGATTTCCATCCGTATTTCCGGCTGTGTTACGATAATCCATCACAGTGACCGAATCGACAATGTCGAGAATATGATAGCTTAAAGCTTTGGAAACACCATTATAGGTGGCCATCACCTGTGGGTCGGCTTCTTCATACCAAAATGGGATGGTTACGTCAAACTGCAAGGAGGGATCGAAATCATTTATTTTATTCTGAGATTCTTTCAATAATTGTAAAAATTGAACAGCCGTGCCGGCCTGATCATCCCTCCATTCGGGTAAAGCATAGGGTTCAACGTCATGTTGTATACCGTCAAATTTCGTATCAGGATGAGCCGTATTGAAATCGAACACCTCTTGAATCCGGTTCAGTGCAACCGTATGATTCACCGTTAATGCCCAAAAGGGATCACCATCCAGTGCAAAAACTTGAATGCTGTTCGAATGAGCCTGTTCTATCAAAGCTGAAAATTCTTCGGAGTGATCAGGTAAACCTTTTCCCGTGTTAACATAGAGCAGATTAATTTTGTTCGCTTTTGTGAAATCGATTAATTTCCTTCTTGCCTCCGGCGTTGCCACGGCGGTTGAAAAATTCCATACCCACATGGATTTAATTTTATTTGTTGGTAGGGTAACTGTGAACACACTGCTTACCGTTGTCAGAACCAGAAAACACGTGAAGATCAACGCCTTAATCCTTTTTTTCATTTGTATTCACACCTAATTTTTATTATCGTCAACTTGTTTGGTTTTCTGAGTATGCATCTTCGAAAGCAAACTCAGCAAAACCCCCGCCTCTTCTATTTTAATGATGAAAAGCATTCATCGTTAAGTCTTGATTTTGGGATTTTCCTTACGCCATTTATTGAATTCAAGGAACTCTAAAAACTGCTCCTTGCTGATTCCCGAAGACATCGCTTCGCGTACCAGCTGATGCCATTCTGCATCTAGTTCAGGTTCCTGTTTTTGTTCAAAGTTAAAAAAGAATTCGATAGGTACATTGAGCACCGCAGATATTTTTTCGAGAAAATGAATGGAGGGATTGGACTGTATGTCCCGTTCAATTTTACTGAGGTAGGACTTGGCTACCCCCGCCCGTTCTGCAAGTCCATTAAGGGAAAGTCCCTTTTCGGAGCGAAACTGTTTTACACGTTTACCGATCATTAATACTCCCCCTAAGTTGATTACATTTCTGTCTAACATAACTTTAACAAAAAAATAAAGGAATTGTGCATATTTATTGCAATATTAGTAAAGTAATAACGACAGGGATTTTAAGGATATTGCCTTGAAATACAATATGAAGTATTACAACCCGATTTTCTGTCCAATAATTAGATATTGAGTATCAATGTCAAAACTCTTGTCCGTTTTCAGTAGACACGATGTAACCATATAGGATAAGGCTTAAGGGCATTCGTTAACACGATTGCAGACACGTTAAAAAGCAAGAGACATGGGTTCGACTTCCTCGCCTCCATCCAACGAGCCCGCTCCCAGAATAATTTCAAACGGTATCCTTTATTATATAAGGTTTGATTATTTTTTAGATAAAAGTTAATTTCCTTGATCATCCCCATGCCAACTTTAACCCCACTCAAAGTCATTCTTTCTCAGCCGCATGCTGATATTGAACCGCTTCTTCCCACTCCAATAAAATACAGTGAGCAGATTCATCCACTTTTCAAATCCGATAGCACTATGAGATTGTAATTGAAATGAAAATGAGGGAGAAAATCCCCCCCCATTTACCCTTTTAACGAAAATAGCCATTCGGCATAACAAGGACTACAGAGGACTTCAAATCGTTCTTCAGTGCCATTTTTATTATATACAGTAATACTGTGGGCTGACTTTGCTTCCTTATCACAATAACAACAGTTATACGACAATGAGTAACACCTCTTCCTTGGTTTTTAGGGCAGTATTATTATTTCCATGGAAGAACAATTTATTTTTTTTGTACAAAACAAAAACATTCAATAAAAGAAGTATTTAAGGGAAACAATATTTTAGGGATGTATGCCAAAGAATTGTGTATGGAGCGGGGGGATAAGGTTGAGGAAATTGCGTAATATTGTGTATGTTAACAATCTAAACGAAAATGAGTTTGTTTATTATGGAATAGAATCCAAAGAATTTATGGAAGTATTGCTTGTTCCAATTTACAAATATGTTACTTTTAAGCGTTGGCAAATTATTCTGTACGTTTGGTATAAAAATAAGAAATGGATGTAAGGTTAATCAGGATATTACTGCGATATATAAGATATTGCGATTTTTGCTGGTATTTAAACCATAGGATGGGGGCTTTATGAATAGATTTATAAGACTTGAAAAACCTCTCTTGAACATAAAAATATTTTGATATATAATGTGCTTAATGAAGTTGCATTTAAAAGTAGAAATAGGAGATCATAAATGCTGCTAAAGGAGTGATATTGATTGAGTACAGCAAACCGCGGAGTTAACATTGGTCCTCCTCGTTTTAAAATAGCCGTTCATTCGATTGTCTGGTTAGCTAAAAGCGGCAGCACATTATCGAGTGCCATGATAGCTAATCAAGTAGATTCGCACGCAACCTTTATGCGTAGAGTAATGCAAGCGTTACTGGTCGCAGGAATCGTAGAGTCAAAAGGTGGTCGAGAGGGAGGGTATATCTTACGAAAACCTGCAGATCAGATAACATTAGGTGAGATCTACTCTGCAGTCAATACCTGTACGTCGGAGCCGGAGGTTAACGTTAATTGTGGAGAAGCAGGTGAACAATTGGACGTGGCATTAGAAAAGATTCTCTATGAAGCCGAACGGCAAACAATTGACTATTTACGAAAATATTCGATTGCGGAAGTCATGAATCGTGTCGAATTTTTCGAGATTTAATTTTTTTTCACTAGGGTCTAGACAAATAATTATAAACCGAGTAATATGTGCTTATGAAAGTTGCGATTAAAGTTTCAATTTTTTTGAAGTTTAATGTGCCTATTATAAGCACAATTTCGCCGCAAAAGTGAGAAAGCACAAGAAGGATAGTGGAGATGAGTAAATTAAAAAAGGAGAGATCAAAATGGATATTCTAGTAATCGTTTTGCAAAGCTTGCTGGCTCTTGCGTTCCTTATGGCAGGAATGGGTAAAATAACAGGTTCCGAAATGCATGTTGAAGGCTTTAAAAAATGGCGTCTGCCGCAATGGTTCCGAGTTGTAACGGGTCTCGTTGAATTAGTTGGCGCTGCTGCATTAATAATCGGTTTTTGGCAGCAGAGCTGGACGGCAGCAGGGGCACTATTACTTGGCTTTACGGCAATTGGGGGTCTCTTAACTCATATCCGTGTTAAAGATTCCTTCAAAGATACATTCCCAATCGTACTTCTCGGTATTTTATCCTTTATTGTTTTCTTCATTCGCTTATCCGATTTGTCTGACTTTCCAGGGTTTAACTAATGAATACAAATTATAACGAAAGCGCAGATTTTGAATTCGGGATTTATTCCTTGGGAGAACTAATTCCCGGACCTTCTGGAGCAATAATAAGTGCAAGCAAACGGATTGAAGAAATCATAGCCGCCGCTAAATTAGCAGACGAAGCAGGTCTGGATTTATTCGGAATAGGTGAGCATCATCGTTTGGATTTCGTAACGTCTTCTTATGCCATGATTCTGGCAGCGATCGCTCAAGCGACTAAGCAGATTCGGCTAACTAGCACATTATCGGTGATAAGTACAGCTGATCCGGTTCGGGTATTTGAAGATTTCGCGACACTCGATCTCATTTCGGGCGGACGTGCCGAATTGATTGCTGGACGCGGTGCTTTCTTAGAATCCTTCGAGCTTTTCGGAGCGGATCTGAGAAATTACGATGAATTATTTGAGCATAAGCTCAATTTGTTACTAGAACTCAATAATAAAGAGCGGGTCACGTGGAACGGAAAGTTTCGTCCCGCCTTGAATGATGCAATCATTTCCCCTCGTCCTTATCAAAAATCTATTCCAATCTGGGTTGGCGTGGGAGGTACACCGGAGAGTGCGGCCAGAGCAGGGAGATTGGGACTGAACATGGCATTGGGGATCCTGGGAGGAGATCCGTCCAGAGTTAAACCGCTGGTTGATATTTATCGTGCTGCAGGACGAGCTGCGGGCTATGATCCTGCAAAGCTAAGAGTTTCCGTCACCGGCCATTCTTATATTGCCAAGACATCGCAACAGGCACTGGATGAGTTCCATCCTCATTATGTCAATTATTTCTCCTATTTCTTGAAAGAGCGTGGGCAACGATTCTGGGTATCCCGTTCGGATCTAGACCCCATGACGGCTCCGGATAATGTACTCGCTGTAGGGAGTCCACAGCAACTTATTGAAAAGATACTCTATCAGTATGAGTTATTTGGCCACAGTCGTTTTATGGGTCAATTCGACATGGGTGGGCAATCGTTATCAAAGGTGGCAAGTGCCATAGAACTTCTGGCGATTGAAGTAGCACCTGTCGTGCGACGAGAAATCAGAAAAAAACAAAGTAAGCATACAACTAACGCACTTTACGATTGAAAGAACCGTTTGATAAAAACGTGATCTATGGCCAAATAGGTTACACTATTCAAGAAAAATCCGCCCAAACTATAAAAATAGTCTTAGGCGGATCCTATTGCAATAAACTATTGCTTGATAATGATGTTATTAATAAGAAGATTACTTATGGCCTTGTTGTCCTTCCGT
>JAQBPR010000231.1 GCA_028287395.1 Bacilli bacterium
TGAAAAAAATCACTTCTGAGGACGAGTTCTGTAGGAGATTCCAACACATTTAAAATAAATTCAAAGGAATCTAATGCAGGATGTTTGAGTGAGGGAAGTGATTTTTTCATGGAATCTGGATATCGGACTTTCTCGACAGTCTGAACCGCCTTCTCAGGAAGGCGGTTTACTTTTGGTCTAAAATCAACATTAAGATATAACAAAGCCATGTACAAAATGCCCCGCGGATCTCCGCAGAGCATGTATGGATTAGATTTTTCTTCATTTATTATAAAAAACGCTCAAATAAGTTTTTACAGGATTCTGCGAGAACGCTCCGAAAGGTTTCGAGAATAATTCAGCCCCGGGCTTACCGCCCCATTTCTTAGCGTAGTATTTGCCGTATAATGGCAGCAAAATGTCATGCCGGAACTTGTAGGGCGAATCCGCTTTTAATGTATTTCCGCCGTTATCGTGATGAGTCACCCCGAGCCTGGTCTCAACAAGCTCATACCCGGAAAGATGCATACGCCGGTAATAGTCTTTATCCGCATGGTAATGGGGAAGGATGATGTCCCACGGACCGACCTTACGAACCGCCTTCATATTAAAAGCAACCAACGTGTGATAATTGGTGAAAGCAGCTCCCCATTTGCTCCCTTTATTCTGCAGAGATTCGACATTTTTTAAAAATTTTTCCGCTGTGCCTTGATGGGCCTCGGCATCGTTGTGCATGAATAGTATGACATCCGCTTCCTGCTCAGCTCCAAAGCGATGGAGCAAATTCATTGTCTGGCTGAACGAATAAGAAACCGGAGGAACATAAAGCTTTGAGCCCGGTGCGCCCAGATCAACATCCTTCAGCTCCCGGCTTGATGAGTTGTCGATAACCGTTAAATGATTCCAATAAGGCTTTACACTTTGAATGGCCCGCTTCGTAAGATCCGGACGGTTCACGTGTGCGATGGCCGCCAAATACTTCATTCCGATACCCCTTTTCAAAATTTATTTCACCCTGTTAGACAGTAAGGGATGATTCTCTCGTGTTTCATATAAAGAAGATTCCGTCGATTGGACACAGTTCTTAGCAGTAATAAGGATCTACGTCTTTTCTCTTATCCGCGAAGTCTACGCTAGTATATGCACCACCTTTTGACGTGGGAATAAACGATTTTCCCATCTTCGAGCAAATAGGCATTGTTCATTTCATATAAAAGTTGATGAATTCGTTTATGTCCTTTTGTTATAGACAACATACGATATACGGAGTGATCTGGATCGAAGGACACTGATAGATTCAAAGGAAGGAGCTGCGCCATGAAGTTCTTAATGAGCATCGGGTATGTGAATCGTCCCGACCTGCTCTCCGTTGCGCTTAAAAGTATCAAATCGTACCTGCCATATACGATTGTCGTCGATAACTCGGAAAGCCGTGAACTTCGCGGTATGCCGGAAATAAAGAAAATGGTCACGGTCTACGAACCCCCTATTCCGCTTACTTTTACTCAGCGTATGAATTATATGAACGAACTTGCTTCCGAGCGAAAATGCGATGTTGTGATGTATATGCACACCGATGCTGAAGCGCATCCCGGAACTCCGGAAGCACTCCTGAAAACATTGGAATCATTGAAGGCGCAAGGCAAAAAATGGGGAATGGCTTTTACGAATTTCGATATTTTGGCAGCCTTCAATATGGATGCCGTACGAGAAATCGGACCTTGGGATACCAGCTTTCCGCAGTACTTTTCCGATATCGATTATTACAATAGAATTCGGTTTGCCGGGTACGAGCATATTTGGACAGGGCTTGGCGTTACGCATCACAATATGGGCATGTCTACATTAAAGTCCGACTCTTACATGAAAGTTGCCAACGATACTACATGGCCATTGTATGAATCTTATTATGTGACTAAATGGGGTTTGGGCAAATGGTACGGCCTGCTTTATCAAGCAGGCGGCTATAAGACAGCCTTCAACCTCTCCGAGGGGAGCTAACATCTGTGAAATATATATTGGCGATCAGCTATGTGAAGCGAAAAGACCTGTTATATAAGGCAGTGAACAGCGTCAAAGCATTGTGGTCGCACACGATGGTCATTGATAATTCGGATGAGAGAGATTTGCGGAATGATTCCTATATCCAGTCGAAGGTTAAGGTCTACGAACCGCCCGTCCCGTTAACTGTGCCGCAAAAATTCAATTACCTGCAGGAATTAGCGGAAGCCAAGGGGTGCGACGTCTATATGCACATGCACGATGATGCCGAAGCACCGCCGGGAGCAGCGGAAGCATTTTTGGCGGAAGTGGAGAAGCTGGTGAGCGAGAAACGCCGCTGGGGGATCGCTTTTACCAGTTATGATATTTTGGCGGCAGTGAATATGGAGGCCATACGCAAAGTCGGAGAATGGGATAACTCGTTCATACAATATTCTTCGGATAACGATTATTATTGGAGAATTCATTTGGCGGGTTACGAGTTAATTTGGACGGGAATACCAGTCATTCACTATGGCAGCTCTTCGACGTGGTCCGACCCTTACCGTATTGCTTTGTTTCAAGCGATCTTGCCGATTCATCTTGAATATTACACGGCCAAATGGGGTGGATATTGGTATCAAGAAATGAACTATGAGCCTTTCGTTCCCAACACAACCGGTGTGACCCCGGCTCAGCCGAATTATACTGGAAAAAAATGAGCGTCAGCAACCCTCACGTTTACGACTGGGTATTTCGCGTATAGTTGGTCGACAAGCAGAAACTGGGGAAAAAGTGGACAAACGGGCATGTGTCTTAAGATAAGAGAGTCTAAGAGCAGTAATATTTTGATCAGCAGCTTCCTGTTGCCGGTTCTTAAATTGAAGAAAGACGCTCCCAATTTTGTCCGAATGCAGCATCCGCCCATGATCCGTTCTAAGACGCTTGTGTGAACGGCTTCCATCGATCGGATGCGATTAACTCAAAATTCTGCTGTATAAAGGAAGTGATCGAATTGTTTCAAGCAGGAGATATAGTTGAAATTCAACGATGCAATTACGTCGTAGCTGAAGTTCATACTAAATTTATAGTTGTTTATCCTTGTAGTTCCAATTTGGATGATGCAGAAATTAATTATAATAAAATCGAAGAATACGACATCTCTCAAATAGAATCTGCAGGCTGCAAAATCGTTGGTCGATTGGGACAAAATGAACTCGAGAAAATAAAAAGAAAATCGATTTTTGATAAAGTAAGAGAATTTCATAATCTATTTCATATCCGAAAAAAGTTTATTCCGGGACAGTCTAATTTGAGCTACTCCGGGAAAGTGTACGACGAGAAAGAAATGGTTTCGTTAGCGGATTCCTTGTTGGATTTTTGGCTAACTTCCGGGAGATTTTCGAAAGAATTCGAAAAGCAATTTGCCGAGTTTTTGGGACTGAGGTATGCCATGTTAACGAATTCGGGATCGTCTGCAAATTTATTAGCGGTTTCCGCATTGACCTCTCCTAGATTGGGAAAGAAAAGATTGCTCCCTGGAGATGAGGTCATTACGGTTGCAGCCGGATTTCCTACTACAGTGGCGCCAATCGTACAAAACAATCTGATCCCTGTATTTGTCGATGTCGATCTGGGCACTTACAATATTTCCGTTGATGAAATCGAGCAAGCCATAGGGCCCAGAACTCGTGCCATAATGATTGCCCATACGATGGGCAATCCGTTCAATCTGGGCAGAGTCATGGAGATTGCTGAGAAATACAATCTTTGGGTGATTGAGGATAATTGTGATGCGCTCGGATCCAAATATGCCGGCAAACTGACGGGGACTTTCGGTCATATCGGAACATCAAGCTTCTATCCGCCTCATCACATGACAATGGGTGAAGGAGGAGCTGTCTATACCAATCATGCTGTTCTTAAAGTAATTATAGAATCATTCCGGGATTGGGGAAGAGATTGCTGGTGTCCGTCCGGATGTGACAACACATGCAACAAAAGATTCGGTTGGCAGCTCGGGCAATTACCGTTCGGATATGATCATAAATATACTTATTCTCACTTAGGTTATAATTTAAGAGTTACAGATATGCAGGCGTCCATTGGTCTTGAACAATTGAAAAAATTACCCCATTTTATAAATAAAAGGATTTATAATTTTAATCGTCTCAAAAATAATCTGCTGCCGCTCAAAGACAGTCTCATTTTTCCGGAAGCGACGGAAAATTCGGAACCAAGCTGGTTCGGCTTTATTATGACGATTCGCGACAGCAGTAAATACTCAAGAAATAAAATAACGGCTTATTTAGAAGATCAGAAGATTCAAACCCGAATCCTCTTCAGCGGGAACTTGATCAAACAACCCGCCTTTCAAGGTGTCCAATATCGATGTGTCAGTGATTTGAAAAATACGGATAAAATAATGCTCGATACATTTCTTGTAGGAGTATATCCTGGCCTGACGGATGAAATGATTGATTTTATGAGCGAAAAGATTATTGAAGCGATAAAAATTGCAGAAATCCGGTAAAAATTAGTCTCTAATAAACCCGATCGCCCGGAGATTACAGCCGTGTCGTACCCAAATAGAAAGGCGCCGATGGCAGCTATAATGGAATAAAGCGCAGCATACTGGGAAAAGGTTTTTCGTTTTTCCCAGTATAAATAGTCCGTTTTTTCAAAAAATGGATCCCTCTCCTTCTAAAAAGGATGATTGTCTATTTTAAAGATGGAAATCGTCCAATTGCAATAAATCTGCAATTGTGCCGTTCATTTCGCCTCCCACATCGAATTTAATGCAAGAAGTAGAATTGAAGGAGATGAATGAATGTTCAGTAATGTGACTGCAACGCAGTACTTGAGACCTATAGGGGATGGTTACTCCCAACCGAGCCTGTTTCTTTGTAACGACGGCAGACGTTATGTCATTAAAAACATGTTGAATTCTCTAGGACCCAGATTGCTACCGAACGAATGGATCGCTTACAATCTGGGAAAGAAGCTCGAGCTTCCATTACCTGAAGCGAAGATCGTCCATCTGCCTCTTGAATTGTTGGGGACCATACCTGTAATGCAGGGAATAACCCCTATGCTGCCGGGGTTTCAATTCGGCAGTTTGTATGAAGAGAAAGCGGTCTCTAATCCGACCCGAAAACAGATTCTGTCATGCGCGAATCTCGACAAAGCAGTGGATATGATTGTATTTGATCATTGGATAAAAAACTGGGACCGCTGCTGGCTCATAGGAAAGAACATTATGGTACGGCTTGGCGAGAAAAAAAATTATATTCTTCTGATCGACCAAGGAGCAGCCTTTACCGGTTCATATTGGAGCCCCATAACGCTAGCCTTCGATGCCTTCAATATGAATTCGAGCTCTATATTATGGGGAGAAAACTACCAAATCCTTGTAAACTCTATCGACGGCCGGTCGCCTTTTAATAAAGCGCTTAAAACTGTCGAGGCATTGGACAGCCTAGAGATCCGGGAAGCCATGGAAGGAATGCCGCCCGAATGGAACGTCACGCCGAGCGATATCAATGCGATGGTCGCCTTTCTGATTCACCGAAAAAGCCTTCTCCCTCACATGATTAAATCACTCCGGAATTATTTTCCGATATGGCAATCAA
This sequence comes from Bacilli bacterium, assembly GCA_028287395.1. GTDB lineage: Bacteria > Bacillota > Bacilli > Paenibacillales > NBRC-103111 > Paenibacillus_AC. Next base: position 5,592 of record JAQBPR010000231.1, read on the forward strand.
AATCTTAACTGACAACGTAAAATACACTAATGCAATCCTGTAAACTACATTTGAAGCAAAAAAAGTCCAACCTTTTGGGTTGGGTACATCGTTATTTGTGCAGATGGTAAGGCACCGTCGTAATGATCACATCCTTATGCCTGAAAAACCATGCGCGGATCAATAAGGCGCTTTGATTGTGGAGAATGTTGTGCCACCAACGCTTAGGGATAAATTGCGGCATGATTAAATGGATATGTTCGGGCCTTCCCTCCCAGGGTATTATTTACAGTATTTGCAGCTCATTTAACAGTACACCGGTATGGTAGCCATCTGCGCAAAACTAATCTTTTTTCAACCTTTTCCGCACAGAATACAATCACAATCGGTTTCAGAAAAAACTAAACAACTGCTCCCCGATAGAATACCGGAAGCAGCCACTGCTTAAAAGCCTTTATTTTCATTGTCTACTTGACAGGGTTATGACCACATTGTGCGGGGGCTTTTTACTTTTCACCGATTCCATACAATCTGGGAATGGTTTAGCTTGAGGGCCTAGAGAGCATTATATGAGCTTGTGTTTTGCAATTAGTTCTCCGAGGTTAACAACCATTTTTTTTCTAAAAATGGACGAGTTTATAAACTCTTTCCACAAAAATTCATATATTAGGATATAGAGTTTTCTAATACAAGGTAGCCCCAAAAATAGCGGAATGACAGAAGTGTGATCAAAATAATAAATGGTGGGTTGGATGCAGCATGCAAAAGTCCAGACGAAAGTCAAAGATTGCGATTATTGGTTTAGGGTATGTAGGTTTGCCTCTCGCAGTGCAATTTATTTACTCGGGTTTTCAAGTGATGGGGATCGATAAGGATGAATTTAAGATTAAAAGTGTTCAAGAAGGTCACAGCTATATAAACGATCTTACCGACAGCGCTTTAAGAAAATATGTATTGCATGATATTCCAAAGATTGTAAGCGGCGTTACAGAAGAGTGTTTGAAACGAATCACCAATCTATATAGCCGAGTGTTTAAAAAAATTATCCCTGTATCTTCCACGGAAGTAGCCGAAATAACTAAATTAAGCTTATGATTCCATTTTACTGCGGCAAACTTATGCTTCTAAATATATCAACTGATTAAACCGCAGCATAATTGGCAGGCAGGCGTTTCATGTCCTCAGTATCCGAATTCCCGCGCTCATGTATAGTGAAGGCAGCGCAACCGTGCATGCCGCAAAATGCTATGCCCCATATTTCGTCACTACTTTGTCCATCCGTTTGATACCAGCCAGGTTTGATGAAATTTGAGCGTCCAACTCTCCGCTGCACTCCACCTCTGAAGGCGTATTAATAACGGCTAACATCGCAAACTTTGGTGTATGGAACTTTTTCCTTCCATGGATATGTCGGCAGATCAGGAGGGCTGTTATCAACTCCGCTTTACCACTAGTTCGGGTTTATGGGCTATCAAGATCGTGAACCGTTTCATCACTCACTCATGACCCATTTCCGCAAGCGTTTGGATGCGGCAACATTAAATCAAATCAATGAATGGATTGCTGTAGAAGGCGCCAAGCAAGTCGATGAACATGACGACGATGACAAAAAAAGCGGCGGTAAACCAACTACAAAACGAGCAACAACCCAAAAGAAGTCAAATGGCGATGATCCGAATCAGGGGACGCTCGTTTTAGATGCAAGCTGTGCACCTGCAGATATCGCTTATCCGACGGATCTAACGCTGTTAAACGAAGCCAGAGAGAAAATGGAATCGATCATCGACACCTTACATGCTTCTCAAACCGAGAAATCTCCTAAGCCACGCACGTACCGTGAGAAAGCAAGGAAAGCGTATCTCCTTGTGGCCAAGCAGCGCAAAGCTGGGATTCAGAAAATACGCAAAGCCATCGGCAAACAGTTAAAATTCGTAGCACGCGACTTGCGAATCATTGAAAAATGGGTAAGCGAGAAAGGATTGGAAGCCTTAAGCTAGCACCAGTACAAAAGCTTGCTGGTTACGCAAGAAGTCTACCGCCAGCAGCTTGAGATGTACCAAAATCAAAATCATCACATTGAGGATCGTATCGTCAACTTAACCCAGCCGCATGTCCGTCCAATTGTACGAGGGAAAGCAAAAGCAAAGGTTGAATTCGGTGCAAAAATCGCGATCAGCATGGTGAACGGTTTTGCGATCATGGAAAAGCAGCAGTGGGATAACTTTAACGAGGGTATCACCCTCATCGATTCCGTAGAAGCGTACAAAACCAGATTTGGATTCTATCCCAAAGCAGTTTGCTTGTAACACATCACAATTCCAGGGAGCTATTGAGATCAATGCCAATAAACTATACCATATTGCCGCCGATCATCCTCACAGCATTCTATAGGTTTCGGCCAAACCGTTCATTATGTCTACTTGCGGCCGCCATTTCATCTCGCTGTAAGCTTTGTTGCATTCCAGGCAGCTATGGCGGATGTCACCAGCTCTGGCCTGTGAGTAGCGGATCTCCAAATCGGAACCGTGTATCCGCATTAGCATTTGAACGAGATCGTTTATAGAGGTGCTGTGACCTGTACTGATATTAACGGTTTCCCAATGTCCAAACTTGACCGCCGCCATATTGGCCTCAACGACATCTTTCACAAATACGAAGTCACGCGTTTGTTCGCCATCGCCATAAACGTATAGAGGCAGCCCGTGCTTGATTTTTTTTATAAAAACCGCAATGACTCCCCCTTCTCCCTTTGGCATTTGCCTTGGACCGTATACGTTGCCGTAGCGAAGAATCGTAAAAGGAATCCCGCACACAGTAGAAAAGATGCGGATATAGATTTCGGCCGTCCATTTAGACAAACCGTAATAGGAAATCGGAGCCGCTGGGTCTTCCTCGGATAAAAGATCCTTTTGCTAGTTTCCGTAAACGCCGGAGGTGGAGGAGAAGACAACTTTTTTCACGGCAGCCTTCCGGCAAGCCTCGAGCAGGTTTACGGTTCCTACAATATTGACATCCGCATCGGTGCGCGGGTCGCTTATGGATTGCTGAACGTCCGCTTGGGCGGCCATGTGGAAGACTATGTCAGGTTTTACCATTGCAATGATTTCTTTGCATTCTTTGCTTCGAATATCTTCCTCATGAAAAACGGCTTGTGGATGGACATTGTCTAAAAGTCCGGACTGCAAGTTATCGATCACATGCACCTCATTTCCGGATGCCACCAATGTATCTACGAGATGGGAGCCGATAAATCCGGCCCCCCCGGTCACAACAGCCTTCATGCTTTCACACCCTTCATATTGTTCTTCAGGGTCTCGACAGTTCCTGAATCGGGAAAACGAAAATCTTGAGGCAATGCGCCAGCTATGCGGCCCCAAACCTTTCCATCGACTACAATGCCGGGGTGGGATACAGGTTTGGTGAACAGCGAGTTATAATAATCGGCGGTCATGGGCTGCAAGACACGGGTCGAAGCCGGATCCGGTATAACATACTGCTCCGGGAGGGCCTCCTTGATTCGCATCCAAACCGAGCCGTTTACGTAGATGCCCCACATTGGCAACGGGTTGGAAAATAGGCTGTCGTAACATTGACCGGTCATCGGAAAAAGTACTTCGAGCGATACCCGATCGGGAATGGTATAGCGCTCCGGCAATCTTTCGGAAGCACGATTCCAGACTCTGCTGTCCACGAAAAGCTCGAAACTTGGCCGAGGCGAAAGAAACAGGAAATTATAGGCATTTGCATCAACTTGATAAGATCGCTTTCTCCCGAAATGCGAAGCGTAAAAATAGTATATACGCCCCCAAATGGACATCGAACGAAGCTTCCAATACCGGTTACCAATCCAATGCCTGATTAAAGTCGTAAGCCGGTTCATTCCTGTTACCCCTCCCTTCTTTTCGCAATGGCGGTTTCATACGCCTTCATTATTTGTTGCATCATTGCGTCCATCGACCAATGTTTCAAGCCCCACTTCTGGGCGTTGGTGCCGAGTTTCACGCGATAAGCTTCGTCTTGCAGCAATTTATGCAAATGACGGGTTAAGGCGTCTATATCCCCCACGGGAGAAAGAAGACCCGTAACTTCGTGCTCGACCATCTCAGGCATCCCTCCGGAATTGCTGACAATGGCCGCTTTACCGGCGATTTGCGCTTCAATTAAAGAAACGGATTGGTTTTCTATGATGCTCGGCAGCACAAAAATATCGGATAAGCACAGCATGGCAGGGATATCGTCCCGTTTCCCCCAAAATACGACATCTTCCTCGAGTCCCAAGGTTTTGCTTTGTTTTAGCAACTCATCTTTTTTTTCCCCATCTCCGACTATCCAGCAAACCCAGTCTTTACGATTCTCCTTCAGCTTGCCAAGAGCGGACAGAAGATAATGAACGCCCTTCAGTTCGACGAGCCGCCCGGTAAATATGATGACCTTCTTGCCTGAAGGCCGAGCTGCGTCGGTTTTCGCCTTCATTCGTTTTGCGAAATGGTCTACATCGAAGCCATAAGGAAACACTTTAACCTGTTCGCCGGGTACGTTGTATTCATTTGTCAAAATACCCTTCAGCCATTGATTGGAAACATGTGTGAATTCGGCTGAGGTGGCTCCCGTATGTTCAATCGCATCGTAATAAGCGTGGGCAATGTAATCGGTCGGATGCTTAATATGCCTGATTTCATGAGCGACGCAGCCATGCAGCGTTGCAACCAGTGCGGTGTTTTGGCTGCGAACCCGGGCGATTGCTGTTGTGGAGATAACATCTTGCGTATGAATCACATCATAGTCCCCTACATTGAAGTAAGCGGCAGCCAGTTCAAACATATACCTTTGAAATTCCGCGTAGTTAACAAGCGGATTCGCGTGGAGCACCGGATAAGTCGTGACATTCAACTTCGCTTTAAGCAGCGGAAGCAGTTTATCCTTTTGCAGTTTCCTGTTCTGGTTCACTAAATAAATAAATGAGTTTGTCGCATCATCCCCGTTTCCGAGCATGTCCACTTGATGCCCCATGGCTGTAAGCTTTTTTTCGAGCTGAACCATAAAAGGCCAGACCCCTCCTACATGCGGGACGGGCCAGTACGTTGCAAGCAATATTTTCATCGTTGATCTCCTCATCCTTGTCTTCTGATTTTCTTTTCCATCTATAGCTTATTTAAAAATGGAAGATTTGACCGGGCTAAAAACTGATAAATGCAATAAATTAGGTATATTTACTAATTATTATATCAGTCCAAGCATTCTTTGGAATCAGTGAATCAAATATAAGTAGATGCTAGAGTCGGAGAGGGGGGTTGTACAATGCTGCAACGATAACAGGGTACAGATTTGAGGAAAGGAGTGAACAACCTATGAAACTAGCGGAATTAAAAGGGGAATACGACGGCATTTTCAGTTTGGGAGATCTTTGTCTGGCATCTCTGCAGCTTCAAAAAAACAACTTGCGGCCTTACTCAGGCGTTTTGGATTGGATGGGATCGTTGGAATTGTCCGATGTAAACCGGCTGCTGATGAACCGTTTTGCCGACTTTATGGAACTTCAGAACTTGAGGGTGGTTGGAGAGGCTAACGAGGAGATGCTTCTGGTATCTGATGATATGTATCATATTCTGTCTAACCACGATTTTACCAAAAGTGGAAACACGTACACCCATTTGTCGACCTATCCCGAAGTGAAGGAAAAATTCGACCGGCGCATACGGCGGTTTCTGGAGAAGACCGACAGCTGCCAGCGTATTCTTTTCGTCAGAACGGAAGGAAATATTCAGGATGCATATGACCTTCAAACGGTTTTGACCGGTCTTGTCCGGCATGATTTTCAGATTCTTCTGATTAACCATGCCCCAGTCGGCGGAATTGTGGAATTGGATTTGCCGTTGGAAAGAGTATGTGCCCTCCAGTTGCCCGATGCTGAAAAATGGAATGGCAACGATCATCTCTGGAAAACGATACTTGACGGTATTCACCATGTATAAAAATCAAATATAGAAGGTGAAGAACCATGTTTACTCAAGCAAATATTTTGGTAACCGGCGGGACGGGTTCCTTAGGAAATGAGCTCATTCGTCAGCTTGTTTCGTTCAATCCGAATAAAATCATCGTATATACAAGAAACGAAGCATCCCAAATGGCGATGAAACGCGCTTTTGACGATGTGAGATTGAGTTTTTGCATCGGCGATATCCGCGACAAAGATGCGCTTGTCGAGGCTTGTGAAGGCATTGACTATGTATTCCATTTAGCGGCATTAAAGCACGTTCCCATTTGTGAAGAGCAGCCAATCGAAGCTTTGAAAACAAACGTGATCGGAACGCAAAATGTGATTCATGCCGCTTTGCAAAACCGGGTAAAAAAAGTTATCAATATGTCCACCGATAAGGCCGCGGATCCAAGCAATTTTTATGGTATGACGAAAGCGATCGGTGAAAAGTTAATGATTCTTTCGAATCATTTGAATACCGGTACGAAATTCATTTGCGTCAGGGGCGGCAACATTTTGGGGACGAGCGGGAGCGTTCTTCCCTTGTTCATGAAGCAAATTGAGGAAAGTAACGAAGTTCGCATTACGGATCTGAGAATGACGCGTTTCTTCATGACACAACAGGAAGTCTCCGAACTTCTTATAGAAGCCGCCATTAAAGGGAAAGGCGGTGAGATTTTTGTGATGGCCATGCCCTCCTGCAAAATCTTGGAGCTGGCTGAGGTCCTTATTGAAGCATCCGGAAAGAAAGATGTGAGAATCGTGGAGCATGGCATTCGACCGGGAGAGAAAATTCATGAGCTTCTCATCTCCGAATACGAAACCCACAGTGCAGTGCATGTTGGTAAGCAGTACATCGTGGTGGTGCCCGCATTGAACTATTTTGAGTGGAAAAATTTTTATTCCGCCTATCCCGCGGTAGCGACCCGCACGTATGCTTCCAATGACGTATTAATGACCAAGGAAGAAATTAAACGGATGCTGCAAAAAGGTGGATTTATTGCTTAACAGAATAGGCTTAACTAGCATTTGATTCCAAGAAAGTTGAGCAAGCTGAGATAGAGGTCAGGGGTTCGATCCCCCTTGGTTCCATAACGAAAATATCCTCGATCCCGTCAATATGGATCGAGGATATTTTGCTGTGACGACTGGTCCGTACTAGAGATTCAGGTTTTTGCGAGCCTCGAATTAAACGCGCCGATTGCCGAAGAAGCCGCATCACAAAAGGCTTCCGGGAAAAGTGTCACCTCACTAATCTCATGTAAGCCGCATTAGTTTCTGGTCTAGGTTTGGGTCATTCCCTTTTTCTTACCGGCTGATAAGTAAGGGCAATGGTGCCCGATTCGAATGTCTTTGTGTTTAGAAGCTTTAGATTGAGCGGTTCGGAGAAAAGAGACATTCCGCTCCCTAGTACGACAGGATGGACGAACAGGTCGATTTCATCAATGAGATCCGTTCGCAAAATGGACTGAGCGAGCGTGGGGCCCCCAATATCAAAAAGAGCATTCCGGATGAACAGTTATCAATAAATTGTTTGGTTTGACAGCATAGTCAAGAACAATAATGCGACTATCTTTGATTAGTTTCGATAGTTGCACCAAATCCAGAATAACGGCTTCGAAGTTGGAATACCAAAATAATGCCGTCGGCTAACCAGAAATGTGATATCTACAAAAATATCAGTGAAATCAG
>JAQBPR010000029.1 GCA_028287395.1 Bacilli bacterium
ACGGGATAATTTGAATTAGTTCGGGTGCTTATAGCCAATTGAATTCCTTGCACAATTACCGAAGTATCCCCTATTCCGTTACTATCCATCACTTTAATCGGCATAATTTTTGTTCCCGGAGCTACACCTGTATACCCTGTAGCGTTTACGCCAACGCCATCATGTGATTTTGCAGCTATTATTCCAGCAACATTTGTTCCATGCCCATTATCATCAATAACTTGACTGGTATTATGCACAAAATCATAACCCGGCACAATTGCGCCAGCTAAATCCAGATGAGTCAAATCAACGCCTGAATCAATCACGGCTACGACAACATGGGAATTATTGGTTTCATTAGTTAAACCATTTGTATAGGCATACGTTATTCCAGTTACAGTTTTACCCCAGTTTTGCATATATGTATTATCTAAACTCGTATAGATTGCTTCTGTAATTGATTTCGGTTCAGGTGTATCTGCGAAATGAACTTTATATACGGGCTCTACGTATTCTACATTTGGATCTTTTTGAAGTTCATTGATTTTATCAGACACACTGATATCATTTGCAAAGGAGAGTGTGTATATCTTTGGCGAAATAGATTGAATGCTGCTAGAATTACTGAGAGAACGTATATTTTTATATTTTACGATAACCTTACCAGGTATAATTTCGGAATCTCCCAGGACATTACTATTCGCATGAAACGCGGATATAGGATCAGCATGTAATGAAGGTGAAAGCAGCCCTGAGAATATTGAAAAAATCAGAATGGCTATTATTTGAATAGACACGCGTTTTTTAAGTATCATTTTTTATGCTTCCCCCAAAAAGATAGTTTATATACCTAATCTAGTGTAACAGAAAATAATAGTTTTCCAACATATGTACATGTGAAAATATAAAAATTGTTTTGACAAAGCTCGCAATAAACAGACGAAAGCTGCCGACTCCTGTCGGCAGCTTTGCATAATATTATGTGGTTCATCAGTTAACTCAGGGGAAATCCATCGGATTTTTTCCTATGAAAATATCTGTGTACTGCACTGAACTAAGGAAAAAATTTCGCTTTTCGCAGCCTAATTTTCCATAATTCATCCTTGAAACCGTGAGATTCGTATGATTAGAGTAAAACATTCTTTATTATCGAAATTTTTGCGTTAATATAGCCAAAATTTCTTTAATCAGCACTTTTTGTGCATTTTACACATCCATTAGCGAAATTAATGCTCTGCATAGCGAAAAAAATTCCATAATTCGCCATTTGGGAGTGCAACGGAGTTAGCCATGCAATGTAATATTATAATTTACATTCCCAACCATTTTTTAAACATATGCTTGGTTGTGTCGGCATTCATTGCTGCAATGGAGGTCGTTAACGGAATACCTTTCGGACAAGAGCGGACACAGTTTTGCGAGTTTCCGCAGCCTTCGATTCCGCCTTCTTCCATCAGCGCTTCCAAGCGTTCCTCTTTATTCATTTCCCCCGTTGGATGAACATTGAACAAGCGAACTTGGGAAATCGCTGCAGGTCCGATAAAGCTGGTCTTATCATTCACATTCGGACATGCTTCGAGACAAACGCCGCAAGTCATGCATTTGGATAGCTCGTACGCCCACTGACGCTTTGATTCCGCCAAACGCGGTCCCGGGCCAAGATCGTAAGTACCGTCAATCGGAATCCATGCCTTAACGCGCTTTAAAGCGTTAAACATACGTCCGCGATTTATCACAAGATCACGAATGATCGGAAACGTAGACATTGGAGCAATGCGAATCGGCTGTTCCAGCTTATCAACGAGAGCGGTACAAGCTTGCCGCGGCTTTCCGTTAATCACCATCGAGCAAGCACCGCATACTTCTTCCAAACAGTTGGATTCCCAGCAGACAGGTGTGGTTGTTTCCCCTTTGGCATTTTTCGGATTACGCTGAATTTCCATAAAAGCGCTGATCACGTTCATATTCGGACGGTAAGGGACCTCGAACTCTTCCGTATAGGATTTAGAGTCTTCACCATCTTGGCGGGTAACGATCAGCTTGACTGTTTTATTTGCAGTTGTAGTCTCGGCCATGATCATTCTCCTCCTTTTTTCTTATTGGTTGAGTAGTCGCGTTTACGCGGCTTGATCAGTGATACATCGATATCTTCATAAGTGATAACGGGTCTTTCCGGCGTATATTTAGCAATCGTAGTCTTCATAAATTGATCATCGTTGCGCTCTGGAAAATCCGGTTTATAATGTGCGCCGCGACTCTCATCACGCTGCAAAGCGCTAATCGTCATAGCCCGCGCAAGCTCAAGCATATTATGAAGCTGTCTTGTAAAGGCAACTCCTTGATTGCTCCAGCGAGCCGTATCCGTCATATTGATTTTTTTGTAACGCGCCAAGAGCTCTTGAATTTTCTCATCCGTCTCTTGAAGCTTCTTATTATGACGAACAACCGTCATGTTGTTGGTCATCCATTCGCCAAGCTCCTTATGAATCACATAAGCATTCTCGGTGCCATCCATTTTAAGCAAGCCTTCATATTTATCCGTTTGCTTCGCTTTCTCGCGATCAAAAATCGAAGAAGGCAAATCTGCAGCATGCTTGTTAAGTCCTTTAATGTATTCAATTGCTTTCGGACCTGCGACCATGCCGCCAAAAATCGAAGAAAGCAAGGAATTGGCACCTAACCGGTTCGCACCATGATATTGATAATCGCATTCACCAGCGGCAAATAGACCGGGAATATTCGTCATCTGATTGTAATCTACCCACAGTCCGCCCATCGAATAATGAACCGCCGGGAAAATCTTCATCGGGATCTTACGCGGATCGTCGCCCATGAATTTTTCGTAAATTTCGATGATCCCGCCAAGCTTAACATCCAGCTCCTTCGGGTCTTTATGGGAAAGATCGAGATAAACCATATTCTCGCCATTCACGCCGAGCTTTTCCTCTACACACACATTAAAAATTTCACGCGTCGCAATATCACGCGGTACAAGGTTTCCATAGGCAGGATATTTTTCTTCAAGGAAGTACCAAGGCTTGCCATCTTTATAAGTCCAGATGCGTCCACCTTCACCACGGGCTGATTCGGACATCAAACGAAGCTTGTCATCCCCTGGAATGGCCGTCGGATGAATCTGAATAAATTCACCGTTCGCATAGTTGACACCTTGTTGATAAACCGCACTTGCCGCTGTTCCTGTATTAATCACGGAGTTCGTTGTTTTACCAAAGATAATCCCAGGACCGCCTGTCGCCAAAATAACCGCATCCGCCGCAAACGAATGCATTTCCATACTGCGAAGATCCTGTGCGCAAACACCACGACACACACCATCATCATCGATGATCGCAGAGGTAAACTCCCAATGCTCATATTTAGTAACAAGACCTGCTGTTTCCCAGCGTCGAACTTGCTCATCAAGCGCGTATAACAGCTGTTGTCCTGTCGTAGCACCCGCAAAAGCTGTACGGTGATACTGTGTGCCGCCAAAGCGACGGAAATCCAAAAGTCCTTCTGACGTTCTGCTAAACATAACACCCATACGGTCCATTAAATGAATAATCCCTGGCGCCGCTTCACACATCGCCTTGATCGGAGGCTGGTTACCTAAAAAATCGCCGCCATAAACTGTATCGTCAAAGTGCTCCCAAGGGGAGTCGCCTTCACCTTTCGTATTCACTGCTCCATTGATGCCGCCTTGTGCGCATACGGAGTGGGAACGTTTAACCGGAACTAATGAAAACAAATCAACCGCAACACCCGCCTCAGCTGCTTTAATAACTGCCATAAGCCCCGCTAAGCCGCCACCGATAACAATAACCTTTGCATTCGCCATGTTCGTTCCTCCTCCCTATGATGCTTTCACTGAAGATAAATTCGAAAAATCCGAGCCTGTAAAAGCAAATAAAGACAACACGAACATCGTGGTAATTAACACAAACGCACACAGCCAAACATAAGTCGAAACTCTTTGTGCACGAGGTCCAATCGTAATCCCCCAGCTAACCAGGAACGACCACATTCCGTTGCAAAAATGAAACGTCGCTGCAATAACCCCGATCATATACATCGTAAAGTAAATCGGGTTCGTCAATATATTGTGCATGGTCACACCCAAATCCTCATGCTGTACATTCCCAATCGCTACTTGGAAACGCGTTTCAAAAAAATGCCATGCGACAAAAATTAAAGTAATAACTCCTGTCGTCCTTTGCAGCATAAACATAATATTACGAAAATAACCATAATGACTGACATTGTTGCGTGCCGTATAAGCTATGTACAAGCCGTACACGCCATGATACAAGAGCGGCAGCCAAATCCCGACAATTTCCAACAAAAGAACGAGCGGCAGTCCATTAAGCCAATTAATTTGCGCAACAAAGGCACTTTGTCCACCTTGAAACGCAGTGTAATTAGTCAATAAATGCTCAATGAGAAAAAACCCGACAGGAATGACGCCGAGCAAAGAATGAATCCTGCGAAAATAATACGAATTTCCGGTCATCGTTAAGTGTTCCCCCTTTAGACTATAGTTTTTAATTTGCACATATAGCTACAATAATATGAACAGGTTGTAATATAAATAGTTTATCGCTTTCTTGCTTATAATGATAGTGCTATTATATCATATGTATATATACGTTTTTTGCATAAGGGAGGTCATTTTTGTGAATGGAATGGATGTTTTTGCCGTAGTCGTCGAGCAGCAAAGCTTGAATCGTGCTTCACGAATTTTAAATTTGTCGCAGCCTGCATTATCTCGTAAAATCATGGCGCTGGAGCAAGACCTAAGAGTGAAGCTATTCGAACGCAAAGGAAAACGACTTGAACTTACACGCGTCGGCAGCACTTGTTATGAATATGCTGTAAAAATGCGAAGCTTAACGCAGGAGCTGCTGCAGAATATCCATGAATTTAATTCAGGTGACATGCCCAGCAGCATCACAATTGGCGCAAGCCTGACTACACTGCAATCCACATTGCCGGATTTAATAACCCTTTATACAGGGGAATATCCGCAAACTGACATTAAAGCCCTCACTGGTAAAACGCACGAGATCGTCACACTGGTCAGAGAAAAAAAGGTCGACATCGGACTTGTAGCATCCTCTATCGACCATGCTGATCTCCATTGTGATCCCTTATTCGACGACCATCTTTGCCTGGTTCTACCTGCTGGACATCCCTATATGGAGCGCCCTACTTTAAATTTAAGCGATATTCATGAGCTGCCGATGATTTTATTCTCTAAAGGGACTTGGTACCGCATTTTAATGGATGAGTTGTTTCACCGCTATGCCGTTTTCCCAAATGTTAAAATGGAAATCGATTCATTCGAAGCGATTATCCGGCTTGTTTCCACCTGCAAGGCTGCTACATTATTACCGATGTCCTACCTGCGTCGCAGCTTATTGGACAATAACGACTTGATCATCCGCAACGTTGCTGAACTCGAACAGACAAAACGCACCACTTCGTTAATATATGTCGAAGAAGCTGCGCGAAACCCAACGATCCAAAATTTCATCTCCAAAGCGCGGCAATACTTTCCTGAAGTGAAAGTGTAGGATACAACTTACTCTTCTTCCGAAGTTTCCGTTCTCTTGCCTATCCACAAAATAATCGTGATCAGCATAAAAGCGACAAAGGCCAATAGCGGAATCGTTATAAACCCTAGCCAATTGATGTAATCCGCATTACATGGGATCCCTACTGTGCAGGGTAAAATCTTGGCCATCGCCGGTACCTTCTCCTCCAGATAATGATAGGTCGAGAATAAGCCGCCGATTATGCTTAAAGGCAGGATATAACGAATAATCCATCTATCGTTGCGATAAGTTGCAATCCCCAGCAATACGACAATAGGGTACATGCAAATCCGCTGAATCCAGCATAATTTGCAAGGTTCAAAATTCATCACTTCACTGAAGTACAAACTTCCGCAAACAGCGGCAAGTGCGACGACCCAAGCCAAGAAAAGACTGTTCCGATGGACAAACAACAACAATCCGCCGTCTTTATTTGCTGGCATTGTCAAGGAGTCCTTTTAAAGTAGTGTAATTCATAATTTCATCAAATTGCGCAATTTTTCCGTTGATAAAGAGCGTAGGCGTTCCTATGACATGAACTTTATTCGCCAAAGCATTATCTGCTTTTACTGTTTTGTCGTAAACCTGATTATCGATATCTTTTTTTAACAAATCGAAATCAATAGGGAGTTTTTCGGTTTTCGCCAAGTTGACTAAATAATCGGAAGTAGCCCAGTCGGCAGTCTCCTCCCCTTGATTTTGATAAATGGCTTCGTAAAAAGGCCAAAAGGCGTCTTTATTCTGATGAAATATAGATTCACCGGCAATGGCGGGCGTCATAGAACCCGGTATAAACGAATCATTGATAAAATACAGCTGCACTTTTCCAGTATCAATATAGTCCTTTTTAAATTGCGGGTATATGTTCGTTTCAAAAGCTTTACACTGCGGACATTTAAGATCACCGAATTCAACTACTTTGACAGGCGCATTAGCTTGTCCAAGCACAGGCTGATTAGCATAATCAAAAGCGATGCCCTTAGTGGGTTGATTGGCCTGAATCACCGCAAAAACAATGATGACGACAACTAATATTGCCCCTGTTGCCAGCATCAAATTTCGTATTCTCTTCTTTCTGGCAACCTCTTGCAATCTTTCATTTTTTCTTTTGTCCTTATACGAGATCACTTCTTTATTCAAACGAATTCTCCCCTTATTTATAGAATAGTATTTGACTTAATAAACATTCTATCATAATCGAATCGATTACTTAACAACTAATCTGAAACATATTTTCATAAAGGGTAGCTGCTGAACATTTGCAGTTACTCTTTTTTTAAACGTATAATGATTGGGAAAGGGGACATTCAGGATGCTGCCGTATAAAATGAATAAAAAGTTACTTGCATTAGCCTTTATTGGCATCCTTCTTTTCTTTTCCACGAATGTAGTTAGTTCACTAAATGATTATAGTGTAGATTCCGAGATGATCATTCCTCAGGTTACGCAGCAGCAAGCAACGGAGGCAGCTAGAACTTTTTTACTAAAAAGAAATCCAACAGTAAAGGTTTCAAAATCGACCGTAGTGTATGAATCCAACAGTTCCTTAAGCGCTTATGTGCAAAAAAACCATTTAAGCAAGCAATATGAGGAAAAATACAACACACCATATCCATTAGATTTCTGGCAAGTACAGATGAATGATGATACAACAGGCACACAGTATTTTATAAACGTGAGTATGGAAAAACCTATAATTACCGGATGGAACACCCAAGGAAAAAGTGTCTCCGGAAACGAAGCTGAAGCAAGAAAAGTCGCAGAACAATATTTACAAACGGCTGGCTATGATCTTAAATCATTGCGATTCTCGAAACCGGACAGTCGAAGTCATGACGCCTATCTTTTCGTGTATGAAAATTCAGCAGTAAAAATTGGCGATGCCTTTCAAACGCTTTCCGTTGAGGTTTCCGGCAATGACATTTTCTCTTTCCAGGCTGATTTCAAAGTGCCTGAAGGCGATAAAGCATGGATGAGTCGTCAAATCGACTATGCGCGTAACATGTCTCAAATCAACCTTTATGGGATGATTGTTTTCGCGATTATTGCGATTATTATCGCGATTATTAAACGTAAGCAAATCTCATTCCAACGCGGCTTGTTACTCAGTGGTTTATTCTTCATCATTAGCTTTGTCAATTCATTGAATACTTTACCTGCTGAGGGGATAGCCTTAGATTTTCAGAATCCAACCATTGAACAAATCATTATGATTATCTTTTATTTGATTTTTAATTTCATCTTTGCCTTAGCTGTTTATTTCATGCTGCTATCCGGTGTGCAAATGTGGCGAGAAAAGGGTTGGAATGCTTGGCCTAGATGGAAGGATGCCAATTTCAGGGAAAGTGTTTTTTACGGTATGGGACGCGGTTATCTCATCTGCTTCTTCGTCATCGGTGTGCAGCAGGTATTGTTTCTCTTTGCCGGAAAGGTATTCCACTCTTTTTCCATCAATGATCCCAGCCAATCCGAGTATAACATGCTTTGGCCTGCTCTTTTCCCGAGCTTGGCTTGGGCGGCGGCTATTTCCGAGGAAATAATTTTTCGACTTTTCGCCATCATTTTATTGCAAAAAATAATAAGAATTCGCTTTTTAGCGGTACTCATCCCCAGTATCATATGGGCGCTCGGACATACAGCCTATACAATTTATCCAAGCTATACCCGCTTATTTGAAGTGACAGTACTTGGGATTATTTTTAGTTATACTTTTTTAAAATACGGCCTGATCACCGCTATCTTCACGCATGCTGCGATGGATAGTTTATTGATGGGACTGTCGCTAATGGCTTCAGCCAAAAATATCGAATACAGCTTGATTGGCTTGTTATACATTTTACTGCCTGCGATTGTTGGCTGCGCCATTATGCTGCTGAAACGAAAATCCAGCCGTCCGATCTTGGACCCGCCGACCCTTTATTAGGAGCCTTCCTGAATAATGGATTCCACCGCAGTATCTTCTTCCCTTAAGGCATCTATAATCGTTTGTGCCAGTTTAATTCCAATACCAAGCGGTTGAAAGTCTGCTAAAACCGCTTCTTTGATTTTTTTCAACGAGCCAAAATGCTTTAATAACTGCTTTCTGCGTTTCTCGCCTATCCCAGGGATCGAATCCAGTCGAGAAGCAACCATTGACTTAGCCCGTGTTTCACGATGAAAGGTAATTGCAAAACGGTGAACCTCGTCTTGAATCCGCTGAAGCAAATAAAACTCTTGGCTGTCCCGCGGCAGCGGAACGACTTCTGGCGGTTCACCACTCATTAACTGCGCGGTTTTATGCTTCGTATCCTTAACTAAGCCGCACACAGGAATAAATAAACCAAGCTCATTTTCCAGAACATCTACAGCAGCTGAAATTTGTCCTTTACCGCCATCGACGACAATCAAATCAGGAGGAAGTAAATTTTCCTTCAACACACGCTCATAGCGACGCCGAATGACCTCACGCATCGTTTCATAATCGTCCGGACCGACAACCGTCTTCACTTTAAATTTGCGGTATTCCTTACGTGCAGGCTTTCCGTCAATAAAAACAACCATGGCCGAAACAGGATCAGTGCCTTGAATATTCGAGTTATCAAATGCTTCAATTCTCCGTATGGCTGGAGTTCCCAGCCATGAGCCCAAATTTTCCACCGCTTTAACCGTCCTTGCTTCATCCCGATCGATTAAACTGAATTTTTCTTGCAGCGCCATACGTGCATTTTCTACGGCCATTTCCACCAAATGTTTTTTCGTGCCCCGCATGGGTGTGTATACTTTTACCTTTAACCAGGCTTCCAAAGCTTGGCTTAAATCCGCTGCTTCATCCACTTGTTCCGGCAAATAAATTTCTTTAGGCAGCGCAGGATTTTCACTATAATATTGTGTCACGAACGAAATAAAGTCCTCGTATGCTTCACTGTAATATGGAAAGACGGAAGCATGACGCTGAATCATCTTCCCTTGACGCATATAGAGAATATGTACGCACATCCAGCCTTTATCAACGAAATAGCCAAATATATCACGATCCGTCACGTCAGCGGATGTAATTTTCTGTTTTTGCATCACTGCATCAATATGCATTATCTGATCACGCAATTCCTTAGCACGTTCAAAATTCAATTTTTCGGCAGCATCGAGCATTCTTTTTTCCAGTTCATCTCTAATTTGCTCATGTCCACCGCCAAGAAAACGCGTAATCTCTTGGATCATTTTCTCATATTCAGCAGAAGGCACTTCAAATTCGCAAGGCGCAATACATTGACCCAGATGGTAATACAAACATACTTTCTCAGGTAATGTTCGGCATTTACGCATGGGATAAAGGCGATCCAGCAGCTTTTTCGTTTCCTGTGCAGCATAGGCATTCGGATAAGGTCCAAAATATTTGGCTTTATCGCGATAAACCTTACGCGTAATTTCAAGCCGTGGATGCTCTTCATGCGTTATTTTAATATACGGAAAAGTTTTATCGTCTTTTAACAAAACGTTATAGCGCGGATGGTACTTTTTAATTAAATTACATTCAAGGATAAGTGCCTCTACATTATTCCCGGTTACGATATATTCAAAATCCGTAATTTCACTGACCAAGTGATGCGTCTTCGTATTATGGCTGCCCGTAAAATAAGAGCGAACCCGATTTTTCAGCACTTTGGCTTTGCCGACATAAATGATTGTCCCTTCTTGATTTTTCATCAAGTAACAGCCCGGTTGGTCGGGCAGTAAGGTTAGCTTTTGTTTTATTACTTCGCGGTAGTTTTCAGTCATACCCATTCTCTCCTGATAAAAATGCAATTTGTCGTGAAGCGAAACTTCCTTATAAAAAAGCAAAAAGCCTCCTTTTCTATAAAGCGGAAAAAGCGACCTTTTGCAGGATTTCATGGGGAAATTCATTTAAAAATTATTGATGACGGGTAACGACGGTTTTCAAAGCTTCTTTGGATTGAAAACCGACAATTTTGTCTACCGGCTGACCGTCTTTAAAAACGATCAAAGTAGGTATGCTCATCACGCCAAAACGGGAAGCTGATTCCGGATTGTCGTCTACATTTAATTTCGCGATTTTCAAATTTGTTAATTCTTTGTCAAGTTCTTCAAGAACTGGAGCAATCATTTTACAAGGACCACACCAAGGCGCCCAAAAATCAACTAGAACCGTACCTGTAGACTCAACTTCGGATTTAAAGGATTGGTCAGACACATTTACAATAGCCACTGGAATCCTCCTTTTAATTAGTTTAACAATTAGTATACCACACCCAAGGTCGTTTTCATAACTTGTAAATAATGAACATTTTGTTGCTAAACGAGGATTGGATCAATAATTATCCACGCTGCAGACTTCAAAACCCTTTACAAAAAGATTTCAAATTGGGTATACTGTATATTATATAAATGCTTTAAGGAGGATTACCATGAGCGATTCCAACAACCCTGAGCTTCATGTGAACGAGGAACCAAGTAACGACTTTATGGATACAGCCATTGGCTTTGGCGCAATGTTCGGATTTTTATTTTTAATGGGTATTGTTGCTACAGCTATTACTTTAGTTAAATAATGAATGCATTCATCATCATATAGAAACAAAAAGGTCTGACGCGTTATCGCATCAGGCCTTTTTGTTTCCTCTTTTATTATAACCCTTCACATGCACCAATTCGACGAAGGGTCGAATCCGATCCATGATCCGCTGACCCTTGAATTCTTCTTCACCATCTTTGCTTGTAAAGCTGAAGTGCTTCTCCAATGCATCCAACTCGTAATTCGAGGTAAAAAATGTTGGTTTGCGATTCATCCGATAATTGAGAATCGTTCCCATCACATGATCTCTTAACCAAGGGTTCATATTTTCTGCGCCAATATCATCGAAAATGAGCAGGTCGGTGTCTTTTAGCAAATCAATGGTTTCCTTCAGCTTCTGCGGCTCGCCGAACATTGCTTTCAAATCCTCAGAAAAATCCGGCATGTAGATAATGGCGCCGGTTAAGCCGGTTTTGGCTAATTCATGAAGCAAATAACACATCAAAAATGTTTTACCTGTCCCGAAGCTTCCGACCAAATAGAGTCCGTTGCGCTGCAAACCTTCTTCTTTGGTTATTTCAATATAGGATGATATTTTATCAAAAGATTCGATTCGTTCCACATCTCTATCCATAATTTCTTCTGCTGAATATCCTACAGAGAGCGCACGATCATCGACATAGAAGCTGTGAATTCGGCTATGAATGGCGTCTTGTGTCTGTTTGGTAATATATTTTTTACAGCTGACCTTTTGATCATAAATCATTGCTTTTTCCTGGACAAAATCAGCGGTAAGCAGCGAATAATGACCTTTGTAATCGTTGGGACACAGCTCTAAGCCCGGACAATGATTGCAGTTATTATGTTCAATTACATATTGGTAAAAACGGTTCATATTCAACTTAAGATCATAATCCTGAATAAAGGGATAGGCTTTGCGCCATTTTGTAATTAATGGATCTTCAGCAATTTCCAAGCTTTTTGCAGCGGCTTGTTCGTTCATGGCACTAATCGGCATTCTTTTTAATAAATCGGATAACGATTCCATGTACGAATTCCCCCTCGATTAAATCTTCCCATCCAATTTCCGCGCTCTTTGCCGAATGGCTTCAATTTGTTCATTGGAAAGCGGCTTAGACACCGGCCCATCCGCAATGATCGAAATCTTCGGTTTCTGCTTGCCTGCATTAGCATTTCGTGTTTTAGAATAGGCGCCGCGATCCGCCCCTGTCGTTGATCTGGCCGCTGCTTGCTCCCGATACTTCGCTTTATCCCGTACATAACCAACGGCTTGCTCATATGTAATGATCTGCTTGCCCAGCAAGTCAGAAGCAACAGCTTCAATCGAAGATTTGGCCCATGACCGACGATCAGCGTGAATAAAATGAATCAATACATTAATGACTTCCTCATGCAGCTTATAATTCAAATCAATTTTCTCAAAAATATCCAATACGCCGTCTGGAACCGAGCCTTGTGAAAAAAACCGTTTCAACACCAGCGTATACGGTTCATTACGCAGCAACATATTATACTGGTGCACATCGCACTGTCCTTGAAAAACGGTAGGAACATCCAAGTAAAATGCCATCTCGACTGATTTCTCTTCTTGCATTTCGTCTTCTTCCGTCCGACCCTGTTCGTCCATTTTCTGCACATGCCGATCCTGCGACTCTTCGCGTTTTTTCACCTGACGATAGAAAAGATTGGCTTTATATTGAAGCAAATCCACTAACAAATTACCCTCATCATCGAACACCGTATCCTCATCCAGCAAGCGGCATGTTTCCTGAAGCGTCAAATGATATTTTTTGGCCACAATATTGACTGCAGCCAATTGATCTGGACGGAAACGAATATTTTCAACAAACGCCCGATTACGTGATTCACGAGGAAACCGCATAATAATATCCTCATAAGCAAATCCTTTTGTGGTCACATCGAGCTTACCATCCGATTGACGCGATGCCGCTGTTTGATATAAGGCCTGCTCTAATTCGTAATCTATCACCTGTGTATTGAGCTTAAACAGTTCATAGAAAGGAACCGATAAATTTTCGCTGTTCGTTTGCTTTATTTCATCCGGCTCTTCTGCAACTAAATCCTCATGTAAAAATAGTACCATATGCTTGCCTACCTTATCACGAAGCAGCAAAATTAAATGTTGATTTTTAAAAAACTCTTGCGGTGCCAAAGGCTGAGTTAGCTGGTACTCATAAATGTAATCGTCATTCGATTCAATAAAACGTCGTGTCGTTTGCAGCAGACCTACCGCCTCTAGCTTAGACGATTGCTCTACAAAAAACTTACGGCCTCGCTCGCCATGCTCCAGTTCCAACGAGAAAAACAATTTGCGCTGCTGCTCTAATGGAGAAAAACCGACCTTTTCACTAGATAATTGTTGATAGAGTGTCATATATAAACTGATTGCAAAAGCTCCGATCATCGGCTGGTAAATGCTGCTCAACATGCGATAATCGAGTCCGCTCAAGGAAAAATCGCGATAAATACAAAACCGATGATTTTCCGTAAAATGATGCAAATTTGTAATGCGCATCGTTCTCGACTCCATCCTTTGGACTAAAACATTTTATACCCTTTAACACGCAGCAGCTTGATCATATAACCGCTGAGAATAGCACCACCCAAGCCGCTGATGAGCGGAATGCCGTCCCATGTTAGCCAAGCCTTTAAATTATCCCAAAACGATCCTGAGCCCGAAGACCAGATAAAAAACACGATCAAAAACAGAATATACCCATATATCGGAAACCACGTTGTTTTCATTAACATATTAATAATAAAGCCTAATCCGAAAAACATACAAAACGCTAAAAGCGTTAATACGAAAAATTGTAAAAATTCAATCATCCCGGTATCATCTCCATTTCTTTCGTACAACTTATCTTTCTATTTTAGCCCATCACAAAAGCAATTGTAAAGATAAGTTGAAGGGAAAATAGGTTGAAATAGTGACCTTTGAAATCATGACTTTCTTGTGACGTTGTTTGCCCTTTTGCCGAATATTGGCTACAATGAATGAAGCAAAATGAAATAGGGGCGTGTAAAAATGAGTGAAGCAATACAAACATTGGAAGGCTGGTATGCCTTGCATGATTTCCGTACGATCAATTGGGCGTCATGGAAATACATTTCGACGGAAGAACGAGGCGAAGCCATTCAAGAGCTGTTAACGTTCATGGAGCGTTGGAATATCATCGAATCAAACAGACAAGGAAGTACTGCGCTATATAGTGTCATTGGTCAAAAAGCCGATCTCGCTTTCCTTTACCTAAGAGAAACATTAGAAGAATTGAATGACCTGGAAACAGAGTTTAACAAAACATCCTTTGCTCAACACATTCTGCCAGCATACTCTTATCTTTCCGTTGTGGAACTAAGCAGTTATATGTCTAAGCCGGGAGTTGACCCTTTGGAAGATCCAGAAATTATTGCCCGTCTAAAGCCAAGCTTACCGAAAAATAAACACCTTTGCTTTTATCCGATGAACAAACGCCGTCAAGGCAGCGACAATTGGTATATGCTCGGTATGGATGAGCGCAAAGCAATGATGCGCAGCCATGGGATGATCGGTCGCAGCTACGCCGGTCGCGTAAAACAAATCATTACAGGCTCTGTAGGCTTGGATGATTGGGAATGGGGCGTTACGCTATTCGCTGACGATGCCTTAACCTTCAAAAAGCTCATTTATGAAATGCGTTTTGATGAAGTTAGCGCGAGATATGGCGACTTTGGCGAATTCTATGTCGGCAATATTTTGGATACGGACAAGCTGCAAACCATGCTGAAAGTATAAAATAAGCTGTCTCTCTAGTAGTGTTCTACTTTTGAGACAGCTTTTTTAATCTTCCTCTATATCTTCTTCCTGCCGCTTTAAGTAATCTTCTGTATCCCGATCCCGTTGACGTCCTTTTTCCTTGAGTCGTTCAATCGCAGGGAGGATTAAAATATCAATTTCTTTTTGCACAGGATATACCAAATCATATCGATTTTGCGCTTCGAGAAAATGCCCTACTTCGATCAAAGCATTATAACGGTCAAGCTCTTCCCGGGTTAACAATCCTCTTACTTGAACGCTGCAGTGTCTCATTTTTAGAAACGACCTTTTCTCAGAACAAGTGGAATACCGCCAATCGTATATAAGTATCGCAAATCTACGACTTTTTTCATTAGTGCTGCCATGTTGCCTTTAAGCTTCGTTTTACCGACCACTCCTACGCCTTCACGTTTTCCTAATGATGCGATCGTTCCACGATTAATATACTTAAATTCTTTAGGCGGTGTGTTGCGGATCGTAGCAATCAAGTTGTAAGCACAAGTTTCACCTTGTTGGGTGGCAATTTGACCACTTGGCGGATAAGGCTTGCCTTCTGGATTCATCACGATGGAACAATCACCGACAACGTAAACATTTTCATACTCTTTTGTGCGTAGATAGGCATCGACATTCACACGACCGCGCATGGTTGCAAAGCCGGCTTGATCCAGCATATGATTGCCGCGAATTCCGCCTGTCCAAACAACCGTAGTGGATTTAATAAACTCCCCATTGGCTAATTCAACGCCTTCCGGTGTACATTCTTTAATCGCTGTGGCTATTTTAAAGACAACACCTTTTTTGCTTAGAACATCTACTGCGTATTCAACCAATTCCGGGTCAAAGCCTGGCATTGCTGTAGGTGCAGCCTCTATGCTGAAAATTTTAACCAAGCTTTGATCAACGTCATATTTTTTACATAAGTTAGGGATGCGATCGGCCAATTCTCCAACAAATTCAATGCCTGTGAAACCCGCTCCGCCGACAATAAACGTCAAATAATCGAGGCGTTCCGGCTCTCCTTTAAACTTCGCGAATTGATATTCAATATGCTCGCGAATTAAACGAACACTGTTAATACTCCGAATATTCATTGCATTTTCCTGCAAACCAGGGATTCCGAATGTTTCAGGTTCTCCGCCTAAACCAACGACTAAGTAATCATAAGATAGCGTGCTGTCTTCCAAAATGATTTTTTTCTCAATTGGTTTAATTTGCATGACCGTTGATTTAACAAAATCAACTTTAAATTCATCAATCAGCCTGGAAATATTAATCCGTGAATTTTCCGGATTATCCGTACCTGCAGCAGGCATATGCAGATGTGTGGTGATATAGTGATAGTCATGTTTATTGACTAGCGTGACATCAGCCTCGTTATAATTTAAATGCTTTTGTAAACGGATCGCTGTGACGATGCCGCCGTATCCCGCGCCCAGGATAACAATTCTTGGTATTCGGCTCATAGTATAATCCCTTCCATCCTGTAAAATATTTGGTTGTGTCATTAGTTTGTGAAAATTTACACAATGCACACCAAAATTATATGTAGCCTCTTTAGTTTGAGCTTAAGGCTTTACATTTATTTATCGATCATATGATATGATATAATTTTGAAGGTAAAATAGCAAGGTCTATTTGCAGCTTTATACAAGCAAAAACACCTGCCATCCTGCGTTAAAGCATCGTTTTTGAGATTTTACGCCAAATTTCGACATGAATGCATAAAATATGTCACATGGGGTTTCTTTCCGTGAAAAGGAAGCTTATAATATATTACGGAATTGTTTATCATGTGACGGAGGTGTTTTTCAACAGTGTCAGAAAATCAGCAAGCTGGAGAGATTACAGATATTTTAATTATCGGTGGGGGACCTGCGGGAATGTTCGCAGCTTTCTATGGTGGAATGAGACAAGCATCGGTCAAAATCATTGAATGTATGCCCCAATTAGGTGGACAACTTGCCGCACTTTATCCGGAAAAGTACATTTACGATGTGGCGGGCTTCCCAAAAGTTCGCGCACAGGAGCTGGTTGACAGCTTGGCGGAACAAATGAAGCATTTTCCATTAACCATTTGCCTGGAAGAGCAAGTCATGCGGGTCACCAAAAAAGAAGAACGTCTATTCGAGGTTGTTACGGATGTAGCTACGCATTATTGCCGAGCTATTATTATCACAGCCGGCGTTGGCGCTTTTCAGCCTAGACGTTTGGAGCTTCCAGAGGCTAGCAAATACGAGAAAAAGAATTTGCATTATTTTGTGAATAATCTGCAAATTTTCGCCAATCAAAAAGTATTGATCAGCGGCGGAGGTGACTCTGCTGTGGATTGGGCCTTGATGCTTGAGCCCATTGCTGAGAAGGTCACGCTCATTCATCGCCGCGATAAATTCCGCGCCCATGAGCATAGTGTTGAAAACTTAATGAACTCAACTATTCAAGTTTTAACACCTAAAGAAATCACTTACCTGCACGGCCATAATAAAATCGAAAAGGTAACGCTTGAGGATTGCAAAAGCGGAGAAAAATTCGATATGGATGTCGATGCAGTTATCGTTAATTTCGGTTTTGTCTCTTCGTTGGGTCCCATTGCTGAATGGGGCTTTGAGATTGACAATGGCTCGATTATTGTGGATTCACGCATGGAAACGAGCATACCCGGAATTTTTGCCGCGGGTGATGTAACGACCTATCCTGGGAAGCTTAAGCTAATTGCTGTTGGATTCGGAGAAGCACCTACAGCAGTGAACAACGCTAAAGTTTATATTGATCCGGGAGCAAAGCTTTCGCCTGGACATAGCAGTAATATGAAGCTGTAGAAGGAAATTGAAAAATAAGCATCCCGTTCGACTATTACAGTCTAATGGGATGCTTTTTGTTTGGTGTTTCTTTCATCTTTGTCGCAGCCGATCAATCCGAAACAAGAGAGCTAATGCATAACCACCGACCAAACCACCTAAATGCCCAGTAATACTTATATTCGGCTCAACAAACGTTATGATCAGATTCATCACCAGCATTGGGACAATCGTTCTTTTCGACGCTGGATCCAGCAATGACGATCTTGTGCTTAAATAAAGAAATGCGCCCAATACGCCAAAAATAGCTCCCGATGCACCCAAGCTTAAATCGGAAGATGAGAACAAGTAGGTAGCTATATATCCTGCGATGCCTGCTATCATATATAGTAAGATAAACTTGAACCGTCCGATTAAATCTTCCAATACCGAGGCAAATAAAAATATCGCAAACAAGTTGAATAATAGATGTGGTATTGCAATCTGCATAAAGATCGGCGTGATAAATCGATAATATTGCCCTTCCTGTATGGCGGGAACATAATATGCTCCCCATTTAAAGATTGTTTCCCCATCATTAATTCCTGGAAATAACTTCATAAGCAGAAAATAAATTATATTGATTGCAAGAATCAGTGATGTAACGGGAAATTTAGTAATGAACTGCTTAAAATTTTCTCTCCGAACAAATAACAATGTCTTCACCCCGTAATTTTATCATTTCTCTTTCCTAGTGTATTCGATTGAAATCTATAATTCAAATTGCAGCCTCAATTCTATCATCGTTTCCATCATTTGGCGTTTGAATTTTGCCTGTAATTTCCGCATGATTGGAGAAACGAAAAACTTTACGGAGGACAACAAGATGACATTGCGAAAAAAACTAGTTAAATTTATGCTATGCGGTTTAATAACCGTTAGTTTAACAAATGTCCATGATAAACAAGTGAAAGCTGAATCCAGCAGATATAATATGTCTTATGTTTTTTATGGAAAGACAGATGAGCTTGTGCAAGAAGTCGATCAAACAAAGCATGCTTTGCAAACCATTTCTCCAAGCTATTGGCAGTTGGCTGTAGATGGCTCGTTGCAGATTTCCGATACTTTAGACCCTGTTTTTATTGAGCAAATGCATAAACGGAATATCAAAGTTGTGCCCTTTCTTAGCAACGACTTCAATCGAAGTCTAGCTGAGCAAGCCTTACAAAACCGCACCTCCTTAACTGCCCAAATTGCAGCAGCTATTACAAAATATCATTTGGATGGAATTAATATCGATTTAGAAAACTTGCAAGGAACGAGCCGTAATTCCCTTACCGATTTCGTCAAACAATTACGCGCAAAACTACCTGTAAATATTGAAGTTTCCATCGCAGTTCCTGCAAATCCTGATTTACAACCATTGAATGAAGTAAAAGCCTATGACTACAAAGCATTAGCCGCTGCCAGCGATTATGTCATGCTGATGGCCTATGACGAACATTACCCGGGAGATCCAATTCCCGGACCTGTAGCGAGCCTTTCTTTTGTCGAAAAATCCGTGCAATATGCACTATCGCAGATGTCCTCGGACAAGCTAGTTTTAGGTATTCCATTTTATGGGCGGCTATGGAATGGCGACAGCTCTTATGATGGCGCAGGAATTCCTAATGATGTCGCAGCTGGCCTTGCAACGAAATATCATGGACAGGAAATCTATGATAGTACAGAGCAGTCCGTCCGAAGCCAGTTTACTATCCACGCAGGAGACCCCTCTACCATAGTCAATGGTCAACCACTGCCGAACGGCAGCTATACCGTTTGGTATGACAATGAGCAATCGATTAAAGCAAAGCTAGCTTTGGTCCAAAAGTATAATCTAAAAGGCACAGGCAGCTGGAGCTTAAATCAAGCAGCTGCGGAAACTTGGAGCTATTACGATTTGTGGTTGAACGCGCACTATTTCTCAGATATAGCAGGTCTCTGGGCCCAGCCTGAAGTCATTGAAGCAGCAAATAAAGGTTGGATGCTTGGCATTTCCAGCTCGCAATTTGCCCCAAATCAATCCTTAACACGCGCGCAAGCAGCAACCGTGTTAGCAAGAGCAATGAATTTGAAAAATACCAACCCGCAAGTTAAAAAAAACTTATATACAGATGTTCCATCCAACTATTGGGCGTATGATTCCATTGCCGCTATGCAGCAAAAAGGGTTTATTTCCGGGATCGGCAACGGTTTATTCGCACCGGATGAACCGATGACTCGCGAGCAGATGTGTACACTGCTCGTTCAAGCGCTTGGATTAAAAGCTTCAGCAGCTTCGGTGCCCTTCTCGGATGTCGATCCCTCCAGTTGGTCTTTAGCCTCTATTGCTGTTATGTCTTCCATCCACATTATCTTCGGCTATGATGATGGATCTTTCCATCCACAGGAACCCATCTCACGTGCGCAAATGGCAGCCCTGATGATTCGTCTTCAAGATCGCATAAGTAGTAAATAATAAAAATAGCCGCCAAACGCTGGAGAATCCCGAAGCGTCATGGCGGTTTTTTATCGATTCAATAATTTTATCGTTTTTCGCAATCGCTGAATACCTTCATCGATTCGATCTTCTTGTTCACGGGAAAATGCAAGTCGGATAAACCCTTTGTCTGCCCCGTAAATGCTATGCGGCATAAATAATAGGCCATTTTCTATGCCTGCTTCAACCAAATCCTTTTCATGCAGCGGCTGGTTTAATTTACACCATATATAATAGCCTCCCTGAGGTTTTGACCACGTTGCTAGATCGCAAATGCTGTTCTAGTGAACTTAGCATTTGATCTCGACGCAAAGTCAGCGAGGCATTTACCTTTTTCAGATGATTCTCCCAGTGCCTGAAATGTAAATATAATTTGGCTAATTGCTGCGAAATCGTCCCCATGCCAAAGTCCATTTGCTCTTTAGCGTCTGCAAGTCGATCGATGATAGTTTTAGGTGCAACAATCCAACCCAAGCGAAATCCAGGTGCAGCCGTCTTAGAAAGTGTGCCAATATAAATGACTCGATCATTGCCATGCTGCATGCTAATAAGCGATTTCGGCGGTTTTTCTGCCCCTCCTAAAGTAAGCGAGCTATAGGGATCATCCTCTACAATGGGAATGCGTAAATCACTGCAAATTTGCAATAATTGCTTTCGTCTCTCATCAGATAACGTTGCCCCTGTAGGGTTTTGGTACGTTGGGTTTGTAAATACCATACGTATTTTGTGCTTTTGATAAAGATTTATTAATTCGTCTGGCAATAATCCATGCTCATCCATGGGAAGCTTATATAACCTTAAGCCTGCCGAGGTAAAAAGTGCACGCGAATACAGATAAGAGGGATATTCTAATGCAACTGCATCACCCGGACTAAGCAAGCATTGTGTGATTAATAACATAGCTTGCTGAGCGCCAGACGTAATCAATAGTTCATTTGCCGTTGTATGAATAGCTTGTGTTCTCCATAGATGAGCAGCTAATTCTGTTCTTAAATCCAGATCTCCTCTGGGATCTTCATATTGAAATGCCGCGCCACTCAGCGGGCAATTTGTTAATAACTGATTTAATTCAACCTTGGGTATAAGGTCTGCAGCTAATTCGCCTTTGGCAAAATTAATCAGCTGCGGATCATGACTTACTTCACGAATACGTCTAATAATCGGCAGCGAAGGTAAAAAGGACCCCCCATTCGTATACTGCTCCCAATTAGGAATTCGCCTGGGAATGACTCCCCAAAGATCCTCACTTACTCGCGTTGAGCTCCCTTGCACGGAATTTACAAATCCAGATGCGCGCAGTTCTCCATATGCAGCGGAAATTGTACTTCGATTAACCCCATAATAAAGCGCAAGCTCCCGTTCAGAAGGCAGCGATGTCCCAGGCAGCAGTGCTCCTTGGATAATCAAATCCTCATAATAACGAATAATTTGGCGAAATATGGGATCATCGTTGGCTGTATCAGGTCTCCACTGCATAAAATCACTCCCTATATGATTTCAGTATAAAGTTTATTAAGTGGATGGGCAATATAGCAACCAATTGGTTGGATACAAACCAGATAAAATAAATTATTATAAGGGTACTTTAAAGGATATATTGAAAGGAGCGCACAAATATGTGGTTTAAAGAACGAAAATACGCTTGGTTCCTCCTCGCTTTTTTATGGGTTTTTGGTTTTATAGGTTCGTTGGGTCGTTATGTATTTGCTTATTACCAGCCACAAATAACGGATATTTTACATGTAGGCCGCACATTTTTAGGCTTTAGTTTTTCAACAAGTGTATTTATCAGCGCATTCAGCGCTCCATTTGGCGGTTGGTTAACCGATAAATTCGGCTATAAAAAAGTGATGATTTTTAGCAGTATTTTAGGTGTCATTTCGACAAGCATTATTTTAACTTTTCCTAATCCAACTGGATACTTTATTGGCTTTGGCCTCATCTCCGGTCTAGTAGGTATTGGTGCCTCAACCAGCTATGTTCTCGTTGCCAATTGGTTTAAATATCATCGCGCATTGGCGCTTATGATTGTTAGCAGTGCCGGATCACTCGGATTAGCAGTTTTGACACCTGTGTTTGTTAGTAATAAGAGCTGGCTGAATTGGATTGTGGCTTATCGATTTATTTTTATCATTGGGTGCGCATTTATTGTGCTGTCGATGCTGATCATTCGCCTCAATAAGAATGCAGATCAAAAGGAACTCCCCCATACCGTAGGCAATCCTAAAAAGAAAATAAAAATCGATCTATCTTATTTTAAAAATCCGACTCTATTAGTCGTTATGCTCGCTTTATTTACGTGCGGTTTTAGTATGGGGACGGTTGAAACACATTTGATGGCGATTCATCAAACCGCGCATGTAAACGATGCGATGTTTTCTTCTGCACTAAGTACCTTAGGACTTCTCGAAGTTGTAGGCGGAGTATTATTTTCGCTATTATTAGACCGCACATCCAAAGTGTTGGCATTATCTACTTTATATTTTATCCGAGTAGCTGCATTTATCTTTCTATTTTTTCATTTTGAATGGTCTCCCATCCTTTTTTCCTTGCTTTTTGGCGCAAGCTATTTAGGTGCTATACCTGGGGGAATATTAGTAGCTGGGGAGGCTTTAAAAAACAAAAAATCAATGGGACTGCAAACGGGCCTATTGATCTTGATTCATCAAATTGGCGGATCGATTTCCGCAATCAGCGGCGGGATGGATTTCGATCTTTTTCACAATTATCAGCTGCTTATTTTTGTTAATCTGATGCTAAGCCTAGCCGCAGCTGCAGGGTATTTCAGCATTTTCATCGTTTCTAAACAGAAAACACTAAGGGATCTCCATCAGGCTTTTTGAGAAATATGCAGATACGATTACGTATGTACTCGATTTAGCCAAGGTCGCATCAATAACCATGCTAAAAAGGGAGTGCTGCCTAATCCCAATAATAACAGATTTATGGTTAACGGCTTTGCACTCCAGGAAACGACTGCAATAAAGATCAAGGTACCCAGCATGCGGCCTGTATTTAAGGCAACTTCACGCAGCACGATGTATTCCACACGATTATTAGCGCTTTCTTCATTTTTACCGATCATATCAAACACAACAGAGGTAATCGGAATAGTAAACAACGGAATAAATAAGGAAGTACCTACGCCAAAAACCAAAAGAGTGCTATAGCTTACTTGCCAGAAAAAAGGCAATATGACGAGGATCATCATGACAACACCGATAAACATACATAACTTTCGTCGCTTGGGCTTCAGCCACTTTCCTACAACCATAAAGCTGACGAAACCGACAGCAGATGAAATAAGTGAAAAATTGCCTAATTTCATTTCATTTTTTGTGTAGATATACACTAACAAGCCAATGATGAAACCAAAAACGCCTTCTCTCATACCCTGTGCAACAAGAGCAAGCGCTATTTTTCGCCACGGATTTGCAGGTTGAAGCAATTGATGATAGCCATACATCCAGTTATAGCTTTGCTGCACCTTACGTTTTTTCAGAAAAAAACTAACGACTACGCCCATCAAAAAGGTCACAAGCGATAAGGTGAAAATAAGTCGATATCCTGTGGTATTCTTCATATGCGTAATCAAATAACCCGATAACCAAGGAGCGATCATTCCGGCCCCTGAACCAAGCAACCCAGCCCATCCGTTAAATTTATCCCGTGTTTGCGGATTCGTCACTTCAAAATAAACGACATTGAAAGCAAGCCAAAAAAAGCCAAACGCCAATCCCATAATGATGCCTAACCCAATTACGTAATCGACTGATTTGACACCTAACCAGAGAATGATTAAATAGAATACAGCGGAAATAGCGACGCCCAAGCGAAGTGAATGCATCTTATTATGTTCCTTCACCCATTTACCGACTATCCAAAACGTAAGCGCCATCGTCACTTGCGTCGAAATCGCAAACCAAGCAATTAACGTATAATCATTCTTGACCTTCCATAAATACACATTCACAAACGTTCCCGATAATGCATTCGCAACAGCGAACAAACCATTGACTGCAAGCAACAGCATGGATTGCCCGGATAAAGACTTTGCTTTCGCTTCTTC
>JAQBPR010000056.1 GCA_028287395.1 Bacilli bacterium
TTGATTATTTCGTATTTGGCAGTTAGCTTGGAAAACCTCTACTTAATTCGCAGGCTGACGCTAAAGCTGCATGAACTGGCGGCGCAAATACCGGATGAGAAGGTTGCCCAGGATTTTGTCTGGTTTCGTAAACTGATGTTCGATCTTCAGGAGAAGGAACGCTTGCGCATTGCCATGGATCTTCACGATACAACGATGCAGGATTTATTTTTTCTGAAAGGAAGAATCTCTTCTTTTTTAAGGAATCATGCGCTAACCGAAGAAGAGAATGAAAAACTGGCGAGCATTTTTGATTATATTGAAATTATCAACAGCAATTTGCGTCACAGCTGCTTTGAACTGCATCCGCATTTGCTGCAGGAGGTCGGTTTAATTGAAACGATCCAGCAAGTCATCGAGCAGGAGGAAATCGGCTGTCCGTTTGAAATTGAATTTCTCGCGGGAGAGGCATCGGCTATTGAGGTGAGCAGCCTGGAAACGAAAAGGCATTTGTTTCGTATCTTTCAGGAGCTGCTTAATAATGCGAAAAAACATTCCAAAGCATCAAAGGTTCGAATTCAGTTAACGTTTCGGCGTGAAAATTTTTACTTTCTCTATGAGGATGATGGCGTCGGTTTTGACCAAAAGCGCAGGGTGACCAAAGAAATTGGCTCATCAGGCAATGGTATAGAGCAAATGAAGAGCAGGGTAATTTATATGAACGGACACATCAAATTGAATTCGGAAAAAGGGCATGGCGTGAAAATAAAAATTACTTTACCGAAAGAAGGTTTAACGGCATGAATAAGGTCATACGGACGCTCGTTGTGGATGATCATCCCTTGTTTGCTATTGCTACCAAAAATATTTTGGAAGAGATTGATGGTTTGCATGTCATTGGGATCGTTGGGGAAGGCGATGAATGTTTGGAGTTTGTTCGGTTACACGAGCCCGACTTGATTTTTCTTGATTATTATCTTCCGGATCAGTTGGGAAGCGAGGTTGCTGCGCAGATTAAAAATCAATTTCCGCATATTCATGTCGTTATTTTTACCGGAGTGGATGTGGCTAAAATTTTAAACGTTTTATTGGAAATCGGGGTTTCTGGGGTCATTTCCAAAGGCTCCAGCGAGAAGACGATTAAAAATATGGTGCAATGTATTTTGGACAATCATACGACTGTACCGCTGTCCTTTTATCACAAAATGAGATTGATGGACGATCACGCTGCGAATGTTTTGGAGCTTACCAAGGATGAGGTGCAGATTATGTCTTTTCTTGTGGAGGGGTTGAATCATGAACAAATTGGCGAGAAGATTTTTGTCAGCAAACGCACGGTGGATAATTATATGAAACGGATTTATGGGAAATTGGGGGCAAAAACACGAACCAAAGCGGTAGAGAAATTCGTCCAGAGCAAATATTATAAAGAGTCTGATAGGAGAGAATAGAGCAATGCAGCCTAATATTATAGAGGAAATGATTCGTATTGTGGATGAGCATGTTTATGTCGCGGAATTTAATGAACTGCTGAAAAATTGTATATTGGACAAAGCTGCTGAGAAGTCAATTTGGTCTGAAATAACCCAGTACTCCCATTATATGTTTGGGGGAAACTCACCCTCTATTCATCGACTGGCCGCACTCACGGAAATGATGATGTTATCGCTTGATATTATGGATGATCTTCAAGATCAGGATAATACAGACAAGCTGTGGATGAAGTGTCCACCCAAATATGCTTTGAATGCTTTTCTCGCATTGCTTATGGGAGCTATAAACGAAATTGCAGATATAGAGAGGCACGAAGAGGGGAGCTTTCCTTTAGTCCGAGAAGTGAGCGGTTTTATTATGAGGGCGTTGGATGGCCAGTACAGCGATTTGAATGACTCCGTTCATACAGAAGAAGATTATATTAAGATGATTCAGCAGAAATCGGGTTCATTGATCCGTGCAGCCTGTTATATGGGATATGGGGTTTTATCTCTTCCCGAACTGACGGTAGAGAAAATGAATGAATTGGCTGTATGCATCGGAACCATTGCGCAGATTGAAAATGACATTAAGGACATCACTCGATTTGATTTAAAAAATGATATGCTGCAAAAAAAACGAACACTTCCCATCTTCTATTTGTTGGCAGAAAAAGATGAGGATTTTTCGGTAATTCAAGATTTTTATGAAGGTAAGCTATCTCAACAACAATTTCTCGAAAAAAAGGTCGAGTGCATCCAATATATTTTAGATTCAGGCTGTATTGAATATTCCAGAGTGATTCAGCGGCTTTTTATCAATCAAGCAGAGCAGATATTAGAATCCTTGGAAGCAATATCGCCATGGAAAGAGAAATTTAGGGAAGTTACATTTATATGAGACTATTTATCCGGAAATATTTTATGCAGCGATTCTCGCTGTGCACTTCCTATGTTGATGATGGAACGGATGCTTTTGGCTTTTTGCTCCGCTTCTTGTAGGGTGTTACTAAGTCCTAAAGCGAGAAGTGTACCAATGGCAACCGTACCCGCGCGACCTCTGCCTCCCGCACAATGAAACCCGACCGTTTTCCCAGCTTTATAAGCGCTGACCACTTCATCTATCGCTTTTTTAAACAAGATCTCTTCTGTTTGCGGCGAATCATCGCCAATTGGGACTTGAATCCATTGTGTTGTTTCGGAAGGATAGGCCATTTTGGTCGCTTCCGCTCTAAGATCGACAATCACATCGATGTTTTCATTCTTAATCATGGCTTCTACATCAGCAGAACCACCGACAAAAATTTTATTTTCGTGGAGAGATTGATAGCTTTTTTTAGTTGTCACTGGAAGAACACCTCTTCTTGTTAAATGTGAAATAACTCTATATAAAAGTAAACTTGTTTTTCCCTAAAATAGCAACAACCAAAAATATAATCCTAAAAGCGTAGTGGCATCCCATACTATTGTAGTTACGGTACTGATATCTGCAAAAGATACGATCCCGGATAGCAAAGCGAGCAATGCTCCACCCGCAGCAGACCATCCAATACTTAAGCCTTTAGGCTGCCAAATCACGAAAATAATTGTGATAATAAAAATAAGAATTGCGGTTGCAGCCATGCCTTAGTTCAATCCCTCATAAAAAAAGATAATAGAGCAAATATATAATTTAAAACTTATAGTTGTAAAGTGAAATTTTGTTTCAGGCGTTTTATGCGGTACTCGTTTTGCCGCATTGCGCAGGTGTTTGGTGGCGTACTTTTAGAGTGTGTTCAAAAAGTGGCGACGGGGAGAAATGGGTGTGTTTGGAAAGTTTATGTGCCGACTTTGAAAATGAGTTTCCCCTACGTCAATTCAAGAAATTCATTTTCAACTGAGGTTGGAAAGCACATTCATTACGCAACATAGCTATACTTTTGAATATACTCTTTTAGCATTGTCAGGCGGTTAAAAACCAATGCTTTTGGAGAAAATAGATGTAAACGGAGTTATGGGGATGGTGAAGGAAATGGCCGAAAAAGGCGAAGAATTGGTGCAATACATTACAGAACGAGTGGTTCATTACATGGAGACTCCAAAGGAGGAGCGCAAACGGAACCGTGAATTACGTCCTCCCAAAGAATCGTGGACCAGCCTCTGGTTTGGTGCTGTTCCATTTGCGCTTTCAATGTGGCTTGAGCAAAGACGTGCCAGAATAACTCGTAAAAAACAAGGGTTATGAATAAAATGCGCCAATGTCCAGCAAGGACGATAGCGGTATATAGCGTGAGCCTTCATTGTCTAAGGAGATATAGACTTGTCCATCGTTCCATTGCTGATAGCCTGTAACAGCAGCGGGAAAGATCACTTTTTGCTGATAAATCCGACTCATAAAAGTGATTTTTTCATGCTGCTTAAGCTCGGATACTAAATCGTTCAATGCATGAATGGGTAAGGGCTTATCCTTGACCCATGAGGGCTTTTCAAAAGGATCAAAGGCATCGTTTAACGAGGTCAGGCTAATCTGAGCCCCATCTAAATCCGATAATTGATCGGAAGCAGCTAGATCCTTCAGCTTCATTATTGGTGAGGGTTTTATATTCGCTTCAAGCTCCTCGGCAAAGTAGTTTAGTAAAGGCTCCCCTGATTTCGCATCGAGATAATAGTCCATTCCACCATGCGTTATTTTCCAGAAGGTTTCTAATGTACCTAAATCAAGTCGTTCCTTACGCCAGCTTGCGTCCGTAATAAATTGTGCGAATGTAGTAGAGGATGAGATGATTTCCTGCTGTATCATCGATTGATACAGCGTGTTTAAACCGTATAAGGGTTGATTCCCCTGTCCATATTCAATTAACCGATAATGCTGCCCATCTTCAAGCGCACCAACGATCATATAACCGACTTCAAGCTCATTTTTACGGATCATAATGAGCCAGCTATGCGTACCCGGACCTAAGGGAATGCTTGTCCATTTGGCGTTTATCCAAGCTTCGAAGCCCTTTTCTGCGGATAATGCTGTAAACCACTGCTGGACGGCACGTTTAAGCGTTGTTTCGGCTGAAACGTCATTCAGGCTTGGAGATGTCGAAGCTGAAGCTGAAACGGATGAAGAGATAGCTTGCTTGGTTTGGCTTTTCAAGTTTTCTAAGTTCAAGCCTCCAAACAACAATAACGATATGCATAATAGAGCTAATTTCATTGCAACACCTGCCTTTAAGTATAGTATGCTCTGTTCTATTGTATAGGTTGTCTCAGGAAAAATTTGTTAGCTTATGGTAGGCGAATTACTGTTTTTTGTTGAGTTTTTTGCCATCTGATAGCATTTAACGTCAGGTTCAACTTTTATCTTCCGCGCGCAAATGAAATAATCCGCAGTTCATGGCGAGAGCATCTATTCTCGGCTGATATTGCCAATTGATTTCCGCTTGACGATTGCGGTATTGCTCTTCCACTTCTGCTTTATGCTCTTCCTCTACAATGGACTTCAGCAATTCCACATAATAATCGTCCATCCGAGTCTGTTCTACCTGCAAGCGTTCCCTTGCTTCAACAGCCCAACTGTGATCGTATCGTTTAATTTTGCTTTCCAGATGATGCTCGGCAAGTGTTGCGGCTCGTTCTAAAGTCATTCGCTTGGATAAAAGATGGACATTTAAGGGGAGACGGGGTGTTAATTTTTTGCTAAGCAAGGATTGCTGGAAATTTTCGATAATTTCACCTGTGCCTAGTGAAATACCAAACGAATGAATTTCACTGCGTTTCATATCACAGACTAATTCGAGCTTATAATTGATGCCGAGCCAAGTGCTGTATCCTGTGGATGGCATCCCTTTTTTCTGCGAAAGCGGCTCTTCGAACAAATTAATCCATCGGCCTCTGCTGCGTACGGTTTGGAATATTTGCTCCAAACGCCGACTTCCAAAGGTGACATCATGCTGCTGTGTTCTTGTGGCCGCCGACCATGCCCCGCGACCCTGCACAATCTCTTGGGGTTTGAGTCCGTTGGATAGAGGATCAAAAACGAAACAATACGTCAACGTTTCCGGCTCTGCGCCTGTTCGTTCTACAAATCCCCAATAATAAGACCGCTGCGTCAAATCCTTATCTGCTTGCGGGGATAGCTTGACAGTAGCGTAGGCCAATCCCTTCTCGATGATTTGACTGTTTGTCGATTGGATATATTGCATGACAAACGATTCAATCTGCGCTGCGTTCATTGGACTTGACCCTCCGTTTCGCTGAACATGGCATCGCCCACTTCGGCTTGGATCATAGTAAAAGACTCCCCTATTTCATCCAACTTTGAGCGTATTTCCGCATCATTGTTTGCCTCTAAGATGAGTTTGGATAGATGAGATTCGAGGGAGCTTTTTTTCTCCAGCTTTTCCAATATGACATCCAGACCTCCGATCACTAGCTCGAACATATTAATCTTTTCGTGCAGCAGCGAGACAATATGCTCTTCAATCGTGCCGGTCGTCGATAAATTATAAATTTTTACGTCATGCGTCTGCCCCAAACGATGCACGCGCCCGATTCGCTGCTCTACCCGCATAGGGTTCCAAGGCAGGTCAAAGTTAATCATATGATGGCAGAATTGCAGGTTGATTCCTTCGCCGCCTGCTTCTGTTGCTATGAGGAT
The DNA here is from genome assembly GCA_028287395.1 of Bacilli bacterium. Classification (GTDB taxonomy): domain Bacteria; phylum Bacillota; class Bacilli; order Paenibacillales; family NBRC-103111; genus Paenibacillus_AC. The sequence continues at coordinate 6,079 of JAQBPR010000056.1, forward strand.
TTGCGCGCGTTTGCGAAACAAGTCCATCATCCAGTCTTTTTTGCCGCGATTCATTCCGCCGCGATAGGGGACGGCGATCATTTGGTGATCCTTTAAAAATTTTAGTAAATATTCCTGCGAAGCGCGATATTCTGTGAAAATAATTACCTTATCGCCAATTTGTTGGATTAATTCCAACGTTTTTTCAGCTTTGGTATTGGATTGAATGCTTTTGATTTTCTCGACAAGTCCCCAGATTTCCGCACGCTGCGGCGAATCCTCCGCTGTTTTTTTGAACAAGTTCACTAGCGTAACGAATACTGCGTCGCGACTGCTGCAAACCTCACGCTGCAGGGTAACAAGCGAGAGGGCGCTGCCAATGTCGTTGCCGGCCTCACGGTAACGGCCTCTAACAAAATCGGTAACACCGTCATAGAGCGCTTGTTCCTCCGAAGAAAGCGTCAGCGGAATGTTGCGGACTTGTCGTTTCGTGAATGAGATACCGCCATCGCTGCGCCGGTTGCGGATCATTACTTTGTTAAGCTCAGCCTGCAGCAAATCCTCGTTTTTCGGCACTCTTTTATCGACGACAAAGCTGCTTTGAAAATGACTCTGACCTCCGAGCTGCCCCGGTTTGAGAATGTTAATCAGATTGTACAGCTCACTGAGATCGTTTTGGATGGGCGTTGCGGTTAATAATAGACAATATTTTTTACGCAGCTGGTTGACAAATTGATAGTTGGTTGTCTTCTTGTTTTTTAGTTTATGAGCTTCATCGACAATCAACATATCGTATTCCATATTCAAGACGATTTCCCGATTGGGCTCGCGTTTAGCTGTATCCATGGAGGCGACGATAATGTCGGTTTGCGCCCACATGTATTGCTTTTTGTGCGCTGCAGCGGGAATGCCGAATTTCTGATTGAGCTCACGAACCCACTGCAGAACAAGCGATGCCGGGACGAGAATCAGTACCTTGCGGATCAAGCCGCGAATCGAATATTCTTTAAGAATGAGGCCTGCTTCAATCGTCTTGCCCAACCCGACTTCATCGGCAAGAATGGCTCTGCCGCGCATTTCGTGCATGACTTTTTTGGCGGTATCGATTTGATGCGGCATGGGTTGTAATTGCGGGATATGCTTTAAACAAATGAGCTCGTCAAAGCTATGAATTAACTGTGATTGCTCCGCTTCATAGGCAAGCCGATACATCTGCCAATCGTCCCAAGGACCGTTGTGATCCATGCGAGCTTGCATTTCAGTGATCCAGCTTCGATCCCATTGTACCGGGGGCTGGTCCTGCGTGTTTGTTGGCCGGTTTGGCGACTCCTTTGTCGGCATAGATTCCCTCCTGACAAAAAACTGCTTTTGCATGTAAAATATAGTATGATCCAAAGACAGGCATTTCATAACTTTCATCACGGAAGGAAAAATAAAGATGAACACTTGGCGATTTATTCGTTCGGGGCTCGGTTCCCCCGCGTACAATATGGCAATGGATGAAGCAATTGCGCAAGAACACAGCGAAGGCCGCGTTCCGCCAACCTTGCGGTTTTATGGCTGGAACCCACCGACATTAAGCATTGGATATTTTCAAAAGGCCGAAACTGAGGTTGATTTGGCGGAGGTCGAACGTCAGGGGATCGGCTTTGTTCGTCGACCTACAGGTGGCCGTGCGGTACTGCATGATCAGGAGTTAACCTACAGTATTATCGTAGCTGAAAATTACCCAGGCATGCCCCAAGGAGTAACGGAAGCTTACCGCGTCTTAAGTGAAGGCTTACTGCGCGGATTTCGCAGACTTGATTTGAATGCAGAAATGATTCAATTGGTGGAAGAAGAGAAGCGGCAAGCCGATATGGTAAGTTCAGCCGCCTGCTTTGACGCGCCCTCATGGTATGAGCTTGTAGTCGAGGGACGCAAGGTTGCAGGAAGCGCGCAGATGCGGCAGAAGGGTGTTGTGCTGCAGCATGGCTCAATATTGCTGGAATTGGATGCGGCCCAGTTGTTTGGCTTGCTGCGTTTTCCAAGCGATGCGGTTAAACAGCGCTTGGAGAAATCGTTTGACAGTAAAGCCATTGCCATCAATCCATTGCGCCGTGCGCTTGGTTTAAGTCCAGTGGCGCTTAGTGAGGCAGAGGATGCCTTTCGGCAAGGGATTGCCGAAGCAATGGGGATTCGCTTAGTCGAATCAGAACCCACTGAGCGCGAGCAGCAAATCGCTGCCCAAATCATCGCTGACAAGTATGCGACGAAAGCATGGAATCTAAGAAAATAAACCGATATTTACTGTAAATAATAGCGGCTTGTCTTACTATTTTATGCTATGATAAAAGGGGAACAATAAAGGAGTGAAATTCGGTGAGCGAGCAGTTGTTGAATCAAATTCTAGTTGAATTAAAAGGCGTGAAGACCGAGATCAGCAGCATAAAGTCCGAGATCGGCGACATGAAGAGCGACATCAGCGGTATAAAGACCGAGATCAGCAGCATAAAGTCCGAGATCGGCGATATGAAAACAGAGATTAGCGGTATCAAGACAGAAATTACTGGCATGAAAAAGGACATCATGGAAATTAAGACGATTGTTTCCGATATTCCGCTGATCAAGCAAGCTGTTCTGGAAACATCGGATGCAGTTTTGCGTGTTGAAGTAACGCAGGAAAGTCAGCAACGGGTTGTGACAATGCTATCCTTGCGCTCTATTGAGCAAGAAGCCTCGTTGAAGCGAATCAAATAGTAAATTCATCCTACGTGTATATACAGAATATAAGCCTCCAGAAGTATTGAGTGAGAACTCGATGTATCTGGGGGCTTTTTTTGAAATATAAGACTATAAGAGTGTGTTTAATAAGTAGGGTTGCGGCATATGAGGGATGTGCCTAAGCATATGCTCCCGAAGCCAGTCTTGCTAAAGCAAAACTTTCAACTCTCCGGTCACATTCCTTCATATGCTCTCCACCAC
>JAQBPR010000068.1 GCA_028287395.1 Bacilli bacterium
CCTGCCGAAGAGATTGCCATGCTGCATTATTTTAACGAATCTTTATCACGTTTTACTCACGTGGTCTCTTACAATGGACGTACCTTCGACTGGCCGATTATCAAAAATAGATTTGTATTGAATCGAATGAAGCTAGCTAACCAAGATATCTTGCAGCTGGATTTTTTATATTCAGCTCGCAGCTTTTGGCGCAATACGCTGCCTTCCTGCAGACTGGCTAAAGTAGAAGAGGAAAGGCTCGGCTTTACCCGTCTGGATGATGTTCCGGGGTCACTCGCGCCGACGTTATATTTTCAATATTTAGCCGAAAGACGACTTAGCGTTATTCAAGGGGTATTTGTGCATAATGAGCATGATATTCTATCGTTAGCTGTATTGGCGATTCATTTTGGACATGCTTTATGCGGTCATTTAGATTATACTAAGATGGAAGCGGAAGAATTATTTCGCATCGGCTTATGGTTGGACAAAATGGGGAAAACAGACTTGGCGGAAGCGGCTATTACACAGTTATTAGTTCGTTCTCCAGCCAAATCAAGTGAATACTGGCTAGCTATAGCAGCATTCTATAAGAAAAAAGGAAACGAGATTAAGGCTGTAAAGCTATGGAATGCTTATATTAAATTAAAATGCAATGACCAAGGCTTTATAGCTTTGGAGCCTTTTATAGAGCTTGCCATGTACTATGAGCATCGGATGAAACAATATGAAACCGCGATAATGTTTGCAGAGAAAGCGCTCGAACATGCTTGGAAGCAAGCTTCCTTTTTAAGGATAGCTGCTTTTGGGAAGTCTTCTAAAGACAATCAAACCAAGCATCATGATCTCTGCATACAATTAGAAAAACGAATCGCACGATTACGTAAAAAGTCTGGAGTCTATTGATGATTTATTATTTTATGCTGCTTTTCACGAGTCTGCTTTGGGCAGGAAACTTTGTAGTCAGCAAATCGATTGTCGGTCATGCATCGGCTATGGTTTTAGCAGATTTACGGTGGGGACTTGCTGTTATTATGCTGCTGCCTTATGTGTGGTTAAAGGAACGCAAATTATTACCTCCGCGAAAAGCGCTCCTTCCGCTAATTTATATGGGTCTTACAGGGGTGTCGTTATTTAATGTTTTTATGTTTCATTCTTTGGAGTTCACTACAGCAGATAATGATGGATTAATATCCGCATTGAATCCGATTACGATAGCAATCGCAGCCTATTTTATTTTGCGAGAGCATTTAAACGCTCGTCAAATCATCGCGATGATCATTTCTTTTATCGGCGTTCTAATCGTTATTTCGCATGGTAGAATGGATCATGTCCTTCATCTCGAATTTAATCGCGGGGATTTGTTGATGCTTCTCGGTGTAATCATGTGGGGGCTTTATTCTGTTTCCGGCAAAATTGCGATGAAGTATGTATCCCCGTTAATGTCTACATTTTGGGGCGGTGCTTTTGGGGTCCTGATGTTAATTCCTTTTAGCATTAGTCACTTCTCCATTCAGCAACCGAACGTTACTTTTGTCATGGAAATATTATATATAAGCTTTGGTGGAACTGTATTAGCGATGTTTTTTTGGAATATAGCAGTCAATAAAATTGGCGGCACTCGCGCAGGCATATTTCTCAATTTCAACCCGATCTTTACTGCAATCATTTCTTTCTTTTATTTAGGTGAAACGATGGATACTCTACAGTGGCTCGGTACAGCCGTTGTAATCAGTGGAGTACTGCTTTTTAATTTATCTAAAGCAAAAAAAATGCTTGGGACCGTTACAAGTAAGTAAAAATAGTTTACAATGTTTGAAAGGGAAACGAGGTGCTAGGGTGATCCATTTACAAAATGTAACTTTTAAAAGAGAAGACCGCGATATTTTAAACCAGGTTAATTTGCATATAAACCACGGAGAGCATTGGATGATTCTCGGGAAAAATGGCTCGGGTAAAACAACCATCCTGGAAATGCTGAATGGCTATACTTTTCCAAGTTCAGGAACTGTCACTGTACTCGACCAATTGTATGGAACTTGTGATGTAAGAGAAGTTCGTAAAAAAATGGGGTATATAAGCCAGTCTTTATTTGAAAAATTAGGCTTAAGCGATCCTGTGTGGGAGGTTGTCGCGACAGGGGAATATAGTTATTTGCGATTTTATGAACAGATCCCACAAGAAGTAATGAATAAAGCTCTCTTGCAGCTTGAAGCAGTCCAGTTAACACATTTAAGAGATCAACCGTTAGGCTCTTTATCACAAGGTGAACGCAAAAAAGTGATGCTGGCTCGCGCTTTGATGTCCCAACCGAAAATATTGATCATGGATGAGCCCTGTGCTGGACTGGATCTATATGAACGAGAGAAATTTTTGGACAACATTAATGATTTACGAAAGCAGGATATGACGGTCATTTATGTCACGCACCATATTGAGGAGATTATGCCTTTGTTTACTCATGTGGCTTTAATTGATCAAGGGAGAATAATAGCATCAGGCTTGAAAAGAAATGTGCTTACACCAGAGAATCTACAACAAGTTTTTCAACTGCCAATTCAGATTGATTGGGTCGAGGATCGTCCATGGATCAAAGTTGTATCCGCATTTACCAATGCACATTCAATATAAAAATCGGAGGGATATTCATGAAACAAACAATCGTAGAATACGCGAATGGCTTCAATTTAATTCAACAAGCTTTAAACGGATTAACCGAAGATCAATTAAATTTACGTGAAAAAGTTAACGGTTGGAGCATTAAAGAAATAGTCATACATTTATGTGATGCCGAAATCGTTCTTACCCATCGTTTAAAACAGGTTATCTCCGAGGAAAATCCAATTATGATTGGTTTTGATCAAGATTTATGGGCTAAACGGCAAAATTACGATCTTTTGGATGTAACACCGCATTTAGAAATGCTTCGTTATAATCGCCTATCGATGGTTCCAATCTTAAATTCGTTGGCAGAAGAGGATTGGAATAGAACCGGGGAACATAATCAAGCAGGTACGTTGAGTTTACGCGACCTAGCTTTTAAAATCGTGAGCCATACACAAGCACATATAAACCAAATAGAACGAGTAAAAGCAGCTAATAAATAAATTATTATAATAAAGTATTAATGATATTAAATAAATATATATGGATTTTATTATGAAACCATCTTATACTAAGCTACAATTATTGGTAAATAAGTGTATGTTCAGGAGTTGGATTCATTGGTACAACATCGTTCACATTTGGAAATTGGCTTTACGCTGGCAAACCGTTACCATATCATTTCCCGTTTAGGAGAAGGCGGTATGGGGGCGGTTTTTTTAGCGAACGATTTAAAGTTAAGCGGTAAGCAATGGGCAGTTAAAGAATCCTTGCTTCATTCTCACCATGCGCAAGGCTTTGTCGATGAAGCGGCGATTTTAGTTCAACTCGATCACCCTTTTTTACCAAAAATCGTTGACTTTTTTCCGCCGGATGCGAATGGCTACAGCTATTTGGTTATCGATTACATTAAGGGGCAATCATTGCAAAAGCTTTTTTCAGTTAATAGAGCCATACCGCTTGAGCAGATTGTTAAATATGCTTATCAGTTATGCCAGGTATTTGATTATTTGCATCATTTTAAGCCGAAAGCAATTATTTATCGTGATTTAAAGCCTTCTAACGTGATGATAGATGAACAAAACAATATAAGATTAATAGACTTTGGCATTGCTCGCAGCTACAGCTCTGAGCGTCATTCGGACACCATGCAATTAGGAACGGTTGGTTTTGCGGCGCCTGAGCAATATGAGCATCAACAGACGGACCCTCGTACGGATCTCTACACATTAGGTGCACTGATGTATTATTTATTAAGCGGAGGTCATTATTATTCGCCCCAACTAGAGAAATGGCAGCCTTTCTCAGAGCAAGTTCCCGAAAAGTTGAACAACCTTATCGATAAATTACTGCAAAACGATCCTATAAATCGCTATCAGACTGCCGTTGAAGTGCAGAAGCAGCTTGAGCATTTGCTCGTTTCGATTCCTGCTGGATCGAAAACTTTCCCCATTCAAAACTCTATTAAGTCAGATGTCAGCTCAACGACGATGAAACGCAAGCTTATCGTGATCGGAAGTCTGTACGCGAATGCGGGTTCCACATTTACGGCATTATCTCTGGCTAGAGTCTTGGATCAGAACTTCATTCCACATGCTTTGGTTGAAAGCATAAGTAATGAGCCGGAGTTATACGCATTACTTTATGGAGAGCGTCATGCGCCAAATTATTATTCCTTTACTGCCGATAGAATATATCAAGGTGGTATGGAGAAAGCGAAAATATGGCAAAATGGCAATACGGAGTGGCATCCTCTGCCACCCACTGGTTTTCAAGGCAATTGGCAAACTGAACATACGTACAAGCTGTTGTATTCCATCACACAGCCCATTGTTTTGTTAGATGTTTCTCATTATTGGGAGCATCCCATCGTTAAAGAAATTTGTCTCCAGGCAGATGAAATTGTTGTCGTTGCCGGTCCATCCTTATCTAAATTAAAGTTTCCCAGTACGTTGGATCATCTTAATTGCTTGCTTGATTTACAATTGCAAGGAAAGTCGATTCAATGGATTGCTAATCGCAAGGCAGCCTTTTCGGCAGAAAAAGAATGGCTTGCAGCGTTGCCGTTTACACCCATTTGTACAATTCCTGAGTTAGTATACGCGGATATGTTAAAGGCGCAATGGTCCGGTAAATTGATTCAAGATCGCGATCCATACTTACACATATTGACGGATTGCTTGAAGCCATTGATGAATAAAATTATTCCTGAGACTTATTTTACCCAAGCAGACTCTAAGAAAAAACACTTTCTGTCACGATGGTTTAATTGAATTTCACATCATGTATTGTATTATTCCCAAATTATAGTATAATCAAAATTAAATTCAATACATTAGCGGAAGCACCGTAAATGATAGGTCTATGACCTGCGTTTATGCGTGCTTTTTTTGCCGTTTATCTTTATTTGTTAGGGGGGAGACCTTGAACAGAACACCAAAAGTGAGAATCGGTATTGTTGTAGGCGTCATTTCACTTGTGCTGATGGTATGTGGATTTTTGCAAATACTTGGTTGGAAAGGAGTATAGGCATGGATAAGTTAACTTTAGTACTTTTGGATGATGATCGGGAATATGTTGAAATGTTTTCGACGTATATCCAAGAATCCAGCTATAAAAACAAATGGATCATTAAAACGTTTACGCAAAAAAGCGCTTTTGAGATGTTTTTGAAGTCTTCCCACAAGGTTCATCTTTTAGCAGCGAATCGTGAAATGATTGCAAATATGCAATTACCCCTTCAAAACATCTTCGTCGTATGGTTAGACGAGGAAAATCATCCATTGGAATCGTTAGATCATTGCATTATTGCCAAATATCAACCGCTGAATCAATTGCTTGATCGCTTGCTAACTTTATATTTGGAAAACGCACCAAAGGCGTATAATGTCCAAATGAAGAAAAAAGTTCCTGAAAGTGGAGCCGCTCAGATTATTTCTGTTTACTCTGCGGTAGGTGGTTGTGGAAAAACTACGGTTGCCGCAAATCTAGCAAAAATGCTTGCTTTTTTGGATTATAATGTTTTTTATCTAAATCTCGAGCTGTATAAATCTGTTTCGATGTTCCCGGAAAATAGGGAAAGCGATGATTTTGCAAAAATGCTTTATTACATCAAAACCAATGCAAATCCATTATCCGTAAAGTTATCGACACTTAAATATGTTGATCCACTGACAAAAGTTGCTTATTTAAGCTCACTTTCACACATTGCTGGCATCGAGGAAATATCTGGAGAGACTATAGAGCAGCTGCTTAATCTACTGACCATCGATGGAGAATACGATTATATTCTTGTTGATTTGGATCATTCCTTGCATGAGCGGATTTTAAAAGTATTATCGATGAGTGATCAAATCATTTGGATGATGACAGATGATATGAATTGTGTTCATAAATCCATTCTATTGTTAAATGAACTTAAGCTTAGATTTCATGAGCTCCCACAGCAATGGTCAAATAAAATATGTTATTTGTTAAACAAATATACGGGCAAAACAGTGAATGACTTTACCCGTAATAATATTGAAATTTCAGGTCAATTGCCCTATGTACCGCAATGGAAATCGGTGCATTCCGCAGAACAATTAATGAGTGAGAATGTGTTTCATGGTCAATTATTGCATTGGTTTTACAATGCAAAGGAGACGATCAGATGAATGTAATAGAGGAAGCTGACTTATTTCAGTCTTTAAAGCAAGATGTTTTGGATCAATTGAATAACGCTGCTGATTTGTCTAATCAGCAATTGTTAGAACTAATAGAGCAGACTATGTTTCATTTTTCAAGGACTCATGTGCTGACAGCTTCACAGATGGAAAAACAGGTTCAGCGATTGTTTCATTCCTTTCGCGGCTTGGATGTGCTGCAGCCGTTAATTGATGACAAATCAATCACGGAAATAATGATAAATATGCATGATGAAATATACATCGAGAAAAATGGCAGATTAACGCGATTTCAAGGTTGTTTCGATAATGAACAAAAGCTCATGGATATCATCCAAGCCATCGTGGCTAAGGTGAATCGGATCGTCAATGAAAGTATGCCCATTGTTGATGCAAGACTTCCGGATGGCTCGCGGGTCAATATTGTTTTACCCCCCATTGCTTTAAAAGGCCCAACCATGACGATTCGCAAATTTCCAGAGAAACCGATGACCATGGAAGATTTAGTGCGAATGGACACTTTGGATGCCGAAGCAGCAGAATTTTTGAAATATTTGGTTATTGCAAAATTTAATATTTTCATAAGTGGTGGTACGGGCTCAGGTAAAACAACTTTTTTAAATGCATTAACTAACTTTATTCCTCAGGAAGAGCGCATCATCACCATTGAAGATATTGCCGAACTGCAAATGAATCATTTGCCTAATATAGTTCGTTTGGAGACTAGGAATGCCAATACAGAAGGAAAGGGAGAAATATCGATTCGCAGCTTAATTCATGCATCATTACGTATGCGGCCTAATCGCATCATTGTAGGCGAGGTGCGAGGAGCTGAAGCGCTCGATATGCTGCAGGCGATGAATACCGGGCACGAAGGCAGCATATCAACGGGTCACTCTAATAGTACGATGGACATGCTTAGCCGTTTGGAAACGATGATTTTTAGCGGCGCTAATTTACCTGTGGGTGTGATCCGCAAGCAGATTTCTTCTGCAGTCGATATCATGATTCATCTAACGCGATTACGGGATCGAACACGAAAAGTAACGGAGATACATGAAGTGATTGGAATAGTAGATGGAGAAATACAACTAAACCCGTTATACGTATTTGTGGAAAATGAAGGTAGCACTTTGCAGCATGTAAATGGAAAACTACAGAGGGTTGGCAATAAATTGATGCATTCGATGAAGTTTACGATGGCAGGCTTATCAAGTATGAGGTGGTGAGAAATGTTTATCTGGATCTATGCCTTTTTTGCGGGTGGAATAATTTGGGTCGCTCTTGTCATAATGGAACAATATAAAAAACGGACTAATTCAACTAAACAAAAGCTGCTTATTGATTATTCCGTATACGAACTCTCCACTAGTGAAAAAATAGGGGCGCTTTTTGTTGCTGCAGTTATATTGTTTGCAATCGGGTTTATCTTTTATAAAAATTTAGCAAATGCAGCATTGTTATCACTTTTATGTTTTCGCTTTTTAGGTGTAAGACGAAAGCAATTATTAGCAAAACGAAAATCAGAGTTAAACGATCAGTTCAAGCAGGCGTTATTTTCGTTATCTTCTTCTTTATCTGCTGGTAGATCTGTTGAAAATTCATTTTACGAAACGGTACAGGATTTACAAATGCTTTATGCAAATCCACGAACATATATCATCATTGAATTTAATGTAATCGTTCAAAAGCTTCGCAATGGTGACAATATTGAGAATGCATTAAATCAATTTAGTGATAGAGCAAATGTAGAAGATATTCGTAATTTTGCCGAGGTATTCACGATCTGTAAACGATCAGGCGGAAATTTAATTGAGGTTATTCGCAGAACTGCGGCAATGATTGGCGAGAAAATTGAAATTCAACAGGATATTGCTTTGCTTATTTCGCAAAAAAAATTCGAATCGCGAATCTTAAGTATTGCCCCTGTAGTTATTGTCGCTTTATTAAGCTTTAGTTCACCGGATTATATGCTGCCCTTATATCATGGCGCTAATGGATGGATCATTATGTCTTGCTCACTTGCCGTTCTTTTTGGCTGTTATGCTTTTACTAATAAGATTATGGATATCAGGGTATAGTGCGGATGAAAAAAGAAAACTCATCCATTCTCGTAGCTCGATTGCTGCCATTCTCCATCTATATTTTGCAGCGAAGTCGGTTCATGGAACGATTTCCGCTCTATATAACAAAATTACATTTAAAGTATGTTGCCTATTATGGCATTAATCATTCAATGGAACAATCAAAGCAATATATTGCCCGAATGATGACTTATATGCTGCTTAGTTTAAGTTTCTTTACTTTAATCGGGATTATGTTTGATATTTCGTTCTTGGCTTATGGTTGTATATTGACGGTATTTATCCCGATGGCCAGTATTCATGATTTGAATAAAAAAATTAAACGTAAAAAAAGACGGATGCTGCTTGAACTGCCAGAATTTCTTAACAAATTAACGCTTTTGGTTGATGCAGGTGAAACCGTTCAAAAAGCAATCAGCCGCTGTGTAGAGCATAAACAAAAGCAAGGGATTTTTGCAGAGAGCGATCCTTTATACTATGAACTCAGTTTAATGGCTATGGAATTGCGAAATAATCGTTCTTTTCAGCATGTATTGGAGGATTTCAGTAAACGCTGCAACGTACAGGAAATTTCTATTTTTACAACAACCGTTTTACTGAATTATCGTCGTGGTGGAATAGAATTCGTTTATGCATTGCGCGATTTATCAAGAATCATCTGGGATAAACGAATGATGCTAACAAAAACATTAGGAGAAGAAGCTTCTTCTAAACTGGTTTTCCCGATGGTGCTTATTTTTTTTATTGTCATGGTTATTGTTGCGGCACCCGCAATTTTAATAATGAATTCAAATTAAATATTAGAGGAGATATCGATGAATACAATTCGCAAAACGTTACAGCAATTTTGGCGGGAAGAAGACGGAATAGGCACCTTGGAAATTCTCTTAATTATTGCTGTGATCGTAATTATTGCCATCGCATTCCGTAAATGGATTATCAGTTGGGTGAATAAAATGTTCAGTGATGTAAACACAGACATAACAACAAAAAATAATCAGACTGTAATTGAACCATCACCTACTTAAATGATTAATGGAGGAGTCGTTAAATATGAAATTGCTAACAAATGAATCCGGCAGTTTTACAATTGAAGCGACTCTCGTTTATCCAGTTGTGTTTTTAACCACGATTGCATTGCTTTTCTTCAGTTTATGGACCTATGAAAGAGTTGCTTTACAGCAAATGTCCGCTTTAGCAGCGGATCGAGCGGCTTACAATTGGGATAATTCCTATAAAGATCCAATAACCGGCGCATTTAATCTGAATGAAAATGATGGATTATATTGGCGTGTAGGGAATGATCGTATTAGCGATATTTTTGGCTCTTTAATAAATGATTCACCCATTACATTTCACTTTCCTGAGGTGGGACATACTGCGCTTAATTCAGGGCCAGAACGTAAATTGCAGCAAGTAACGGCAAGCTTTCCCAATGGGATCGCAGGAAGGCTTACTTATCGCAATCATTTAGCAGATCGCGAAGTGACTGTACAACTATCGAGTGTAAAAACACCCTTAAATTTCTTGGAGTCCATGCTGGGAAACAACAAAAATCTAGCAGCTGAATCAAGCGCTCATGTGACGGAGCCTGTTGAATTTATTCGTAATGTTCAATTAGTCATCGACTATATTCCCAAATTGAAAGGCATTATTTCTGGAAAAGATGCACAACAGACCTTGCAAGAAAATATCCCTTCTCCAGCCAAAACGATAGTGATTCAATCGGAAGCGGAAGCAAGTCGCTATATTCAACAGTTAGTCCATGGTCATACTGTAAATATAGCAACCGAAGACAACGGAAAGTCACGCAAGATAGACGCACTTGATGCAGATGGGATTGCGCATGAAGCTAAATATACCGTTAATAATACCGAAGCAAGAGCGGAGATTTTAAAGGATGTGGAATTAATTAAAAAAGGCAAGGTAAAAGGCGTCGTTTGGCATTTTTTTCGCATTACGAAAAACGGTAAGCTTGATTTATCTCCTTCCTTAAGACAAGCGTTGGAAGACAATGGAATAGTCATTGTGATACATAACTAATTTCCGAATGGACCAAGCGAGGAGAACTGTATTGAAAAAGCATGCGTGGAAACGATTATTTGTATCTAGCAAAGGCTCTGTATCTGTTTATTTAATCGTTATTATTGTTCCGATTTTTCTTTTTCATGCTGTTTTGATTGATTATGCGCGCGTGAATTTAGCGGAACGGGAGGTTGAAATGAATGTGAAAACCGGCGTTCGTTCTCTGCTTTCAGGATTCGATACGAATTTACAGACCTATGGATTATTTGGTTTAACGGAGAATATGGCAGAAATGAAATCTACCTTTAGTGAAATCATATCGGAGAATTTAACGCCTCAATATTCTGGAACATATATTCAATTGCTGGATGCTCAATTGAATGCAAATAAAGTAAGTTTAAAATCAGTGTATACATTAGCCAATCAAATTGTTTTTCGTCAACAAATCTTAGAGGATATGAAATATAAAGCGCCCATAGAGTACTCGTTGGAATTCGTTAATAAATTCAAAAAGACAGACGTGACGAAACAATTAAATGCATCCGCCCAATTTTCCGGAAACGCAGAAAAGCTGGAAATGTTATTAGAGCAGCGGAATACAGCGCTTGATGATGCTTGGAATGAAGCGACACAGTTTCTAGACCATGCTGAAACGAATCGCACCCTTTACGATGGTAAAATAGCAAAGCTGCAAAAGCTTGCAGACCAAATCGGACTTAATTCTTTGGGGAATATCCAATCCTCCATTGCAACCATTGAACAAAATATGCAGCAAATGAATGATAACCACTATATTATCGAATATATGGCACTGCTGCAGGAAACGAAGTTAAGTATATCCTATGATTTTACTATGCTTTCTGAGGATTATAATACTGTAATTGAGAAATTGAAGCTTGCAGAGAATGACAATCTACAGCTTTCAAATGAAAAAAATCGGTTAATCAACGAAGCGAATGAATCGCCAGATAAATTATCAAGTGATGAAATATTTCAACATATCCTTATCTATGATTTGGAATATTTTTCGCAATATAAGACAGGGCTAGGTAAAATATTAGCTTCCTTCAGCGGCTTGAAAACAAGACTGGAAAACGCAGCGATCATTGCAGCAAATTTCTCTCAACAATGGATGCAAGACAGTGATAGTATGAACGAGCAGAATCTTCAGTTTCGGCAGCAGCAAGGAGCAAAGGAAGATCAACGTAAACAAGCATATTCGCAAATGAATCAGAAAAAAACGGAACAAAAGGATAAATTAAACCAAGCTGTGCAGGAGGCAAAAAAAGCATTAAATGGCTGCAGCTTGTTTGGTAACGATTCATTCAATCCAATCTATGCAAAACTTAATGGGGTTTCTTCGCAAAACACCCCAGGTTTATATAATAAATATCAAAATTATAACAGCAATTTAGAAGTTATGGATGCAGCTGAACATCCTTACGCCTTGGAATCCGGAGAAAAAGCTAGTAAGAATGCAACAAGCTGGATTCAACAATTCTCCGGCATGATGACTGGATTTCGCGATGAATTATATTTGGATGAGTATACATTAAGTAAATTTAATTATCGTACAGACTCTAGCAGCAACGACTCGGACAAAGCAAATCGCCCGTTAAAAAATCAAGAGGTGGAGTATATTTTATACGGCCTAAATTCTTGTGCAGCAAATTACTCCGCTGCTTATGGAGAAATGTATGTGATGTTTTTGGCCATACGCACATTGGAGCAGTTAATAAAGCCGCAAAATGAGCTTTTGAATGCAGGCTCCCCATTGCTCGTTTTTTTGGCTGCAGCTGCTCAAGGTGCTGTGGAAGCATTAGATGATATGAGCAATCTGATGAAAGGAAAAGCGGTGCCTGTTCTTAAAAAAGCACCCCAAATAACGGTTGATTATAAAGAGCTTCTTCGCATTTTTATGTTACTGCATCTTGATGATGGGAAGATGATGTCCCGGATGCAAGCATTAATAGAACTTAATATAGATGTGCCACTAGAACAAAAGACGACTTATATTCAGGGATCGGCAGCGGTATCCGTGCGATTATGGTTTATTCCGGAACTGATAAAGTCATTAAATAGTTTAGGTATTTCCCATTGCAGAGTTCAAGCCAATCGTTGTGAAATCACTAAGACAGCGGTGATGTCCTATTAAACCATTCCATCCTCTCAAACTATTTATCAATCGATTCTTTGTGAAACAACACGGCGGCATTGTTGTTGAAGCTTCAATTATTTTGCCTTTTTTTATCTGCTTTGTATTGATTCTAAATAGCTTTGTCCAGATTACTTTAACAGAAATAGCTTTGCAAACAGCTGTTTCCGAAACGGATAAACAAATCGCCACACATATGTACCCCGTTAAATTGTTGTATGCAGAAGCCAAACAAAAAGTAACGAACAGTAAGGCCGGCGGTACTATTCAAAGTATTTTGGACCAAATCGAGCAAACACGCAGTAAAGTGACAGAATCAGAGGATTTCGTAGAACAATATGCAAGCTTTATTCCAGATCCCGTAGTGTTATTGCTGGAGTGGGAAAAAAAGCAAAGGGAATTTGTTGAATCACAAGGCCAAACAGAGGCGCAGAATATAATAGATCAAACGTTTAAACCTTTATTAAACAAGGCGTTTACTGGGCTTGTTTTACAATTTGCGGATACAAAAGTCATTCACCCTAAGCAATTTCATGTCGTCGATGTTAAGCTGCCCGATTTGGATCACGCTACGAATGCTTTAATAGCGATAGAAGCACAGTATGACATTATTTTACCCATTCCATTTTTCCACAAAACAATTTCGTTGCGCAAACGATCCACAGAAAGAATTTGGATAGGTAATTGAAGTTTAGCAAATAAAATTTGAAAGGTGGAAATACTTTGTTTTATATACAATGGTATTTAATTTCAAGCTTGATTATCATTGCTTTTTGGATAGATATACGGAGCCGAAAAATACCCAACTGGTTAACCGTTAGCGGCATAACTAGTGGTGTTTTATACCATCTTTTATCAGGTGGAGTAGATGGAATCCTATTTTCTGTATATGGATTATTCTTAGGATTCGCATTACTCTTTATAGTCTATTTAATGGGTGCGCTTGGAGCTGGTGACGTGAAGCTGTTTGCCGCAATTGGTGCTATTACCGGTACTGAATTCACCCTTGATAGTATGATTTATGCGATGATATACGCTGGAATCATAGGCTGTTTTATTTTACTTAGTCGCCAGCAGTTTGTGCGAAAAATAAGCGCAATATTCAAGCTTTTTTACTTATTTGCTATCATCAAGGAAGTCGCTATTTTTACTAAATTGGATAAAAAACAGATGATTCGATTTCCATTTATGTGGGCTGTTTTACCTGCGGTCATCACTTGCGGAATGAATTGGAAGGGGATATGAAAGTGAGAAATCAAATATATGGTTTAGTCTATGAAATCAACATGAATCCAGGACCTGTTATTATTTTTTCACGACCATTGGCTTTAGAGGAAGCTGATTTCATTTCAATACAAAAGAAAATGATCCAAAGCATAGCGATTCCACGACTATTAGCTTTACAATTCACGGAAATTGACTTGCAAATAACAATGCGTTTCAAGCTGGAATCCAAAAAAACGCTGAGCCAATTTATTCAAAACAAGAAATTACACGAAACAGATTGCTACCGTCTTTTGTATGCGATAACTAGCATAATAGAAGATAGTAAAAATTATTTGTTAAGTGAAGACCGCTATTTGCTGCAAGAGCAATTAATATATATAGGTACGGATTATACAGATGTGCATTTAATTTATTTACCGCTTAAAGCATTGCAACATAAGTCAAATGTACAGGTTGAAATGCATCAATTGGCTTCTAATTTATTCAGGAAAACAGAACAACCGCTAAGTATCAGCGGACAAAAACTTTTACAACAAATGAATGCATCCACATTGCAGATGAATGATTTGAAGGAGTTATTTTTACAATGTATTGCGGATGCTGAACCATTACAAATGGAAGAGATTCAAGAACTTCCTATGGTTCTTCCCCAAAAGCCAAATTCACTTATAAAGAGGCTGCTTAAGCTGAGCATGCCATCCAACCTTTCATTTAACAATCCCTTTTTGATGATTACTTGCCTAAGTATTTTATTATTAACGTGGTTAATGTTTATTCTGTATCCGTCCGTTGGAGCTTTTAATTTATGCTTAGGCATAACCATGTTTGCAGTTAATGCTACTTATTGGCTGAACGTTTCAATTGGCAAGATGGAAACAAGTGATCTATCCTCATTAAACATATTTGAAAAGCAAAAATATGGTCTGTCTATGGTTAATGCGAGTGAATATTACGAAAACTTATCAGAACAAACCAATCTTTTAATTCCCAATGATGCTACGGTCCTATTACCGAAACAAGTTCATGCTTTTTTAGAAATGAATCAAGGTACAACGTCTGAGAAAATAAACTTAAACGCTGATCCTTTTGTAATTGGCAGAAATGCAGACATCGTTCAATATGCGGTCAATTGGGTCGGAATTTCACGGATGCATCTTGAAATTGCGCGAGAAGGAATGGAATATTCAGTTAAAGATCTGGGGTCGAAAAACGGCAGTTTTTTAAACGAAGAGCAGATGATCCCACATAAATCCTACATGTTAACAGAAGGGGATCGGATCAAAATTGTCGAAAAAGAGTTTCTTTACAAAAAAACTATTTAAATAATACTCATCTTTATGTTATAATAATGAATTGTGATCTGATTTCATTAATATAAACTGACGGGAGTTATTAAACGAATTATGAGTCTTTTAACGGTAGAGGATTTAAGCCATAGCTTTGGTGGACGTACGTTGTTTAAAGAAGTGTCATTTCGTCTGCTTGCAGGAGAGCATGTTGGGATAGTTGGAGCTAATGGAGTAGGAAAGTCTACGCTGATGAATATTTTGACCGGTCAATTGTTGAAGGACAATGGTAAAGTGGAATGGACCTCTAAGGTTCATTATGGTTATTTGGATCAGCATTCGAAGCTCGAAACAGGAAAAACCATTCGTGACGTACTTAAAGATGCATTCCTGCCTTTGTTAGAGCAAGAAAGAGAATTAATCGTCATTTCCGAGAAAATGGCCACGGCTTCACCAGAGGAATTAGATGTATTGCTGCAGGACATGGGCGATATTCAAGAGCGTCTGGATTCAAGTGGCTTCTACATGCTCGACGTTAAAGTAGATGAGCTGGCAAATGGATTAGGCTTGGATGCAATTGGCTTGGATCGTGACGTAGCTACTTTAAGCGGTGGACAAAGAACAAAGGTGCTTTTAGCTAAGCTTTTACTGGAGCAGCCAACCGTATTGCTGTTAGATGAGCCTACGAACTATTTGGATGTCGAGCATATTGACTGGCTTTCGCGATATTTGCAAGAATATCCGTTTGCGTTTATGTTGATTTCACATGATACTGAATTTATGAACAAAGTGGTAAGCATCATTTATCATTTGGAATTCACTAAATTAACTCGTTATACGGCAAATTATGAGAAGTTTTTGCAAATGGCGGATATGAATAAAACCCAGCATATCGATGCCTATGAAAAACAGCAGGAACACATTAAGAAAACAGAGGATTTCATTCAACGGAACAAAGCCAGATTATCCACATCCACTCGGGCCAAAAGCCGTGAAAAACAATTGGATCGCATGGAGCGCATTGAAAAACCTGAAGAGGCCGTAAAGCCTACTTTTAATTTCAAAGAATCGCGTGCAAGCGGTCGTATCGTGTTTGAGGCCAAAAATATGGAAATTGGTTATACTTCCGCATTATTGCCAAGAATGAGTATGTCGATCGAACGCGGCGAAAAAATAGCTATCGTCGGCTGCAATGGCGTCGGGAAATCTACTTTGCTAAAAACGATTTTAGGTAAAATACAACCCTTCAGCGGCAGCACCTATTTGGGTGATTATTTATTTCCAGCTTACTTTGAACAAGAGGTTAAAGTCGGGAATATAACGCCGATTGATGATGTTTGGAATTCATTTTCCCATATGACGCAAAATGAAGTTCGCGGCGCTTTAGCGCGTTGTGGTTTGAAGAATGATCACATTACACGTCCCTTAAATAAATTAAGCGGGGGAGAGCAAGCCAAGGTGCGTTTGTGCAAGCTTTTGATGCACCAAAGTAATTGGTTGCTGTTCGATGAGCCGACGAACCATTTGGACGTGAAAGCAAAAGCCGAGCTGCAGAGAGCGCTGCAAGAGTATAAGGGCACTATTTTACTCGTATGCCATGAACCGGATTTCTATGAAGGCTGGGTCACAAAAGTTTGGGATGTCGAGGAATGGTCGCAGCAAAAGGTGAATTCATAATCATTAGTCAAACAGAGGAGGAATTAATTTGATCACACATATTGTCTTTTTTAAATTAAAAGTACGGACGCCAGAAGTTATTGGACAAACAAAAGAAGTTTTGCTTAATATGGAAAACAAAATTCCGCAATTGTTATCTATTGAGGTGGGTGTAGATGTTATGCATTCTGAGCGCTCTTATGATCTGGCGTTAGTAACTAAATTTAACTCTTTAGCGGACTTAGCTGCTTATAATGAGCATCCTATTCATCAAGGTGTTATCGAATATATGGGCAAAGTGCGTGATGCTTCTGTTAGCGTGGATTATGAATCTTAGAGAATCTACCATACATTTGGTTTAGTCACCATAAACCACAGCATGATTAACATCAGCGTTACGTAGAGTATAAGACTGTTGCGTAATTTGTTTACTAATTCCATACGATTCGAATTTTGCAAAGGTTCTGCAAGCTTTTTTAACGTAGGGGAAAAAGCACGAGCAATAAAATATAACGAGCTGACCAATATAAAAATGGTAACCAAAACCCAAGATGTAAGCCAAGATAAGTGACTTAGCAGCATTAAAATGATTCCAGTAGGTATAAGAATATGTCCGGAATGCTTGGACAATTGGACGGCAAACCTAAATGTGGGCAAGTAAATTTTTAATTCATCTATCGAGGCAGTCCTTAATTTGCGAATCAACGGGAATAGAATGAAAAAAGGGCCAATTGCGGTGACAACACTAGTGATATGAAGGTAAAGCATAACAGTATATAACATACAATCCTCCAAGAATGAAAACAGTGTAGCATCCGCAAGCGAGTACTACACTGTTTTTGCTTTTTATTTAAGAAATGACTGGACGGAATTCGTGGACCCATACTTTCATCGTTGGAATCCAAGGCATTCCTTTATGCATGGATAGAATAAAATGCTTATAAGATTCCATATCAGCATAACCTTCGGCTTTAGCATCTTCGTCAGACATTTCACCAAGCTGCTGCTGATATACTTTATAAACCTCAAACTGTTTTCCTTTTAGTTCCATAATTTCACCAAGATCAGCATAGCGACCATTCCGGCGAGTGACGAGTTTATCTCCATCAATAACACGTTGAATGTCATCTTCAATCGTAATCAGTCTTTCGATCGTACATGTTTTAGGCGCTAATTCTTCAGACATTTTAATTTCCTCCTGTTAACCTCTTCATTTTTATATAACCAAAGTGATTGTACAACAAAATCAATAGCATTTCAAAACTTGCGAAAATAAGGGTGAAGCGCTTGAATATTCTATCCGTTCTAAACATGTCTAAAAGCTATGGCGAAAAAGTTTTATTTAAAGATATCTCCTTTACGATTGCGGAGAATCAAAGGATTGGATTAATCGGAGTAAATGGAACTGGCAAATCTTCACTTTTGCGTATAGTCGCTGGCTTAGATTCAGGAGACGAAGGGAAATTAGTACATGCGAATCATTTTCGTGTGCAATTCCTCTCGCAGAATCCTGAATTTTCCGCTAATGAGACCGTCTTGCAGCATATTTTTGCCGGTGATTCTCCGTTGATGCAGACAATTCGTGATTATGAGCAAGCTTTGCAAGCGTTAGAAGAAGAACCGCAAAATGCACAAAAGCAAGCAGCGCTTTTTGCTATTCACCAACGAATGGATACGCATAATGCTTGGGAAGCCAGTACGCAGGCGAAAATTATTTTAACCCGTTTGGGAATAGTGGAGTTTCAAAAACCGATTTCACAGCTTTCTGGGGGGCAAAAGAAACGAGTAGCATTAGCTAGCGCCCTTATTCAACCCGCTGATTTGTTAATTTTGGATGAGCCGACCAATCATATTGATCATGAAACCGTGAAATGGCTGGAGGAGCATCTGTCCAAATATCGCGGAGCTCTTTTACTGGTTACCCATGATCGTTATTTTCTCGACCGGGTGACCAATCGAATATTTGAAATTAGTTACGGTAACTTATATAACTATGAAGGCAATTATGCGGTGTATTTAGAGAAAAAGGCAGATCGGGAAGAGCAGGATGCCGCATCGGAGGATAAACGGCAAAATTTACTTCGTCGTGAATTAGCCTGGCTGCATCGAGGTGCTAAAGCGAGAACGACAAAGCAAAAAGCGAGGATTGATCGTGTAGAAGAATTACGCGATCGCCAAGTGGACGGTCCAAGTGATGCGATGGACATTTCTATTGGTGCAAGTCGACTTGGTAAAAAAGTCATCGAGTTAACTAAGCTAAGTAAAAGCTTTGAACAGCGGCGTTTAATCACAGATTTAAGCTACATCGTTATGCCGCGCGATCGTTTGGGTATCATCGGTGCGAATGGATGCGGTAAATCTACACTGTTGAACCTATTAGCAGGACGGTTGCAGCCTGACGAAGGAATCATAGATGTCGGTTCAACAGTTAAATTGGCTTATTACACCCAGGAGAATGTTGAAATGGACGAAAAATTGCGCGTAATTGAATATGTAAAACAAGCTGCCGAGACTATACGCACTACAGATGGTGAAATAATTACAGCCGCACAAATGCTCGAACGGTTTTTATTTTCCCCTTCACTGCAATGGACACCTATTGCCAAGCTTTCTGGCGGAGAGCGTCGAAGGTTGTATTTACTGCGTACATTAATGGGCGAGCCTAACGTATTATTACTAGATGAACCAACCAATGATTTGGATATTCAGACCCTCACCATATTAGAAGATTATTTGGAGCGGTTTCCTGGAGCGGTTATTACGGTTTCCCATGATCGCTATTTTCTTGATCGCACAGCGGAGCACCTGTTTGTTTTTAACGGTGATGGTCAGATTCAACGATTCTATGGAACATGCTCTGAGTATTTGTCACAAAAACAGCATGAATCCACCTTGGATAAGGATAATATTCAAGGAACTGCTGCACAAACCAAATTAAATCAAGAGCCCAGCAAACATATAGGAAAACTGCGCAAGCTGTCTTTCAAGGAACAGAAGGATTGGGATGAAATTGAGGGACGTATTGCCGAGATTGAGCAGCAAATCGCGGAATTAAAACGGCAAATTGCCTCCCATGGCGCAGATTATACAAAAGTACAGGCTTTGTTTGAAGAAGAACAAAAGGCTGTATTGGCATTGGAAGTCGCAATGGAAAGATGGACGGAGCTATCCGAATTAGTCGAACAAATCAATGAACATAACGTTCCCCATTCGCAGAAACCATAATATCATGCTATAATTGAATATATTTATGAGGATAAGGCGGTAGTTAAACATATGATCAGCACAAGTGGCATTACATTACGTTACGGGAGTCGCGCACTTTTTGAAGATGTGAACATCAAGTTCATTCCTGGGAATTGTTACGGACTGATCGGGGCGAATGGCGCAGGAAAATCAACTTTTTTAAAAATATTGTCAGGTGAAATTGATGCTTCACGTGGAGATGTACACATTACTCCGGGTGAACGGATGGCGGTTTTAAAGCAAAATCATTATGAATATGATGAGTTTGAAGTACTGAAAACCGTTATGATGGGTCACGCCAGATTATTCCAAATCATGGAAGACAAAGACGCGATCTATGCTAAGACAGACTTTAGTGATGAAGACGGAATGAAAGCCGCTGAATTAGAAGGCGAATTTGCCGAATTAAACGGTTGGGAAGCAGAATCAGATGCCGCGGAATTATTAATCGGTTTAGGTATTCCCAAAGCGTTGCATGATCAGAAAATGAAAGACTTATCAGGAAATGAGAAAGTAAGGGTTTTACTAGCGCAAGCTTTGTTTGGATCACCGAATATTTTGCTGTTGGATGAGCCTACGAATCATCTTGATTTGGAATCGATCAATTGGTTGGAAAATTTTCTTGCTCGATTCCAAGGAACGGTCATTGTCGTTTCACATGATCGCCATTTCCTCAACCAAGTTTGTACACATATTGCAGATATTGATTTTGGTAAAGTGCAATTATATGTCGGCAACTACGATTTTTGGTATGAATCAAGCCAATTAGCCACAAGATTATTGCGGGATTCCAATAAGAAGACGGAAGAAAAACGTTTAGAGCTCGAAGCGTTTATCCGTCGTTTTAGCGCTAATGCGTCCAAATCTAAACAAGCGACCTCCCGTAAAAAACAATTAGAAAAACTTACTTTAGAAGATATTAGACCCTCTTCACGTAAATATCCATTCATCAACTTTAAACCAGAGCGTGAAGCAGGTAAGCAGCTGCTGCAAATTGAAAATTTGTCTAAGAAAATTGGCGATGAACAAGTACTAAATGGGTTGAATCTCTTGGTTAACAAAGGGGATAAAATCGCATTAGTCGGACCGAATGGTTTAGCTAAATCTACGCTATTTCAAATATTGATGGGTGAGATCGAAGCAGATCAAGGTTCATATACATGGGGTGTAACAACAACACAGGCGTATTTTCCTAAAGAAAACACCACCTATTTCGATAATGACCTGCCATTGGTTGATTGGCTGCGTCAATTTTCCAAGGAACAGGATGAAGGCTTTTTACGCGGCTTTTTAGGAAGAATGCTTTTTTCCGGAGAAGAAGCTTTAAAGAAAGTAAGTGTGTTATCCGGTGGTGAAAAAGTTCGTTCGATGTTTTCGAAAATGATGCTTTATGGAGCAAATGTGCTTTTATTGGATGAGCCAACAAACCATTTGGATTTAGAGTCGATTACAGCTTTGAACAATGGCTTGGTAGATTTCGATGGCACCATTCTTTTCGTTTCTCACGACCATCAGTTCCTCCAAACCATTGCGAATCGGATCATTGAAATTACACCTAATGGTATCATCGATAAAGTGATGACCTATGATGAATATTTAGAAAATAAAGATGTGCAAGAGCAGCGTGAATTATCGTATAAATAAAAAAAAGGGGCTTGCGAGTGATCGCAGGCCCTTTTTCCGCTTGGCAGCACATTTTTTGAATCTAACTCCCGCCTGTACGACGATGCTGATTGTTTACTTTTTTAGTCATTTGACTTTTCCCTGTCACATTTCCAGCCTTCAGTGAAGGGTTGTTTTTTTCATTGATTTGGTTTTGTTTGTTTTGCGCTAATTTGTTGCGAATAGCGTCTTTAAGACTCACTTTTTTAGGTTCATCCGAGTTAGTTTCATGATTCGCATGCTCTGTCATTTTAACACCTTCTTTATGTTTATTCATTTATTGTAATGTTTTTCAATCAGGGAATCAAGCGGAATTCGACACTGGCAGCATTACGATTATTGGTTTTATCCTTTTACTGCTATAATAAATGGGTATCTATTATTCAACTAAAGTAGGAGGAATACAATGCCCAAAACTATTTATAATATTGATGTAGTCAATGCAAAAGGTGAATTAAAAACGCTTCAGGATTATCAGGGTAAGCCGTTATTGATTGTGAATGTCGCTTCGAAATGTGGCTTTACCCCGCAATATGAAGGCTTAGAAGCTTTGAACGAGACCTATAAAGATAAAGGCTTGCAAATTTTGGGATTTCCGTCTAATGACTTTGGCGGACAAGAACCCGGAACAATGGAAGAAATTGAACAATTTTGCAAATTAAATTACGGCGTAACGTTTTCACTTTTTGATAAAGTACATGCCATAGGAGATGACATTCATCCGCTATATGACTGGTTAACGAGCCAATCTGGACCTAAAGAAGATGTAAAATGGAATTTCGAAAAATTTCTAATATCCAAAGATGGCGAAGTGATTGGACGTTATTCAAGTAAAGTAGCTCCGAATGACGCGGAATTGCTGCAAGCGATCGAAAAAGCATTATAAAGTCGGCAAAGGCAGGTGTTTTCCATGTTTGATCCGACCATATACGAAAACATGAAGATTATTATCGAAGGAGCAGTCTATGATCTCGATTTGGCGGGAAATCTTTTAGTTACCAACCGATCAGATCGAGTGGAACTCTCTACAATGTCCAGAGCTTATTTCATCCAATTTAAACTTCTCGGTAAGGGAGAAACCGTTGCAGAAATTTATTTGGCAGCTACTACCGCTGACTTATCTGCGGAAATATTAGAAAAAAGCTCGTTAACACCTGGTTGTATTTTTGAAATCAGCTTTATGCTGCCGGTACATCAATTGGATGAAGATTGCATTGAAATCCAGCAAATATTGCAAGAAATTTGGGGAGACTCCTGTGTAATTAAACAAAAGCTGTTTTTTGAATATGGTGAAGGTAAACGAGAGGCCTATGGAAATGAAGTGGTTTTAGATTTCGGGAGAAAGTTCAGTGAATCAATTGTGGATGATATTCCAAGCTTATTGGATCATATTATGATTTCTTTACAACAATTAAACCAAATTGGCAGTGATTCTGATTCATAATGGGGGAATAGGTTTGCAACGTGACTATATTATGCGGATGTTGACACAATTTACTGCGGCAGTAGCGCAATTAATGGGATTAAAACAAGAAAAAAAACACGATCAAATTTTTATAGTCGTGAATGATACATTGGAAAAATACTATAGATTAAATAGTAAATTGCTCCAGTCCATGTCTGATCGAGATTTGCTTTCCATGCTAAAGACAAATGAAATGTTAGATACTGAAAAAGCGATTATGATTGCCTATTTATTGAAAACAGAGGGAGAGAGCTACGAAGCATTAGAGCAATTAGAGGAGAGCTACAAAAGATACTTAACCTCATTAACCTTATTTTTGGCAGCTGCAGAAAATGACCCAAATGTCAGTATAATCAACATAGATGATGAAATCGATGATTTACTCACAAAGCTTGGTACATATGAATTACCTATTGAAAATAACATTCAAATATTTCATTACCTTCTGCATATTGGGCATTATGCCTCTGCCGAAGATGTGCTATTTGAGCTTACTTCGCTACAAAAAATGAACGAATATCATTCTACAAATAAAATTGCATTACTTGGCGTTCAATTTTATGAACAGCTCTTGCTAAAAGCTGATTATGAGCTTATCGCAGGCGGATTGCCAAGAGACGAAGTTACACAAGGTTTGGCACAATTTAAGCAAATATTACGGATTGAATAATGAACAAAAAACTTCGCTTACTGGGAATTGGTTTAGTTATTGCTGCTTTAACTTATGTACTAATAATCAA
>JAQBPR010000099.1 GCA_028287395.1 Bacilli bacterium
ATTGTTCACGGTTGGATTGGCTGGCAGATCGGTATCCCTCTTTCAAAAGTCGTGGAAGGCTATCTCTATTGTAATATGACGCATTGCATTAATAGTGCGTTGCGACTTATGTCGCTTGGACAAACGGCGGGACAGACGCTAGTAGCCGAACTTTTGCCGCAGATACACGATGCATGGTGCAGTGTCGAGGATCTGGAACCATTGGATTGTTACAGCAATTCGCCTGCGACAGATATCTATATGATGCAGCATGAGACATTGTATTCAAGATTGTTTATGTCTTAAAAATATGTTGAAGGAGTGATTGGTTATGTGCAAAGGGACTGGAGAGCATCATCACGAACATTGGGAGCAGCCGAAAGCAGATCGCAGCCGGCCGATGCGGATAGGGATTGGCGGTCCGGTCGGCTCTGGAAAAACAGCATTGGTGGAGTGTTTGACAAGGCGATTGAATCATCAATTAAGCATTGCTGTGATTACCAATGATATTTATACGAAGGAAGATGCGGAGATATTAATCCGTTCCGAGGTATTGCCGGCAGAGAGAATAATTGGTGTTGAAACGGGCGGTTGTCCGCATACGGCAATTCGTGAAGACGCATCGATGAATTTTGAAGCCATTGAGGAATTGGAAAGTCGCTTTGCGCATTTGGATCTGATTTTTATTGAAAGCGGAGGAGATAATTTGGCGGCTGCCTTTAGTCCAGAGCTTGTCGATCGCTTCATCTATATTATTGACGTTGCCCAAGGAGAAAAAATACCGCGAAAAGGCGGTCCGGGAATTATGCGCTCCGATTTGCTGGTCATTAACAAAATTGACCTTGCTCCCTATGTTGGAGCTAGTCTAATCGTGATGGATCAAGATACACGGAAAATGAGAGGGGAGCGGCCGTTTATTTTCTCCAATCTGATGAATGGACAAGGGTTGGATGCGTTGGTAGCTTGGGTGGAAGGCGAATTTCAGCATGTCTGATTTTACTGGCGAGCTCGAGGCATCTTTTGTTTCTTATGGTGGTGGAACGGAACTAAACTATAGGTTTCATAAATCGCCTTTGAAAATAGCGAAAACGTTTTTGCGAGACCGCCAGCAAATAGGTGTATGTGTGATGGATTGTTCTCCGGGCATGATGGCGGGAGATCGCTACAGGTTGAAATGGCGTCTCTCTCCAACGGCAAATGTGTATATTACCAATCAATCCTATACGAAGGTTTATCCGTCAAGAGAGCAGCCTGCATACCAAATACAATCTTTCCACGTAGCTGCCGATGCGCGTTTAGAGTATAAACCGGAACCGATTATGCTTTATAAGGATGCGAGCTTTCGTTCCGATACCGAAATTTATATGGCGGCAGGTTCTGTTGTTTTTTTCTGCGAAATCGTGTGTCCGGGTCGCGTCCTCAGAGGTGAGGTATTCCAATATGCATTTTATGATAGTCGTTTAAAAGTGCACTATAACGATCAATTGATTTATTATAATCGCCAATTTATTCAAGCCAATCATTTAGAAGAAGGCAGCGGTTTTCGACGTTTGGGTGGCTGGGGCGGTTATACACATCAGGGCGCATTATATGTTTTTTTCGATCAAATCAAAAGTGAGCATCTCGCTTCGGTTCGAGAATTGTTTCAAGATTACCCGCAATTGCTTTGCGGGGTTAGCCTAACTTATCAGCACGGCATCATTGTCTCGGCAATGGGAAAAAGTGTTTGGGAGATTCAGCAACTTTTGGATGATGCATGGCGTATAATGAAAGCACAGGTATGAGGTTTCTTTCCTCAATCGTGTGCTTTTCTGTTATCATAACCGTTGTTGAGAGGAAAGAATATGTATGGCTATAATGCTGAAGCAAATTAGAAAATTCTCCGACAATCGAAAATATTTATGGATTGCAACGCTAGAAGGTGTTCCTGCAATTACGATGTTAACCTTACTCGGTGGTCCTTTTTTGACGGGGTATTTATTGTTTCTTGGCGCAAGCTCGCGGCAAATTGGATTTGTTCTAGCAATCACGACTCTGGTAAATGTTATGCAAATATGGATGGCCTATCTCATCCAAAAGCTTGAAAACAGGAAATGGGCATTCGTCATTTTTTCCGCTTTACATCGGATTTTATGGGCTTCCACAGGCCTGATCCCTTTGTTTTTCGCCAAAGAATGGTGGGTCACCATTTATATCATTTTGTACACGCTGGCTTTTTTAGCCAACTCCGCTGGCGCAGTTGTCTGGACTACCTTAATTAGCGATATGGTGCTTGCTCCTGTAAGGGGTCGTTATTTTGGTATTCGCAATACCATATTGAATGCTCTTGGGAGTGTTGTGTTGTTTATTGGCGGACAAGTCCTTGATAAGAATCCTGGTTGGGATGGCTTTCGTATTTTATATATCATTATCGGCATAAGTACAGTTCTTAACATTATCGCTTTTATTTCTTATCCAAATTTACCATTCGCTAAATCGACGGAGTCTAGCTTTCTGCCGATGATGAAAAAGCCGTTAAAAGACCGCTCGTTTATTAAAGCGGTGCTTTTTTTGGCCGGTTGGCTGTTTTTGCAATCGATAACAGTCCCACTTTTTTCCTATGTTATGCTTAAAATTCTGCATATTAGCTATGAACAAGTCTCTTTGATTACAGTCGTGCAAACCATTGTAATGATGATGAGCTTTTATTTTTGGGGAAATTTAAATGCGCGATATGGCAACAAACAACTGCTGTTTTGGACGCTGCCATTTATTGCGATAGCGTGCTTAGTTTGGGGCGGACTTGCCTTTTTACCGCTGCTGCTCGTACTCTTTACCGCTCACATTTTTCTGGGAATCGGCGTTGGCGGCTTCAACCAGCTTGCGTTCAACTTTATTATCGGAGATACTCCAAAAACCGAGCGGCCGATGTTTATCGCCATGTATTCGGCAATCACCGGCTTTGCCGCATTTCTCGGTCCGCTATTAGGAGGTTGGATTTATGGTAAAATCGTTGTTTTTCCGATATGGGTTCAAGAATACGGTGTTTCTCTCGCCGTTGGTATTGTGCTGCTTTTAGCGTTGATTGTAGGCAGGGTTATACTTCGTGATAATTCAGATGCTTTGTGATCATATTTTTGTAAACTTCTTTAGGTCTTAGTCCGACTAATTTCTCGACCGGCTGACCATTTTTAAAAAGAATCACTGTAGGCATAGACATAATTCCATATTCGGCTGCTTCTTCCGGAGATTCATCGACATTTATTTTGATTATGGCTATGTTGGGGCCAAACTCTTGATTCAGTTCATCCAATAGAAGCAACAAAGGCTTACAGGGTGGACACCAGGGTGCTCCAAAATCTACAAGGGTAATCCCTTCTTTTTTAATTTGTATAGCCATCTTAGTTCGCCTCCGAATGTGAATTTTCCATAACAATGGAATGTATTCTCTCTTCTAAATTTGATTTCATTTGTGTCAGCAGATGGAGCTGTTGATTGATTTCTGCCAGCTTTTGCTGATAGATCGGCATGATTTCTTTGCAAAAGGCTTCTTTATTCTTCAGTACACAATGCAAAAAGCTGGAAATTTGTTCTGTGGTCAGTCCGAGACTTAAATAAAATTGAATCGTGTTTACTTGCTCAATGGATAACTGATGATAATCGCGATACCCATTGACTGCCCGCTGCGGTGCGATAAGTCCCTGCTGCTCATAATAACGTAATGAACGGATACTAACGCCAGTTGAGGTTGCCAATTCACCAATTTTCAGTTGATCTCACCTTCTTCCGCTATTTATTAAGTTTATTATAAACCATGACATTAATGTTAGGGTCAATAGGGTAACATTCAAGCCAGAAAAAATGAAAGTTGCTTTGAAATGCGGACAAGCGACACTAATCGGGGCGGAAGAATCGTTATTTAATGAACAAGCTTACTTTGAAAGTAAAACGAAAAATAGAGAGCTTGCCCGCAAACAAGGGATAGATTATGTATTAGAAAAATCCAGCTTAGATGCGCTAATGTTACCTAATCGATAAAAAAAAGGAGCCACCGCGGCAGTTCCGTTAAATGATTTTTTAATGTTCTTATTGAGCTATTCTTTTACCACTTTACAAACCTCTAAGGTGCTTATGGTAATAAAGGTGCAACTGGAGCAATTGGAGCAACTGGAGCTACGGGTGCAACAGAATGGAAAATATAACTTAACAAATGTCCAAGACCCAATCCTACTTGATCCAATACCATTAAGGCACCACATACAATTAAAAATAAGGCAAATCCACTTTTTCGATTCAATACCATTGTTATCACCGCCTTTCCTCTGTATCTCGTTTCATATGTCCTTATTTTATGTCATTACAGCATTCGTAACAACAGTCCTGCGACGGTAAATTGTACTGGACTTTGGACGGGGAAGAGATCATCCGTAATTTTACCAAAGCTTATGCATATCACTAGGATTTATCTGATCGTAGATGGATTTTTGCCAAAATGTTTTTTGAATTGTTTACTGAAAAAATATACATCCTTATAGCCTAAGGCATCCGCTGTTTCAGAAACGGTCATCCCGCCATAATGCAGCAGGAATTCTGCTCTTTCGATCCTGCATTGAATTTCATATTCTTGGACGGTTATTCCCATCAATTCTTTAAATTTCATTGAAAAATAGCGTGGAGATAGCTGCGCCCGGTTAGCAAGATCAACTATTTTAAACCAAATCGAGGAATGTTCTCTTATATAATTTGCGATTCCCAGAATGCGATCTTGTAAATCTTTAGTTGTTTTCGGGCTCCGTTCCAGTTCTAATTTATCGCATCGCAACAAATAGATCATGATTTGTTTGAGGATTAGATTAGCTTCTTCTGCACCCCCGAATAAAGACGATAATCGCAAATGAACATAACGACTTAAGAGTGTCTCCATATCCGTATGATCGACAATCTCTCTGTATCTGGATGGGATTAGATTTGGGTTGCCTAAAACATTGAAATGCACATATGTAATGATTAAAGGGTTTTGTTTGTTATGCATGGCGCTAGTATAATCCCCCGGACGGAATAGAAAACAGCTTCCTTTTCCCACTTTATAAGCATGATCGTTAACGATCACCTCACCTGTGCCTTCCCATACATAAAACAAATCAAAATTCTCTAAAGGTTTTTCGCGAATGGGCCATTTCCAAAATGGCTCACATTTGATTTTAGAAAAAAAGTTAGTTGCTATAAATGAAGTTTCCGGTAAATAAATCATTCAATCACCTCTGTAAATAAATACAAATTTTTAGTCCATGCATCCATTTTGCTATTTTTAGCTTAGCGGTATATTGAGGATATTACAATAACAAAAACAGTGGATAACAGCTTGAGGGAGGGGGAAATAATGAAACATTTCGATATTCGCGGAGAAGAAATTATTTTAGAAAATTGCAGAGTTAGATTGGTACCATTTTCAGAAGAGTATGAAACGGAATTACGGAAAATTATTTTTGATGAAGAACTTTCTTTTTCGGTAAACTGTAAATCGGATGCAGATGTTAGAGCATACATGGAGAGAACCATAAGGCAAAAAAACGATTTATCAGCCTATCCTTTTATTGTGATTGATAAGCAAACGAATGAAGTAGCAGGTTCAACTAGATATGGCCATATTTCAATCGATAATAAAAGGCTGGAAATAGGCTGGACTTGGTATGGGAGGAAATTTAGAGGAACGGGCTTAAATAAAGCCTGCAAGTATGAGCTGTTAAACTTTGCATTCGATTCGATGCAATTTCGCAGAGTGCAGCTTAGTGCGGATATCGATAATATCCGTTCTCAGAAAGCTATTCTCAAATTAGGGGCAACGAGAGAAGGCGTATTTCGCCAAAATTATATAAACGCCCTTGGAGAAAGCCGCGATGATGTCTATTTCAGTATTGTTTCGACGGAGTGGGCACAAATAAAAAGCACCGTATTCAAGGAATATATTTGATCCATGAAGGGATTTTCAGATGCTATTTCATTATTATAAATATCATGCCTTGGGTAATGACTACATTGTCATTGATCCAAATAAGTTCAATTTGAACATAACTTCTCATACTATCAAGCTCATTTGTGATCGGAATTATGGAATAGGTTCAGACGGTATTTTATATGGACCCATAATTGAAGGGAATGTCATGAAGCTTAGAATTTTTAATCCGGATGGCAGCGAAGCGGAGAAGAGCGGAAATGGGATTCGTATCTTTGCAAGATATTTACTTGAAGCTAACTATATATCGGAAAGTAATTTCATTTTGCAAACATTAGGCGGCAAGGTAAAAGTAGAGTATTTGGATCCTTTCGGGGATCGAATCAAAGTTGACATGGGACAAGCTACCTTCGATAGTTTTTTAATACCTGTATCGGGCGAGCGAAGAGAAGTTGTAAACGAGACAATACAATTGGAACATGCTAATTATCAAATCACGTGTCTTTCCATTGGAAATCCCCATTGCGTAGTGCTGTTGCAAGAGCATTCAAAGGAACTGGCTTTGCGAATTGGCCCCTTATTAGAGAACCATCCTCATTTTCCTAATCGAATCAATGTGCAGCTGCTAAGAGTTATAGATCGGCATAATATTCAAATTGAAATATGGGAACGAGGTGCCGGCTACACGATGGCTTCAGGAAGCAGCAGCTGTGCTGCGGCTAGTGCGGCTTTTAAACTTGGATTAATAGAGAATCAAGTGCAAGTACATATGCCTGGAGGGGTTATTGATATCGAAATTAAAAATGAACACGTATTTATGACTGGCAATGTATCCAGTGTTGCTCGAGGCGAGTTTGCGGAATCCTTTTGTGCGCAAATTCAATTTGAGGGAAATGGTGTTGACATATTAACAAAAATGTGATATAATAAAATATTTAATTGACATGTAAAATTAAAATATGATATAAACTATGAAGTAGATGTTGAAAACACCGAAGCAGGCTTCATTTTCTATGAGGGGGGAGCTGGATTATGACGAACAATCAACGTAATGAACTAGAGACAGAGAATACGCTTGAACAGGTGCATGAGCTATTAATCTCGCAAGGAAAACTATACAATTCACTGTCTTACAAAGAAATCAGTGAAAATTTAGCGCCCTTCGAGCAAGAACCGGCTCAAATGGACCGTTTTTTAGAGCAGCTTGCTGAGCATGGCATAGTGGTAAGCGACGAAGCAGATGATGAAAGCTCCTTCAAACCGGATGATCTGGAAGAGGAAGAGTTAGCCTCTGAGGATGACTTTACTCTGTTGACCGGTGTTAAAATTGATGATCCTGTTCGCTTGTATTTGAAGGAAATCGGTCGTGTTCATCTTCTTTCAGCAAAGGAAGAAGTCGAGTTAGCCATCAGGATCGAGCAAGGTGATGAAGAAGCGAAACGAAGACTAGCTGAAGCGAACCTACGACTTGTTGTCAGCATAGCAAGGCGCTATGTCGGACGCGGCATGTTGTTTCTTGATTTAATTCAAGAAGGCAATATGGGTCTGATTAAAGCAGTGGAAAAGTTCGATCATTCCAGAGGATATAAATTTAGTACTTATGCGACGTGGTGGATTCGTCAGGCGATTACTCGCGCTATTGCCGATCAGTCGAGAACAATTCGCATACCCGTGCATATGGTAGAGACAATTAATAAGCTAGTTCGTATTTCCAGACAGCTGCTGCAAGAGCTTGGGCGTGAACCTACGCCGGAAGAAGTTGCTGCGGAAATGGATATTAGCACAGATAAAGTACGGGAAATCATCAAAATCGCCCAGGAGCCAGTTTCGCTTGAAACGCCCATTGGCGAAGAGAACGACTCAACTCTAGGCAATTTTATTGAGGACTTGGAAGCTCTTGCGCCAGCAGACGCTGCCGATTATGAGCTGTTGAAGGAACAGTTGGAAGATATACTGGATACACTCACAGAACGGGAAGAGAATGTATTGCGTCTTCGTTTTGGTCTTAATGACGGTCGGACTCGAACATTAGAGGAAGTGGGCAAAGCATTTGGCGTCACCCGTGAGCGAATTCGGCAAATTGAAGCGAAAGCACTGCGCAAGCTGAGACACCCATCCCGCAGCAAGCGATTAAAGGATTTCCTCGAATAAAATAGGAGACCTTATCTGAAGGAGGCAGCCATGGAGTCAGGATTTATTATTCGATGCTTGAAATGCGGCGAAGAACATAAGGTGATCATCGGCCGACGTAATTATCGCAATGAACCGATTGTTTTTGGTACGGATAATTATGGAGCAGACCAAATATCGTGCCAATGTGGTAATGCGCTTGAGGAACACAGTAAATATGAAAACGAACCATTTGAAGGTGAGTTTATCGTAGAGTGGCGTGATATATCCAAATAAAAAAAGCCATTTAATGATTTTGTTCAACTATTTGGGAGCATCAGCGGAATAAACATCAGTGAGCAGAGTGCCAAGGCATCCTGCTCATTTTTATTGAACTCTAGGGCAGGATAATGTATCTGAAAATCTGGAAATGAGGTTGTGATTAACCACGACCATAGATTCCTCCAAATATAAAATCATGAAATAACATCCTTACCTCCCTACCATCCTTCCTTCCTTAACACTTCAATGATACGAAACAACCATATTATCTTCATAAAAAATGGCCTTTCATTAATAGTTCTGAACGTTGATGAGAACTATTTTAGAGACTGATTCATCTAACCGATTGTTAAGGAGAAAATAATAATGTTAGAAAACGCAGATATTAACATCATCATCAAAGATCTTCATGAAAAAGGCTTAATTGAGAACACCAATATTGTGATTGATAAAAAGACTGGAACTACTGATGGGCTTGTTTATACTCTTTCAGAGCACAACGAAGCTAAATACGTTTTGAAAATAGATCGTCCACAACAAATTATCTTGG
>JAQBPR010000128.1 GCA_028287395.1 Bacilli bacterium
TTGATGTGATATAATTTCTCTTCAATAAAACGGGTATACGATAAAAATGTCTTAATATCGTTGTCATTAGGCTCCCATTTTATATTTGAATATATAACCATGTGCCCAATTATCTTTTTATTATAATTCATTGGGATGGCACAAAGTGATTTAAGTTTATATTTCAAATGTGCTTTTCTATGATTTGCAGCGACAAACCCAACAGATCGATCTGTACCATCGATAGGTTACATCTGGGAAATTGCTTAAGAAACAGGCGTTAAAATGGTTCATTAGTATTGTAATGCTTATCCCAAGAAAGTCATTTTTATCAATCATTTCATTAAAATAAAGCTTTGACAAGGCAGTTTTTAAATTGCCTTCCTTTAACGTCGGGTCAATGCAATTCAACAAATTTTTTACATCTTTCGTTAGTTTACCTCTATTTGTATTGTAAAAATTATGAAACAGGATTAAACTAACATTGATTCTCGTTTCGAGAACTTAACTATATGGGGGGAACTAATGACAATAAAAACGAAATTAAGGATCGCCTTCGCTATTGTATTTTTAACTATCATATTTCTTTTATTGAATTCAGTCTCTGCAATAAAAAAACTTAATAACTCTATTGACGACATCGTAAATGTGGCATACGCAAAGGTTGAATTAGCGACAACGGTTCGAAATGACGTTAATGATCTTGGAAAAGAGTTGCGCAATTATGTTTTATCGGATTCTGATAGCATTAAGAATATGCAAATTACTAAAATTAATCAAGACAGAGATCATGGCGGGAAGGCACTGCTTGATTTAGAAAAAATGACCTCTGACGAGCAAGGGACACTTATTATTAATCACTTGAAAACAGTAGGGGCAGATTATTTAACTTTCCAGCAGGATGTTATTGATAAGGCAAAAGCCGGAAGCATTTCCGAAGCTGCCAATATGTTAACGCTAGACTCAGCGAATTACCAGATGAATTTGTATAATCTGGTAGAAGATTTGATCAATATAAATAAAGTTTCTATGAAAAAAGCGGTTCAGGATGCAAAAGCCATATACCGCCAAGCATTTATCAAATTATTGGGCACTGCGATATTTTATTTGATTTTAGGAATTGTGTTGTCAATGATGTTAACTAAACGCTTAACGCAGGGATTGGCAAAGGTCTCAAATGTTATGGAGGGCTTTTCCAAAGGAACTTATGATTTAAGCACAAGACTGGATGAAACTTTAAACGATGAAATAGGTACAGTTTCCAAGGCATTTAATAGAATGGCTGCTTCGCTTCAATTGCAAACGTCGCGTGAGAAAGAATGGTCTTTACGTGTTGAAGAAGAATCTTGGCTGCACGAGAACATGACCAAATTATTTAGTTTAATTCAGGAAATTGACGATATTCAAATTGCATCGGAGCGTACACTATCCGTAATCATGCCTCAGCTCGGTGCTTCATTTGGTGTTCTTTATATAACACAAGAAGCGGAGCATGGTGCCAAATGGTTGAAAAAAATGGCCACTTATGCAACAAACGCATTGGAAACAGAATTTCATGGAAATGCAATCCAATTTGGTGAAGGATTGGTGGGGCAATGCGCTTTAGAACAAAAGACAATTGTGCTGTCCGATGTGCTGCCCGAATATTATAAAATCCAATCCGGTTTAGGTATAACCGCCCCTAGCGAAATAATCATAATCCCCTTACTTATTGGGAATGTAATGAAGGGCGTCATTGAGCTAGCCAGTCTAAAAAAATTCACGAAGATACAAATCGAATTTTTATCACAGATGTCAATTCTGTTTGCGATACATATCAATAAAATCAAAAATAAACTTAGAATCGAAGCCTTGTATGAGCAATCGCAATTGATTGGAAATGATTTACGACTGCAATCTGAAGAGCTTTTATTGCAGCAGGAAGAACTGTCCAAAATGAATGCTGAGCTTGAAGAGCAGACCGCAGCACTGGAGGTTTCTGAGTCTCAGCTGCAATCCCAGCAGCTCGACCTCGAGGATCAGAACCGCACGTTAAAACAAACCACCCTGGATTTGGAGCGGAAAACGAATGAATTGACCGATGCAATAAATTATAAATCTCTTTTCTTGGCCAACATGTCGCATGAACTAAGAACACCGCTCAATAGTATGCTTATCCTTGCCAAACTTCTGGCAGATAATAAAGATAAAAACTTATCAGCCAAACAAGTGGAATATGCATCGATTGTATATTCGTCAGGCTGTGATTTATTAACGCTGATCAACGAAATATTAGAGTTAGCGAAAGTGGAATCCAAGAAAACTGAACTCAGCTTTGAACGAATTGAACTTCTGCAAATTGTTGAGTATGTTCAAAGGAATTTTGAACCCATAGCACAGCAAAAGGGGCTTGAATTTAATATTGTCGTTGAAAAAGGTTCACCCCAATCATTTTATTCGGATCAACAAAGGCTTTTACAAATTTTACAAAATTTACTTTCGAACGCATTTAAATTTACCGAGCAAGGAAGCATAACTTTTTCAATTGTCAGCAATGGCAAAGAGAATGACGCGTTGCAAAAACCAAATATGCAATGGGTTGAATTTATCGTTGCAGATACAGGGATTGGCATTGAACAGGATAAATGGGACATTATTTTTGATGCATTTGTACAAGCGGATGGAACAACGAGCAGGAAATACGGAGGGACAGGATTAGGTTTATCTATTAGTAAAGAATTTGCCAGTCTATTGGGCGGTGAAGTATTGCTGCAAAGCTCTTATGGCAAAGGAAGCACTTTCACTTTGAAATTGCCGGTTGAGATAGAGGTAATAAATCCATCACAAGAGGAAAATATGAAGGTTGCTGTGACACAAGAAAACCAAATCGCTATTCATAAATCCACCCCAATAAGAAGTCTTGAGAATAAATTAATCCTCATTGTTGACGATGATATTCGCAATGTATTTGCGTTGACAAATGTCATTGAATCGTATGGTTTAACTGTACTTTACGCTGAAAATGGCCGTGATGCAATAGATATGTTGGCGAATCATGCTAATTTTGATGCTGTCTTATTGGATATCATGATGCCGGAAATGGATGGCTACGAGACGATGCGCCAAATCCGCAAAAATCCTAAATATCAAGTCCTTCCAATCATCGCAGTCACCGCCAAAGCAATGAAGGATGACAAGGATAAATGTATTCAAGCCGGCGCATCAGATTATATTACAAAACCCGTTGATATTGATCAGTTGTTTTCTCTATTGAAAGTTTGGTTGTATGTTTAGAGCAGATCTGTTAGAAGAAGATGTGGAATTAATCCTGACGGAAATCTACAGCATAACCGGATATAATTTTAAGAATTATTCAGCAGTCATTGTCATGAGGAGATTACAAAGAAGATTGATATCCGAAGGAATCACTAATCTAAGTGCGCTTCTTAATAAAATAAAAAACAATCCCAACTATGCTTTTCAACTCATCGCTGATTTTTCAATCAATGTAACTGAAATGTTTCGCAATCCGCACTTTTTTAGATACTTTAGGGAGCATGTCATATCTCAATTGAAGGAAAAAGATTTTATTCGGATTTGGGCAGCCGGATGCTCAACAGGGGAAGAAGTATATTCACTAGCTATTCTGCTTCATGAGGAGGGGATATATCATCGTTGTCGTATTTATGCTACTGATATGAATGAAAGCATCATACTTCAGGCAAAGTCAGGCAGCATCTCGATTAAAAAAATGCAGGATTATTCCAATAATTACATTTCTGCTGGAGGAAGTGAACAGCTTAACCAATACTTTCATTTTAAAGATGGGACTCCATATCTACGTACAGATTTAATGAGAAATATATTATTTTCACATCATAATTTAGTGACTGATCGTTCTTTTAATGAATTTCATGTCATATTTTGCCGAAATGTGCTTATATACTTTAACCATTGGTTAAGAAATCACGTTCATTCATTGTTGTTTGATAGTTTAGCTTTAAATGGATATCTAGCACTCGGTGACAGAGAGGCCATTCGTTTTACGCAATATGCACCTCGTTACATTAATTTAAATCCGCAAGAGAAGATATATCAACGTGTAAATTAATATAGATGGGTGTGGTAATGATGAACGAAGATAATAGGATTAATATCTTGCTCGTTGATGACCGTCCGGAAAACCTTGTCGCACTAGAAGCCCTACTTGAGTCGCCAAGCGTAAAATTAATGAAATGTCTCTCAGGTGAAGAAGCATTGAAATATGTATTAAAAGACGAATATGCATTGATCTTGCTCGATGTGCAGATGCCTGGACTAGACGGATATGAAACGGCAAAAATTATAAAATCCCGCGAACGGAGCAGGAATACGCCTATTATTTTTGTAACGGCAATTAACACAGAACCTGAACATGTATATTCTGGTTATTCCGTTGGAGCAATAGATTATTTATTTAAGCCGTTTGATCCGGATGTTTTGAAAGCAAAAGTGGATCAATTAATTAAATTGTATTTGAACGCCAAGGAAATTCAGAATCAGTCAGAACTGCTTCTTGAAAAAACGAAGGCGCTTGAATTGGCTAATCAAGAGCTATTTCGGGTCACCTGTGAATTGCAAAAATCGGAAGCATTGCATCGTTTAGTTGGAGAAACCTCGGCAGATACCATTATTATTTTAAATGATGAACGGAAAATAATTAGTGTTAATCCGGCAGTTAAATACATGTTCGGATACGCAATGAATGATGTTCTTGAAAGT
Organism: Bacilli bacterium; assembly: GCA_028287395.1. Lineage (GTDB taxonomy): Bacteria > Bacillota > Bacilli > Paenibacillales > NBRC-103111 > Paenibacillus_AC. The sequence goes on from JAQBPR010000128.1 coordinate 4,720, forward strand.
AATGTTAGTTTGTTGCTATCCGATGATTCTTTAATTATGAATGAGACCTCCCGATTCGCAAGAAAACAGCAATTCGAGGTGACGGCAATCGGGAAAAACGGCAGATCATTTCCAGCTGAAGTACAAGTTAAAGAGAGTCTTTTAGAGGGGAATCATATCTTTGTTTGCACGATTCGTGATATTTCTGATCGTAAGGACCAATTCGAAAAGCTGCAGTTTATGGCATCCCACGATCATTTAACACAACTGCCTAATCGAAAAAAACTGTATGATATGGTTGACGCATTGGTTCAAAATAAAAATGAAGAGTTCGTGTTGATTTTAATGGATTTGGATCATTTTAAGGCAGTAAACGATACACTTGGGCATGAAATAGGCGACTTGCTGCTCATTAAAGTAGGAGCTTTAATAAAGGGATTAATACCAGATGCTGAAACTATATTCCGGTTGGGCGGGGATGAATTTGCTATTCTCATGCCAAGGAGCAATTTAACGATGGGAATGGCAAGAGCCAAAGCAATCCTCTCCAGAATTGACCAACCGATTGCAGTAGATGGGGTAACATTATCCATTGGGGCAAGCTTAGGGCTAGTAACCTTTCCAAAACACGGCAAAGAACTTCAAACATTGCTGCGGCGGGCAGATGTTGCTATGTATACCGCTAAACGGAACGGAAGCGAGCTTGCAGTCTATAGTAAGGAACAGGATGAAAAGGATCCGTATCGTTTAACACTTATGGGAGATCTTCGGGCCGCGCTGGATAAACAAGAGTTATATATTGTTTATCAACCCAAAGCAGATTTAAAAACCAATGAAGTAGTAAGTGTAGAAGCCCTGCTTCGCTGGAATCATCCAAAACTGGGTTCTGTGCCTCCTATGGATTTTATTCCAATTGCCGAGCAAATAGGTGTGATCAACGCAATAACCACTTGGGTGCTGACGGAAGCGATCAAGCAAAGCAAAAAGTGGGAGAGGGAAGGTATTGAAATTGAAATTGCAGTAAACTTGTCTGCAAGAAATCTTCAAGATATTGAACTGCCCCTACGTCTGCAAGCTTTATTAAACGAGTATGAGGTATCACCGCAAAAAATCACCTTGGAGATTACAGAGAGCTTTATCATGGCAGATCCTATGCACGCAAAAGAAGTTTTATTAATCATTCATCAAATGGGAATTAAATTATCGATTGATGACTTTGGCACAGGGTATTCATCCTTAGCTTACCTGAAAACTTTACCTGTGAATACCATTAAAATTGATAAATCTTTTATAGTGGATATGGTCAGTGACAGTGCTGATTCAATGATTGTCCAGTCCATTATATTCCTGGCTCATAATCTTGGATTAAAAGTTGTAGCTGAAGGTGTAGAAAATGAAGAAATTTGGAATTTACTTGTATCGTATAATTGTGATATTGCACAAGGATTTTTTGTGCAAAAGCCATTATTGGAAAATGATTTTAAGCATTGGCTGCATTCTCGGAAGATAAAGAAATGAGAGGTGCCATATTAATGTTATAGTCCTGTCTCAGTGGTCTTCCAGCCCATTGACTTTTTATTCAGACCTCAATAATAGAATTAATTTATTAGATTTTTCTTGATTTTCAGGATCTGAAGATAAATCTAATAATAATTTACTAATTTCATCTATATCCTTTGGATTTTTATTATTTGAATATTTATTTTGAAGTGAGTTCGCTATTTCTGAAGCATAGGATTCTACCCAAAATTTCCCCCTTGAAAAAGATGTATACTTCGATAAAGCATTTAATTTATATGCGTGTTCTAATGAAATAAATTCATTCCCATCTTTTAAGGCTCCAGCTACTCGTCCCAAACCTGCCCTAAAATCAGTATCAATATAAGTAATTTGTTTTTTGTAGTTTTGAATTTTATCATAAAAATAAATATTAGTACTTAACAAAAGAATTATTATAACAATAAAAATGCAAAACAATTTATTCATTTTAATAAT
>JAQBPR010000145.1 GCA_028287395.1 Bacilli bacterium
TTATGCATATGTGCGTAGATTAGGAAATGAGAATTTGCTTGTCATTCTGAACTTCTTTTCGGGGACACCGATTTTTCAGCTGCCTTACGATTTCCACGTTGGAGCGTCTGAACTTCTCATCAGTAACTATTCGGTTAAGAACGATGGTGAAGTTCAGGAAATTAAGCTTCAACCTTATGAAGCAAGGGTGTATCGTTTTCTCTCATAAATCTTTAAACCATCTCGTAAACAAGTGGTTGAATACATGAGCTACTCTCTCGTAACGATCGATCTCTAATATCGCAAAGGGCCGCAGGGGCATCCCGTGCGGCCCTAGCATCAAGATTCAATTGATTAGCGACTTAGGGGCCTGAGAATCAATAACGCTGGATTGTTTACTGTCTTTCATCCGGCTATATATGTTAGCCAGAACCGCTCCAGAGATGTTGTGCCAGACACTGAAAATAGCACTCGGTACTGCAGCAATTGGTGTAAAATGTGCCTTGGCAATAGCAACTCCTAATGCAGAGTTTTGCATTCCAACTTCGAAAGACACTGCTTTACGTTTCGGAAGATCCATACGAAACAGCTTGGCAAATAAATAGCCCAACGAAAACCCACACAAGTTATGGATAATTACAGCAGCGAAAATAAGCAATCCAGTAGCCGCAATCTGTTTATGGCTCCCACTGACCACACCTGCGACAATGGCTATAATCGCGATAGCCGAGACTAAAGGCAGTACTTTTGCGCTTGCCTGAGCAGTACCACGAAATATGGATTTCACTATCAATCCAAGCAGAATTGGAATGATGATTACCTGCACAATTTGCCAGAACAACGACGTGGGATTCACGGCTACCCATTTACTCGCAAACAAAAGAATTAGCAATGGCGTTACTATTGGTGCCAAGAGCGTGGAAACGGAAGCAATGGATACAGCGAGTGAAACGTCACCTTTCGCTAGCAAACACATGACATTAGATGATGTACCACTTGGACAACTCCCAACCAAGATAACACCGACTGCAATATCTGGTGGCAAACGCAGTACCAGGCAAATGAGATAGGCTAACAGGGGCATGACTATAAAGTGACTGGCAACTCCAATAGCCACGTCTTGTGGTCGGCGGAATACTTCCTTAAAATCAGCCGCAGACAAAGTTAAACCCATACCAAACATAACGATTCCAAGCAACTGAACCGTGTACTTGCCAAGCCCGACAAATGGATGCGGAAGGAAAAATGCAAGAACAGCAAAAATCAAAACCCAATACGCAAACGTCTTCCCAACAAAACCGCTGACTGATTCCAATGTTTTCAGGTATATCAATCCCTTCAGAAAATTCATAAAAATATTTTGCTCATTTTCATGATATAAAAACTTTAGCATTGAAAGTTGGATATTGAGTCCCTTCAAAATGTTCAATTGTTCAGGCAAAATGAGTGAAGACTAAGTCAGCGCTAAAGAAGAACGGCAAGCGTAGATCATATTTTCAGAACGCTGTCTCTACTCTTGTTTCTTTTCCTGAATGCATCTCAACGAGACCTTAAACCTCAAGTAATTGTGAGGCCTCCCTTATGGGTGTTCTATTGACACCTAAAGATTCTGTTAAATTATCATCCATCAATTTCTCACTGGGATGGAGTGTTTCATCAATAACACATCTCTGAACTTGTGACAACGCTCGTTCCTTGGTCGAATCTAATTGATGTTGGGGAATTGTTTGGAATAGATGTAGTAAATCCCTCCTCTTTATTGTGCAATATATCGTATACATATATTTTTGACAAGTATTTTTGAATCTTGAAATCCGAATTAGAGGCTAAAATTTACGCAGTTTGGTTGAGAAACAATGGCGTCCTTTGCACATCCGCGAGCCTACCAATGAGTTTCATGACGGACTTCATTTTTGACATTCTCTTCACCTGAACGTTGTACTCATGTAATCTCTTGAAGGCGGGATTCTCTCATCTTCAGTGAGGCAGATGGATAGGTATTATCCGAACAATAATAAAGGAACTCACTCTGTGTTAGCCCAGCTCCTTTATTTTTCTGTTCTTAAATATCCATATCTGTTACTGCCCCTTTTGAAGCAGAGGAGACAAGCCGTGCATATTTTGCGAGCACCCCGGATGAAAATTTGAGTGGAGGTTTAATCCATTTGTTTGCTCTGGCCTCCAATTCTTCATGGGAAACCTCAAAACTGATTTCTTGCGTTTCGCTGTCGATGGTAATTTGGTCTCCGTCTTGCAACAAAGCGATGGGTCCGCCTACTTGCGCTTCAGGTGAAACGTGTCCGACCACGAAACCATGCGAACCTCCAGAAAATCTTCCATCCGTAATAAGTGCCACTTCGCCTCCGAGCCCTTTTCCAACGATCATTGCCGTAACGGAGAGCATTTCGGGCATTCCAGGTCCGCCTTTTGGTCCAGCATAACGGATGACCACTACATCGCCTTTGCGGATTTCATCAGCCATAATAGCTAGTGTTGTTTCTTCTTCACTGTCAAAGACACGAGCCGGACCGGAAAAGCGAAGGTTCTTCAAGCCCGACATTTTAGCAACTGCACCTTCAGGAGCAAGGTTTCCTTTAAGTACAACTAATGGTCCGCTGGGTTTTAATGGAGCGTCAAAGGAGCGGATAATCGCCTGGTTTTCTTTTAAAGGCTCGGCGGCAGCCAAGTTTTCGGCCAATGTTTTTCCTGTAACCGTCAAACAGTCACCATGGAGTAGCCCTTGCTCAAGAAGAAGTTTCATTACGCCTGGTACGCCACCGATATCATTGAGATCCTGCATAGAATACTTTCCACTTGGCTTTAAATCGGCAAGATGAGGAACTTTTTTACGTATCTGCTCAAAGTCGTCCATTGATAGATCGACTCGAACCGAGTGTGCAATAGCCATCAAATGGAGGAATGCATTGGTAGAACCTCCAAGTGCCATCACTATCGTGATTGCATTTTCAAACGCCTTCTTTGTCATAATGTCCCGGGGCAATATATTATTTTCAAGAAGCTCCAGTACTAATTTTCCTGCCTCCGCACATTCCACTGCTTTTTGAGGGGAGATCGCAGGAGTGGAAGATGACCCTGGCAAGCTCATACCCATAGCTTCGACCGCTGCGGCCATCGTATTTGCTGTGTACATACCGCCGCATGCACCGGCTCCTGGGCAAACGTGGCATTCAATTCGGTGCAGTTCTTGTTCGTTTATTTTCCCTGCGTGGTATTGTCCCACAGCTTCGAAAGCAGTAACTATATCTACCTGTTTTCCATCCATCCTTCCCGGTTGTATGGTTCCGCCATAAACGTAGACAGACGGCAAATTAATTCTTCCAATCGCCATTAGACAAGCAGGCGTATTTTTATCACACCCTCCGATTGCTACTAAACCATCGAAGCGTTCTGCATTCACTACAATTTCAATCGAGTCGGCAATAATTTCCCTGCTAGGAAGGGAAAACAACATGCCTTCATGTCCCATTGAAATGCCGTCGGATACGGTAATCGTATTAAATATTAAAGGAGCGCCCCCATGTATCTGGACACCACGTTTAGCTTCTCTTGCTAGTTCATCAATGTGAATATTGCAGGGGGTTACTTCGCTCCACGTGCTTGCCACACCGATCATTGGTTTCTTAAAATCCTCGTCGCTAAATCCAACAGCCCTGAGCATTGCGCGGTTAGGTGCCCGATTTACTCCCTCGCTAATTACCTTACTGCGTATCCGCAAATCATGATTACTTGACATACTATCGTCGACTCCCACTTGGAATTAGATTAATGTATATAACTCACGCATTGGCCTTAATAAATTTTGTTTCATCATAGCGGAGGCGGCGTCGTGATCACGTCTTTCCATCGCTTCGATTATTAAGGCATGTTCTTGGACAGAAGCGTAAGTACCTGTCACAGGCTGCTTTAGGAACAGATATTTAAATCGACGAATATGAATCTGGAGTGAATAACTAAAAGAAGCAAGGTACGAATTCTCTGATGCCTCGACAATAAGATTATGAAACTGTTCATCAAATTCCATGGCTTGGTAGGGCTGTGCGCTTTCTATGGATTCAGAAAATTTTGCATTGAGCTCCTTTAAATGCTCAATTTGTTCAGGCAAAATGAGTGAAGATGTTAACTCAGCAGCTAAAGCATGCAGAGCAGCAAGTGTAGGGTACATTTTCAGGATGTCGTCTTTCTCGACCGTTTTTACTCTTGTTTCTTTTCCTGGATGCATTTCAACGAGACCTTGAACCTCGAGCAACTGTAAGGATTCCCTTATCGGTGTTCTACTGACACCTAAAGCTTCTGCCAAATCAGCATCCATCAATTTCTCACCGGGATGGAGTGTTCCATCAATAATCCACCTCTGAATTTGTGACAACACTCGTTCCTTGGCGGACGTTTTAATTGGTGTTGAAAAATTGTGTGGAATAGGCGTAGTAAATTCCCTCCTCTCTTCATTATGCAATATATCGCATGACATATATTTTGGGCAAGTGTCTTTGAATTGTGAGATCCGAATTAGAGGTTAATCTAGTTGAGAAAAATAATAGCGAGTTTACTGCACATAAGGGGGAGAGAGCTGAAGAATTCCCAATGGGAAGGACGATGCCTTTAATTTTGGGGCATTAGAGAACTGATAAGACCAACCGGGGGAACTTAAATACACTACAGTCCACTGGACCGCAATTAGGTACGCATTTGTCTAGTGAGTTGGATGACGTAGTTAAAGTAATCCGGACGGTATTTTGCACTTAAGAAGTCGATAAACTTGCCATCCCGGGATTTGGTGATGCGTTCGATGTATAGTAACGCATCTCTTTCGAATATGTTCGGATGCGAGGAATCGAACTATCTTTGTCGCCGGAACCTGCATCGGCTGGTGCGTATTGGGGTTGTGTTCCATCCGTGCATTACGATGATCAAGTGTGAAAGTCCCGAATCCGCGCACGTCATACCAATCCTGCCAAGTTTATAATACAGCGTAGCATCAATTCGTAATTTTG
>JAQBPR010000157.1 GCA_028287395.1 Bacilli bacterium
TGGTGGTTAATGCAACCGGATTCGGACGTGGTACGCAATTAGATTATAACGAGTTGATGCAGTTCGAGCAATTTCCCGAATTTAAAACGGTTGCTCCAACTGTAACGAGGCCGAATGCGGACATTAAGTATGATCGGACGCTGGCAACCTATTCGCTTATTGGAACAAATGATCGTTATTTGGATATCACAAAATCAAAAGTAGCTAAAGGTCGATTTATCTCTCAGCCGGATCTTGAATTTCGTAATAATGTCGTCGTATTAGGCAGTGAGGTTGCTAAATTTTATTTTGGTTTGCTTAATCCGGTTGGAGAGGATATCAAAATTGAAGGTAATGTTTTTACAGTAGTCGGCGTACTTGAACCGAAGGGATCGAATATTACGGGGACTTCGGTGGACAGCACGGTAATTGTTCCCTTGGAAACGGCTCGAAGGGAATTTAAACTAGGCTTCATCCGCACCACATATATTGAAGCGCCAACAAAGGATGATATTTATAAAGCGCAAGATACAATGACTAAATATTTAACTTATAAATTCAAAAGTGCAAATGGTTTTACGCTGACGAATCAAGATGAGCTGTTAAACGCTAAAACAGCTGCAACGAACACACTGACGAATCAACTCGTTGCCGTAGCCTGTATTTCGTTGCTAGTAGGCGGTATCGGGATTATGAATATTATGTTGGTTACCGTAAGTGAGCGTACAAGAGAAATCGGCATACGAAAATCCATTGGTGCCAAGCGAAGAAATATTTTGACTCAATTTTTAGTGGAGGCGACAGTAATCAGTGGGATGGGTGGATTAATTGGGCTTCTGCTAGGGATTGGATTTTCGATCCTCTGGCCGCATATCTATCCGTCACAAACGACAAAAATATCGTTGGACATTAGTATTTACGCCTTTTTATTCTCAGCATTAGTAGGTGTTATATTCGGTTTATATCCAGCCAATAAAGCTTCGAAATTACGTCCGATTGATGCATTGCGGTTTGATTAAACTTATACTTTAGGAGGTTGAAACAATTGATACGCAAACTTATAAAACAGAAGATGATAAAGAGATTCCTATTTATCGTTACAGCACTCATCCTCATAGCTAGTTCATTTACGCCTTCCATTACGAACGCTTCTAACCAAGGGGTTTATTTAAGTCCAACGGTATTTTTTACTTTGGATAATGTATCCCTTAGTTCAGGTACAGATAGTCAAACATTGAATTTTACTTTGAATTTGACGAATCAAAGTGATCAAAATATTGATTTAAATCAATATGGAGTCAGAGTCCTTGATAAAGACGGCAATAAATTTTCAGCGCAGCTGAATGAAAAAGCTTCCGCTCGTGTTTTGTCCCATCAGGCTCAAGGATTTAAATATGCTGCTCAGGTTCCGAAAAATATTAGTATCGGGCAGTTAAGTGTGGATATTTTCGTATGGGATTTTAGTACGGCAACCTATACTCGCGATTTAGGCAGTATTGGAATTTCACCAACAGTGGATAACTCTGTAGCTAATGCAAATAAAGTAGTATTGAATATGGGGGATTTGAATTCGGCTATTCCAAGCGGATCATCAGTTTCCTTTGAATTAGTAAGAAGCTATAAACAGCTTGTCAATGGCGTTTGGTCGATTTATTCCGATATGTACGTGGATAATCAAAGCTCGCAAGCGCTTAGTTTACCAGCGAATCTATTATTTAATTTACGGGATGAGAATAAGCAATATTATTCGAGCACTATAATTTCAGGTGGCGGTCAACCTATACCAGCCAACCAACGTAATATTATAACCTTGCAAACAACGGTAAAAGCTCTGAATTCTGCGAATAAGTTTTCATTGGAATTTTCCAAGAGAACGACAGACATAAAAATCCCAAACACTTTATTAGGTAAGCTATCTTTAGAGGATTCTTACGCTGCTTCTGCAATTGGAAATACATTACAATATGTGACCAAAGGCGTTAATTCTTTGGATATGGTTGCGAATAAAGTCAGTTATAATGTTAAATCTACGGGGATTGAAGTGAATGCGGACTTTACTTTTACGAATAAAGGGCTATCCGTACTAACCATTCCAGATGTTACAGGAACTTTTCAAGTGACGGATAGTACATTGACAATTGGAGCTACAGATTCAGAGTCGCACCCAGGCACATTGTCTCCTAATCAAAGCACAACGTATCATTATTATGGACTTTTCCCAAAAGGTACAGATGTGGGTAAAATTCAGCTTGTCATAACAGAAAATAAATCAGCGATCCTTACGCCAATTGATGTCATTGTTTTTCCTCAAGCTGAAACGGCTGCTTTTGATATGAAAGCATTCGATTCGACTCTCTTAAATCATGCAATGGTCTCTTTTCAAGCAATACGAAGCTATCATTCAATGTCAAATGGAATGCCGGCAATTAATGTGGATGTGTTAGTCGCAAACCAAAGTGATAAGGCGATAATTTTACCCACTTCATTGCAGTTAAATGTGAAAGACGGCGATAATTTAACTTATCCTACAACAACAGTTAATGGAGCAGGTCAGTCTATTATGCCGCACCAAAGTCTGCAAATTACGCTGCAAGCCGTCACAGGCAAAAAGGATACAAGCAATGTATACAGCTTGGAAATTGCGAAAAAGGGAGCTACTGCAGCTGATTTAAATGTGGTGTATGATACTTTTGCACTTTCTGATTCATTTGCAAATACGAACTTAGTAAGCAACACGTTAAACACATCACTTGGCAAGATCGGGGTTACGTTAAAATCAACCTATAGACTCTCCACAATTACTGGAGATGACGTTCTTATGAGCGAGATTCAACTGCAAAATCTGGATAACAAGGCAATTGCACTTCCGACCCAAGCAAGCTTTTATGGCGGTTATATGATTGATGATTTCGATGCACTAGGGAAAGTTATTCGCATCCAATCTTCACCTAATTTATTCCCAAATCAAACCACAACCGTATATATTTACACTAAAATACCTTATACAACTTTAGTCGGAACCGGTTATATTTATTTGGGGGATGGAACTTTAAATACGCAAACATCTACTTGGTCACAAACGCATGAATGGACCGAGCTGCCATTGACTATTAACACAAATGTAAGCCAAACAGATCCGAGCAATGAATGGATGATTAGCGACCCGGGAAGAACGTCTACGGGGAAAATTGTCGACAGTGGGATTTATGACTTGAACAGTCAAAAAATGCTGGCAGTCCGTATTTTGGATACGAATAAAGAAACCAGAAGTGGTATTATCGTTCCCTATACGGGATATTTAACCAATGCAGATGGAACTGTGCTGCCTTTAAAAACCACAGATGATTCGGCCAATACAACGGTACTTAGTAAGGAAGGAACAGCTATATCTACCTTATGGATTACACTTCCTACAGGATTTTCAACCGATAATCAACGATTTGTATTTGGACAAAAAATAGATGATCAAATTTTTACGACACCGCAGCAATATTTATTCAATCCAACATCAGGTGCTGTCGTTCAAGGAAGTACATCTGCAGATAATCTCAAATTGTATCCTTACAATGTTTCCATTGATAATTTGAAAATGACATCAGGCATTAATGGGTCACTAGGTTATACAATTAATTTTAATTATACGATTACCAAAGCTTTGGATGCAGCAGGCGCGGCAAAAGATAGAAGTTTAGTGTTTACTTTAACGGACAATAATAATGTAGTGGTCAAAACATGGGGAGATATTCCTTTGGATGGAGCAGGCGCATGGACGACAGGTGCAAATAAACTTACTCTTTCAAATACGGACATTCAGGATCTAACGACTTTCCTTAGCTTCAATCGCCAATTGAAAGTGTATGATAAATTTGAAGGCGGCATGAAATTATTGGGTACAATGAATTTTGGTTTTTAAATAAGCTTTTGAAATGATGGACTGCCCAGAAAGTAGAAATTCTACTTTCTGGGCAGTTTTTTTCTTTATAAGAGTGTGTTTAATAAGTGGTGGAGAGCATATGAGGGAATGTGACCGGAGAGTTGAAGCTGTTTATCCTTGGTTACTCTGTTTCCACAACCTCAAGCTTTCCTGTTTCCGGATCCATAATTAAACCATGTACCAAAATATCTGAAGGAAGCAGAGGATGATTCTTTATGATCCCCACACTCTTGACAACGGCATCTTGAACATGATTGAAACCTGTAAGCCAGCGGTGAAGGTCTATGCCGGAATGTCCTAATGTGGACATTACCGTCTGTGATACTCCGCGAGCGATTGCTTTATCCAATAATAAGGTCGAGTTAAGCCCTGTCATCCCGCAATCGTGATGCCCGATAACCAGAATCTCATCCGCATTTAATTCATAAATCGCTACGAGGATACTGCGCATAACACTGCCGAATGGGTGAGAAAGAACGGCGCCTGCATTTTTGATGATTTTAGCATCGCCATTTTTTAAATTTAAAGCTTTAGGCAATAGTTCAACTAAACGGGCATCCATACAAGTAAGAATAACCAATCGTTTATCAGGAAATTTATTGCTGCGATACTGTTCATATTCTTTATTATCAACGAAAGCTTGGTTATATTCGAGAATTTCGGTAATTTTTGACATTTGTTAGCTCCTTCATTTTTTTGTTTATTTGGCGATTAAGCTCATGTTTGCGTTATAGATTTGATTATTGCTTTTTAAAATAAAAGAGCGCTTTGCAGCCTGATAATCGATTGTCATTCGTTCTTCAAAAAAGACGGCATCTTTTTGCGCATAGAAAATTTGCAAAGATGAACCATTCGCCGAAGGCCAAGAATCGCTTGATTCTACAGGGGCAATCATCCATAGCTGCGGAACGCCATTGACGGCGCATCCACAACCTTCATTATCATAAACAAGCTTTAAATGCTGTAATTGATGGATTTGAAGCTGCTGTTCAATTTCGCTTTGTGCTAATTCTGTAACTGTAATTTCCATAAGATTCTCTCTCCCTTTCCGTTATTTTAACATAAACCGATTAAAAGTTGCTTATAAAAGTTAGAAAAAGTAATATTTATAGTAAATTGCTCAAGGAGGTATGGATAGATGAGTCAAGTACAAGAACAATTAACCGCATTTCGTGAATTGGTGAAAAAAATTAAAAGCTACGAGGAAGCAGTGGGTTTGATTTATTGGGACATGCGCACTGGACTTCCGAAAAAGGGTGTTGAAGGAAGATCTGAGGTAGTGGGTTTACTTTCTACGGAGATGTTCAAATTATCGATTTCTGAGGAAATGAACGCGTTTTTACAGTTCCTTTCGCAACCACAGCATGAGGCGGAATTAAATGATACGGATCGTAAAATCGTCATGGAATGTCAAAAGGAATTTGATCGCAGTCGAAAAATTCCGACGGAAAAGTATCAAGCTTATGTTGTTTTAACATCACAAGCAGAGTCTGTATGGGAAGAAGCCAAAGACAAGTCAGACTATGCGATGTTTCAGCCTTACTTGGAAAAAATAATTGCCGCTAATTTGGAATTTGTTGAACTATGGGGCTATAAAGACAATAAATATGATACCTTACTGGATATGTATGAGCCGGGAATGACAGTCGCTATATTAGATGAGGTATTTGCGGCTTTGCGCAAAAAGTTAGTGCCTCTAGTTGCCCAAATTCAAGCCTCAAATGATCAACCGGATACTTCTTTCCTCCATCAAATGTTTGCAAAAGATAAACAACGCAGCTTCAGTTTACTGATCTTACGGCAGATGGGTTATGATTTTGATGCCGGACGCTTGGATGAAACGGTACATCCTTTTGCCACTGGCTTAAATTTGGGTGATGTGCGAATCACCACTCGCTACTTGGAAGATGATGTGGTAAGCGCATTGTTTGGGACCATTCATGAGGGCGGTCATGCCTTGTACGAACAAAATATTTCAGCAGATTTGAGCGGGACTAATTTATGCACAGGTACTTCAATGGGTATACATGAGTCGCAATCTCGCTTTTGGGAGAATATGATTGGTCGCAGTCGTCCGTTTTGGAAGCAATATTATGCGGTCTTACAACAAACATTTCCAGGTCAATTTGACGATGTGCCAATTGAAGCTTTCTACAAAGCAATTAATGTCGTTAAACAATCGTTAATCCGCATTGAAGCAGACGAATTAACCTACAATTTGCATATTATGATCCGCTATGAAATTGAAAAAGCTTTGTTTAATGAAACGATTACCGCTGCGGATTTACCGCGATTTTGGAATGAGAAATATAAAGAGTACCTTGGAGTTGAGCCTGCCAATGATGGGGAAGGCGTTTTGCAGGATGTGCATTGGTCGAGCGGAGCTTTTGGATATTTCCCTTCTTATGCGTTAGGTAATATGTACGCGGCGCAAATGCGTAATACTTTAATTAACCGTATGCCAGAATTTAGTGCGAATATTGAACAGGGGGACTTGCTCCCGATTAAAGCATGGTTGGTAGAACAAGTATATCAATATGGCAAAGCGCTTACGCCTGCGGAAATTATTATGAAAGTAACAGGGGAAGAGCTGAATCCAGCTTATTTGGTCGCTTATTTAGAAGAGAAATACAAGGATATTTACCGCTTGGTTTAAATCAAATATAAGGGGGCACTATTGTGGGGATTCGCGTCATTAAAACAGCAGCTGCCGTAGTAATCGCCATTTATTTAGCCCTATTTTTTAATTTGAATTCCCCTTATTCCGCAGGCTTGCTTGCCGTTCTTGGAATAGACGTGACGAAAAAAAGGGGACTTAAAAACTCATCTGTACGAATTATTGCTTCACTGCTTGGATTATTATTGGCTTCGTTGATTTTTTATATTCTAGGCTATCACGTTTGGGTCATTGCGATTTATGTCATGCTTGTTTATACGTTACTCGTAAAATTAAAACTGCAAGACGGGATAATTACCAGTTCGGTCGTGATGATCCGGCTTTTCTCCATGCACATGACGGGATCGGATAGCGTGATCAATGAGATTTATTTGCTTTTAGTGGGACTGGGCACAGCAACCCTGATTAATCTTCTGTATATGCCCAATACCAATCCAAAGCTAGAGCAAGCCAAAATACGCGTAGAAGCAATGCTTTCCACTATTTTCAAAGAAATTTCTCAGCATCTTAAGGATCACGAAAACCACATTTGGGACGGAAAAGAACTATTGAGTGTGCCTGCTGAAATCGAAAAAGGCTATAGCTTGGCCGAAAAAAGCGCGGAAAACACATTTAAACAAGGCGATGGCTATTGGGAAAAATATTTTGAAATGAGAAGTCAGCAGTATGAGTCCGTTCAGCGTATGCTGGATCTTGTGGCGCAAGTATATCAATCTGTACCTCATGCACAGAGCATTGCGCTGCTTTTTGACGAATTAAGCGGAGATTTAAAAGAGGATTATTATACGGGCAACGTAGAGAAGAATCTACTGGAACTGGAGAACAAATTTAAAGAGGATCGATTACCCTTGACGCGAGATGAATTTGAGGTCCGTTCTGCGCTTCTGCAGCTTAATTTGGAACTAAAAAACTATTTATTTATTGCAAAGAGCAGTAAGAAACGAAAACAGTTGCAATCTTAAAAATAGTTGTCACCCTAGACGAATGTCCTGCATACAATTTAAAAGAATGATTGTATGGAGGAGGTAAAAAGGATGTCAATTAAAGATAAAGACCTGCAATGTCGAGAGATCATTACGAAAGCGGTCTGCGGCAAAGGTCGAAAGTTTAGTCAGGTGAGCCATACCGTAACTCCGTCGCATGCTCCAACCAGCATCCTGGGCGCATGGATTATTAACAACCAGTATGAAACGGCAAAATCCAGCGATGGGGTTGAAGTATTAGGTACTTACGATATTAACATTTGGTATTCTTACGACAAAAATACGAAAACAGATGTCGCGAAAGAAACCATTTCTTATGTTGATGTTGTTCCGTTAACCTACTTAGATAAAAAACATAAGGAAGCTACCGCGGAAGTTTCAGCCGAAGCGACGCAGGAGCCGAATTGTGTAGAAGCCAGCGTTTCATCGCAAGGCGAAAGTGTGATTATTCGTGTGGAACGAGAATTTGAAGTAGAAATGATTGCGGAAACGAAAGTATGCATCGTAGTTTGTAATGGTGGATGCGACGATTTTGCCGATAAAAATTTCGACTTTGATGGCAGCGTGGATAACGATTATGATGAATTAGACCCTGATATATTGGAAGATGATTTTAACTAAAACAGATTTATAAGTGGCATTAACGCCAACTATATAGGAACAGTATATGCAGGCATACATTGATTTGATGGGGGCATTTGCCCTCTTTTTTGTTTTAAACGGAGGTGTGGGGCGCATGAAAGTTTTCTTTTTACATTCGCGGCAAACAAATATAGATGACCTAGTGAATTTATTGTATATTGATCATGGTATTCATTTACCTAAACTAACAGATGACCTAACCATTATATCTTGGGGAGGAGTCATAGAAGGTGATACTCAGATCGTTTCACAGCAAATCCTTAATCCGCTTAAGGAAGTAACGCGTGCCAGCCATAAAAAAACGATGCGAAAGCTCTTGCAGCTGCATGGGTTAAAAGTGGAGCAGCCACCCATTGATTTATACCATCTGGAATATCAAATTCCAATATTTCATCTTTCTGCCTTAACGGTATTTGCGAAAAAACGCAGCAGCAAGCTGTGGTCTGCTTTACCGTTTTATGAAACGAATGCCGATCAATTTATTGAAATGGATCTCACAAAAAGAGTGAACTTTTATGTTCGCAGAGCCATCCGCGAAGCAACGAAAGCAGTTTATGCCCTTGGCTTAGATTTCGCGCTCGTCCATATTGGAATCAGTGTGAAGGGTCGGACAACAATTATCGATGTGATGCCGACGCCGCATTTAAACCCGCGATTGGCTCTGCTTTTCGCTGACGCAATTCACAAATTTACCGAAGAAATCACACATCCATTACCGTTTCCTATCGTTTTAGGAGCGGACCCGGAATTCATTTTGCGTAAACCGAATGGAAAAATTGTACTAGCTGCTAAATATATGGGTAGAGAAGGTGCTGTAGGCTGTGATGCAGTTGTATTATCAGGGCATCGAGTTATTTTGCCGCTTGTCGAGCTTCGACCGCAGCCAAGCTCTAACCCGCGGACTTTAGTTCACTTTTTACGTAGAACGATGCATGAAGCAGCACAAATGATCCATGATCCACAGCTGGAATGGATTTCAGGGGGAATGCCTGTCCAAGGGCTGCCGCTTGGCGGTCACATCCACTTCAGCGGAATTGGCTTAAGTAATCGTTTATTGCGCGTACTTGATAATTATTTGGCGCTGCCATTGGTTTTGCTTGAAGAAGAAAACTCAAGTAAACGCAGACCGCGGTATGGATTTTTAGGCGATTTTCGCCGTAAAGCGCATGGCGGCTTTGAATATCGTTCGCTGCCTAGCTGGCTTATTTCACCATCGATTGCGTTAGGTGTGCTTTCGCTTGCCAGCTTAATCGCCAACCATTATAAAATTTTACAGAGACAACCCCTGCATGATATAGAAACTCAACGGGCTTACTACAAAGGCGATAAGCTTTCCATATTGCCTATTATCTATAAGCTTTGGGATGATATCGAGTCCACTTCAACGTTTGCGCTGTATCATAAAGAATTGAAACCCTTGCGTGATATGATGTTAAGGATGGAGACATGGCAGGAACAAGAAGATTTTCGCAAGTCTTGGGAAATCATGCCCTTTAGGCGGAAAGAAGCTATATTATGATATTTCATGGTATAATGTTTAGGTGTGAAATGGACTGAACTGTCATGATGGAGGATTTGAAATGATTAAATATACACCGATGATTGAACAATATTTAACGGTTAAAGCAGAAGTGCCAGACGCATTCTTATTTTTTCGACTAGGCGATTTTTATGAAATGTTTTTTGAAGATGCGATTGCCGCTTCCCGCGAATTGGAGATTACTTTAACAGGTAGAGAAGGCGGAGTTGAGGAACGAATCCCGATGTGTGGCATTCCTCATCATGCAGCAGAAAATTATATTGCTCGATTGATTGAAAAAGGCTTTAAAGTCGCGATTTGCGAGCAAGTGGAGGATCCTGCTGAAGCTAAAGGGGTTGTACGTCGCGAGATTGTACGGATTGTAACACCGGGCACTCTGATGGAAGGGAAAATGCTTAGCGAAACAGTAAACAATTATATTGCCTGCGTAGCAGCCTTTGAAGGGAAATATGGTTTTGCCGTATGTGATTTATCGACAGGCGAGCTTAATGTCACTTGTGTAGAACAATCGCTGGAGCTGTTGTTGGATGAATTCACTGCATTCTCACCTGCTGAGATGATTGGACAAGGTGAATTGCTGCGGCAGGTGCAAACGAATTTGCTGCTGACTGCTAAACCTGTTGTTTTCACGGAATGGCAAAACGAAGACGACAGTGTCATGCGCCAACATTTTGCTGATGGACTATTACTGCCGCTGGCGCAAGCAAGCTTGCACGCAGTTGCATTATTAATGAACTATTTAAGCACGACGCAAAAAAGAACATTGGCTCACATCACCTACATCCAAATGTACGAATCGAATCAATATATGATGATGGACCCCTTTACTCGGCGTAATTTAGAGTTAGTGGAGACGGTTCGTGAAAGATCGAAAAAAGGCTCCCTGCTCTGGTTGCTCGATGAGAGTGTGACTTCCATGGGAGGCAGAAAGCTGCGCCGTTGGATAGAAAAGCCGCTTATGAATCTCGGTCAAATTGAACAACGGTTAGAAGCAGTCGATTGCCTTTATCGTCAATTGATAACTCGCGACGACTTACGCAATCACTTAAAGCAAATTTATGATTTGGAAAGGCTAACAGCCCGTGTATCCTACGGCAGTGCGAATGGACGTGATTTATTAGCGCTTAAACAATCGTTGGCGGAAATTCCCGCGCTTCGTGAAATTTGTATGCAAACGGATTCGCTCACATTGCAAGCATTGGCCGAACGTATGGATATTTGCGAAGATGTGCATGCTTGGATAGCGGCTGCGATTGTGGATGAGCCCCCCGTTTCAGTGCGGGATGGCGGCATGATTCGTGACGGTTACCATGCTCATCTGGATCAATTAAAAGAAGCAGATCGCAATGGTAAGCAATGGATCGCGGAGTTAGAACGACAAGAACGAGAAAAAACAGGAATTAAATCGTTAAAAATTGGTTATAATCGTATTTTTGGCTATTACATAGAAATTACTAAATCCCATTTAGCACAGCTAGCTGAAGGCATCTATGAGCGTAAACAAACACTGGCGAATGCAGAACGCTTTGTGACACCAGAATTAAAAGAAAAAGAAGCGCTAATTCTTGAAGCACAGGAGAAAATGGTTGATATTGAATATGAACTGTTTGCACAGCTTCGCGAAAGGATTGCTGCGCAAATTTCCCGATTGCAGCGTTTAGCCGAAATTATCGCCGAAGTCGATGTTTACCAATCGCTGGCAACCGTCAGTGCGGCCAATCGTTACCGACGTCCTTTTTTGACAGACGGCTATGGTTTTAATGTTAAAGATGGGAGACATCCCGTTGTAGAAACGGTAACCAAGTCAGGAGCATTTGTCGCGAACGATACAAAATTAGGCGAAGAGGAAGGGTTTGTCTTACTTATTACAGGACCTAATATGGCGGGAAAAAGCACGTATATGCGTCAAGTAGCGATCATTGCAATCATGGCTCAAATCGGTTGTTTTGTTCCCGCCAGTCATGCAAATGTTTCCTTAATCGATCGTATATTCACTCGGATTGGTGCAGCGGATGATTTGATTGCAGGCCAGAGTACGTTTATGGTTGAAATGATGGACATTCAAGTGATGACAGAGAAAGCTACTAAGCAAAGTCTAGTCATTATCGATGAATTGGGAAGAGGCACGTCTACAGGCGAGGGGATGGCGATCGCTCAAGCTGTTATCGAATTCATGCATAATGAAATCGGCTGTAAAACTTTAGTATCGACGCATTTTCACGAATTGGCTCATTTGGAAGATACCCTGTCGCAATTGCGCAATTATTGTATGTCTGTAAAAGAAAGCGATCAGCAAGTCACTTTTTTGCGCAAACTGATTCCTGGAGCGGCGGACACAAGCTATGGGATTTATTGCGCCCGCATCGCAGGCCTGCCTGAGTCGATAATTGAGCGTTCATATCTGCTTTTGAACGATTTTTCCGCTCGTACATCGCTTCCACCACAGAATCTGCCCACTCCTATTGTAAATCCAGGGATCGTGCAGCTCAGCCTTTTTGCTGAGGCGGACAAGCCTCAGGATAAAGCTAAGAAGAAATCAGATGCCAAGATAGAACAAATGGTTGAGCAAATTCGTGAAGTCGATCTAATCAATATGACACCCCTGCAAGCGATTAATTTTGTATATGAAATGAAACAAAAACTACACGATAAATAGAGGGGATGAATCGCAAAATGTTTAATATACGAAAAAAACTCGTGTTAACAGCTATTCTCGTTCTTCTGAGCAATGCAATGACATCAATCGCGGCAGCGGAGGACAAACCAAACTCAAGTGCGTTGGTAGATGAAATCTTTAAGATTATTCAACAAAATCATGTTAGCGGTGTTGATCCGCAAAAATTAAGCGAGAACGCGATTAAAGGGATGATTGATGGTTTAGATGATCCTTATACGAAATATATGACAGCAAAGGAATGGATTGATTTTCAAAATTTGCTGCAGCAGAATTATGTTGGTATTGGCGTACGGTTAAGTGTCGATGACCAAGGTGTTTTTATAACGGAGGTTTTTAAGGGCTCTCCTGCAATAACTGCGGGGATACAAGTAGGCGACTATATTACAGCAGTCGAAGGCAAGTCGATGAAAGGCGTTAAGGCTGAAGATCTGATTAATCAAGTATTGGGAGCGGAAAATACACCTGTTTCTCTGACCATAACGAGAAATAATCAAATGATTAACCTTACGATGGTAAGAAAAAAAATAAGCTTGCCTGTTGTCCAAGGAAAACGTTTTGATGATGGTACAGGCTATATTCGTTTGTCCAGTTTTTCCAGTGACGGCGATGAATTGTTTGCTGCGAAATTAAAAGAATTAAAGCAAACGAATATACACTCTTTGATTATTGATTTGCGTGATAATGGCGGCGGATTATTGGATACCGCTGCGAATATTGCCAAGCTTTTTATTAAAGATGGGGTTATGATTCATACAAGTGACCGCAATCATGTAGATGATCCGATTACGCTTCATGGCGGGGATTCCGTCTCATTTCCAGTGTTTGTACTGGTCAACGAGAATAGCGCAAGCGCGTCAGAAGTACTGACTGGTGCATTGCAGGATTATAAGCTGGCAACAGTAATCGGAACCAAGAGCTTTGGCAAAGGCAGCGTGCAATCTATTATGCCGCTAAGCAACGGCGGAGTTTTAAAAGTGACAATCGAGGAATACTTAACGCCAAATAAACACAAAGTGAATAAAGTCGGCATAACACCGGATATTGAGGTGAAAGGCGATGTGCCGCAGTTAATTACTGCATTTCATGCTGCTGGAATGAAGGATATATCGCTTACTCGCGATCACAATGATTTAACCATTAATCAGCAGCTATTTACCGAAGATAGCTTCTCCGTTCAAACTATTAATCATAAAAGTTACGTTCCAAGCCGTGTTCTTACCGCTATGATTGATGGAAAAGTAGAGTGGAACAGCGATACCCAAACTGTTGCGGTTACAGCGGGCTCCAAAAGCGCTGAATTTCCTGTTTCCCCTGAAGGAGCAATACTGATAAAAGGGACCACTTTTCTTGATCTGGACAGCTTTAGCAGCAAATTTCCGCAATTGGAATGGAAAATGGAAAGTGACCAATTAACACTTCATGTTAAGGGGAATTAACTACGATGGCAAAAATTCATATTTTAGATGATCATATTGCAAACCAAATTGCTGCCGGTGAAGTAGTTGAACGACCGTCCTCTGTTGTCAAGGAACTTGTTGAAAACAGCGTGGATGCAGGCAGCACAACGATAGATGTGACCATTGAAGAGGGCGGTCTACAGCTTATTCGTGTTGTTGATAATGGCTCAGGAATTGAGCAAGAGGATTGCGAGCTTGCCTTTTTTCGACACGCAACGAGTAAGATCAGCTCAAGCAAAGAACTGTTTCAAATTCGTACACTTGGCTTTCGGGGAGAGGCATTGCCTAGTATTGCCGCTGTGTCGAAGGTGGAATGTGTAACTTCAACTCAATCGAATGGATTGGGCACAAAACTGGTGATTGAAGGCGGCTCAGTCCGTTCTTTCACTGAAGCTGCAGCTAGTCAAGGAACTGATTTCCAAGTACGTGAGCTATTCTACAATACACCGGCTCGATTAAAATATATGAAAACGATTCAAACAGAATTAGGTAACATTTCCGATTATATTTATCGTCTGGCCATGGCACATCCGCATATTGCTTTTACATTAAAACATAATGACCATTTATTGTTACAAACATTAGGTAATGGTGATTTATTGCAAGTGATTGCCGCCATTTATGGCTCATCAGCTGCAAAACAGCTTATTCCTGCACATGTAGAAAGTCTTGACTATCGGATAAGCGGCTATATCTCAAAGCCAGAGTGGACGCGAGCCAATCGTTCGGGGATATCGACGATCATCAATGGTCGCTATATTCGTAATTTCTCCTTAGCGCAAACTATCATGCACGCATACCATACCTATTTGCCGATTAATCGCTATCCCGTAGCTGTATTGCATATTCAAATGGATCCTTCTTTGTTGGATGTCAATGTGCACCCATCCAAATTGGAGGTAAGATTCAGTAAAGAAGTTGAATTGCTTGCAAATGTGACGAAAGCGATTGAAGGCGGTTTAGGCCAAGTAAGCTTGATTCCCCAAGGGGGAATTCGCAAAACGGAGAAACCTGCATTCGTACAAGAGCAAATGGAGCTTTATCGGCCTGCAAACTCGCAGCATTTCAGTACAGCGCAACAGCCTAGTGCAGCGCAACCATCTCTGAGTCCGTCATTTGAACGAAAGCCAGTCTCTGAAGAAATGCTCCGTCAGCTCATTCAACCCGTTCATGGGGATGTTCAACAAAACCAACTGCCGAAGTTTCCGCAATTAGCTCCAATCGGTCAATTACACGGCACCTATATCGTGGCACAAAATGAGTCAGGTCTTTATTTAATTGATCAGCATGCGGCTCATGAGCGGATTCATTATGAATATTACTATGAGCAATTTGGCCGCCCCATTGAAGCAAGTCAACAATTGCTAGTGCCGATCACTTTAGAGTTTACACCATCGGATGCAGAGTTATTGAAGAATAAGCTTGAATTGTTTGTCCAAGCAGGTGTCATTATCGAGCATTTTGGGGGGCGTTCTTTTATCGTTCGGGCTTATCCTCACTGGTTTCCCAATGGAGAAGAACAACGCATTATTGAAGAAATGGCAGAATGGATTTTGGCTGAGAAAAAATCGATTGATTTGTTGAAATTACGTGAAAAATCGGCTATTTTATGCTCCTGTAAAGCGTCTATTAAGGCGAATCAAAGCTTAACGACTGCAGAAATGGAAGCCTTATTGCAACGATTAGCCGATTGCAAAATTCCCTATACCTGTCCGCACGGACGACCTATTGTTGTCAGCTTTTCCAGCTATGAGCTTGAAAAAATGTTTAAACGAGTGATGTAATGCTAGTAACTACGTCTTATAAACCAACAGAGCAATTATTGGCTAAATCGCGGCAAATAGCAGACATATTAGGTGGAAGATGGGTGCAGCGCAGACAATTTTCGCTGTCGAATTTAAGGAAACGTTATACGGAAAGCGAAATTATGTTATTGACCGAAAAAGAAATGCGATACTACAGAGCAGACGATGACTTGCCGTTATTTTTCCATCCAAGTACAGCAGCCATTCGCATCAAAAGATTACTCCAAGGTGAAGTGGATCCGTTGGTTTCAATTTCAGGTATCGCAGAAGGAAATTCAGTTTTAGATTGCACAGCAGGCCTAGCTTCCGATTCCATTGTATTTTCTTATGCCGTCGGCGAGACAGGAAAAGTTACAGCCTTAGAAAGTGAAGCGATGCTTGTTACGCTATTACAAGAAGGGCTTTGTTCTTACGAATCACCTATTCCTGCAATAAACGAGGCCATGCGTAGAATTGAAGTCGTTCATGCAGAGCATTATACTTATTTGCAAGGCATGTTAGATCAAAGCGTCGATGTGGTTTATTTCGATCCGATGTTTCGTAACCCTATTGCCGAATCAAGCGCGATTTCGCCATTACGTGAAATAGCCAACGGAAAAGCCATTCAAATGGCAACCATCACAGAAGCAAAAAGAGTTGCTCGTAAAAAAATTATTCTAAAAGAACACAAAGACAGTGACGAATTTACCCGTTTAGGTTTTAAATCCGCTTATCGTTCGCAGACTAACATTGCTTATGGAGTGATTGAATTGTGAGTCAAAGTCCTTTTAAACCCAAACTATTAGTGCTGGTCGGCCCCACAGCTATCGGGAAAACGAAACTTAGCCTCGAAATTGCACGAATCTTTGGATGTGAGATCATTTCAGGTGATTCAATGCAAATTTATCGGGGTATGAATATTGGTACTGCCAAAATTCTGCCTGAAGAACAGCAGGGAATTCCGCATCATTTAATCGATATATTCGAACCGGATGAAGCTTTTTCTGCAGCTTTATTTCAGAAATTGGCAGGACAGCTGATCCTTGAAATACATGCCAATCACCGTTTACCTTTCATTGTCGGTGGAACTGGATTATATATTGAATCCCTTTGCTATGATTTTCAATTTAGTGAAGCGTCTTCAGATGAAGCGTTTCGTGAGGAACAAACGCAATACCTGCAGCGTTTTGGAGAAGCTGCGCTTCATCAGAAATTGGAGCAAGTTGATCCTGAGTCTGCGGCGCGACTTCATCCGAATAATACACGAAGAGTCATTCGTGCTTTAGAAATTTTACAAATCACAGGGAAAACATTATCCGATCAATTATCTGGTCAAAAAAAACAATCACCTTTTGATTTGTGCATGATAGGGTTGACAATGGATAGGGCTTTACTATATAAACGAATTGAACAGAGAATTGATCAAATGATCGAACAAGGTCTTGTTGAAGAAGTAAATGATCTGCTGAAAAAAGGCTATACACGCGAACTTATTTCGATGCAAGGACTCGGATATAAAGAAATAATCCGTTATTTGCAAGGCGAGTATGGATTGGATGAAGCCGTTACGCTTTTAAAACGGGATACTCGTCATTACGCTAAGCGTCAAATGTCTTGGTTTCGGCATATGACTGACATCCATTGGGTCGATGTAACGGATTTCACAAACTTTTCTACGCATTTACAAACGATTAATGATATAATAGCAGGAAAGTTTAAGTAAGCTCAGGAATATAATTCAGAACAACCGTTTTATTTAGCTTTCAACCAAATCTAGGGGGTTCTTTCATGAACAAATCGATCAATATTCAAGACAACTTTCTCAATCAGCTGCGCAAAGAAAGTATTCCTGTGACTGTTTATTTAACGAATGGTTTTCAGATTCGTGGAGTGATTAAAGCGTTTGACAATTTCACGATTATTATCGATAGTGAAGGTAGACAGCAGATGGTTTATAAGCATGCAATTTCAACGTTTACACCGCTAAGATCCGTATCCTTTATACAAGAAACAACGGCTGAATAGTCTTTTTTTGAAACATTTTATGTTTAGAATCGTATAAATTATATGACTTGTGCAGAGCAACCCGAATTTGCTGAGGGTTGTTCTTTTATATTCGTTCGACGAACAGGGGATGAAATAAGAGATGGCTAACGCTTCTAAGACAGTGCCAAAGCCAAAAAGGAAATCCAAATGGACGCTCCGTAAAACCATACTTTGGATGTTATTTACGGTTGGGTTTGCCGTGATTTGCGCTTCTGTAGGTTATATATTGATCATTTATAACGGTCAAAATCTTTTAAATGGTATTGATCCAACGCAATTAGTAACGAAGGACCCCACCATCATTTACGATAGCAACAATCAAGTGATTGAAACCATAGGCCAACAAAAAGGACAATCCGTAGGGTATCAGGACATCCCGCAAAAGCTGTTAAATGCTTTTATTGCTACGGAAGATCGCCGCTTTAACGAGCATTCCGGAATTGATTTCAAATCAGTCGGAAGGGCTGCGGTAAAAGACATCATTAATCGATCGACCTCAGAAGGCGGCAGTACGATTACACAACAGTTAGCTAAAAATATTTTATTTGAACATCCGAAAAAAACATTGTTTCGTAAAGCAACAGAGCTTTCTTTAGCTATGGCCTTAGAAGGTAAATTTTCTAAAAATGAAATTATTACGATGTATTTAAATCGAATTAATTTTGGCAGCGGGGCTTGGGGGATTAAGGATGCGGCCAAGCGATATTTTGGCAAGGATCTGAAGGATTTAGAAGTATGGCAGATGGCTACTTTAGCGGGGATTCCTAAGTCTCCGACCAACTATTCACCTATTTCGTTTCCAGATAAATCCAAGGAACGCCGCCAGGTCGTGCTTAAATTAATGCTCGATCAAGGCTATATTACAGAAGCTGAAAAAAATGCGGCTATGGATGTGAATTTTGTTGCTCCCAAGCAAAATAGTAATCATGCCAGCTCAAGCTTTGTGGATTACACGCTGGATGAAGCGAAAGCATTGTATGGGATTGACGAAGAAGTGCTTCGTCTAGGTGGATTCAAAATATATACAACGATGGATACGAATGCGCAGCAAATCATGGAACAAACCTTTGAGAACGATCAATTTTTTCAAAAAAGCGACGCGCAGCAAAAAATGCAAGGCGCTATGGTCATTGTTAATCAAAAAAATGGCGGGATTGTAGCGATGGTAGGTGGTAGAGATTATGTGGATAAGGGATTGAACCGAGTCACTGTGAAGCAGCAGCCGGGATCTTCCTTTAAACCTATCGTTGTTTATGCGCCAGCGATTGAAACGGGTCAATGGAATCCTTATTCTATGCTAGAGGATAAAGAGATGAACTTTAACGGTTATAAACCGCATAATTATGACAACAATTATCCTGGACAAGTATCGATGTTTGATGCGGTAAAGGAATCCATTAATCTACCGGCTGTATGGCTGCTTGATCAAATTAAATTAAAAACCGGGATGCAGTTCGCCAAAGGACTTGGCATTGAATTTGATCCGCAGGATACTAATCTTGCTATCGCTCTGGGTGGTATGACTCAAGGTGCAACTCCGCTGCAAATGGCGCAAGCTTATTCTGCCTTCGCCAATAACGGAGCGATGAATAAAGCACATGCTATCTTAAAAATTACCAACGATAATAAAGAGGTCACTTCCTATAAAGCCGAAAAAGCAAAGCAAGTGATGAGTCTGAAAACAGCTTATTATACAACTGAATTGCTCAAAGGGGTAATTGAACCTGGTGGTACAGGTGCCAGCGCCAAAATGAATCGACCGGTTGCCGGTAAAACGGGCTCCACTCAGCTCACAATCAAAGGATTAGAAAGCAAAACTCGCGATCTTTGGTTTGTTGGCTATACACCGGAATGGACAGCAGCGATTTGGATGGGCTTTGATAAACCGGACAAGACACACTATGTCACCATTAAAAGCGGCAGCACCGCAGCGCTTTTCAAAGAAGTCATGTCTAAAGCACTGGCAAAAGTTCCCGTGACTAATTTTACAAAACCAGACGGAGTTCCTGATCTTAAAGCCCCGCCAAAAGGAATTTCAGATCTGTCTGTAGTTTTAGATCCGACGGACAATCATAAGGCCAAATTAAATTGGACGGCTGTAGACGATCCATCGGTAGCTTATCGCGTTTTCCGCAAAACAGCGAAAGACAAAGATTTTACGATGTTAATGGAAGTGAAAAGTGTAGTTGATCTTTACGACATTACATTGACTTTTGGTGAAACGTATCAGTATTATGTTATCGCCTACAATACGGATTTTAATACGGAATCGGATAAATCGAATGTGGCAGATCTGGCAGTACCGCTAACAGGGATAAGTCCGTCAGAGAGCCCTGGGATTAGTCCAACGCCAACGGATAGCGGAACGAATGTGAGCCCATCGCCTTCAAGTACGATATCTCCAACACCATCAGATTCGGCATCTCCAACACCAACAAATCTGGCTTCTCCAACGCCAACTCCAACGATAAATCCGCAATAAATCTCTTGGATGTGCGATTAGTTGATGCTATGAATGAATGATGCTATAATACCAACGATTGGCCATGAATATAAAGATAAAAGGTGGGTTTAATTGATTATGAAAAAACTTCGTTCTCTGATAGTCATTGCTTTATTAATTAGCCTTTCGGCAGTTCTATTGACTGCTTGCGGTAAAAAAACAGCATCCAATGCGGATGCTACGAATGCACCCATTTCCACTCCGAGTCCGAGTCCAACTGCCACTGCGTCACCCTGTGTTTCAAACCAACCAGCGAGCAGCAGTAACAACACTACAGCACAACCTGCTGCGCCAAAAAGCTGGACTAGTCCCCCTGCAATGACCATCGATACGAATAAAACGTACTGTGCGGAAATTCAAACGAACAAAGGGAATTTTACTTTAGAGTTATTTGCTAAGGATGCACCAAAAACAGTCAATAGCTTTATATTCTTAGCCAAACAAAACTTTTACAACGGCATCATTTTTCATCGCATCATCCAAAAATTTATGGTGCAAACAGGCGATCCGACAGGTACTGGTTCAGGCGGTCCTGGCTATCAATTTGAAGATGAGTTAAGTAATCTTCATAAATATGAGCAGGGTGTTGTGGCAATGGCGAATGCAGGCCCAAATACGAACGGAAGCCAATTTTTCATTTGTACAGTGGATGACTCAGCTAATTTGCCACCGAATTATACGACCTTTGCCAAAGTGGTTTCCGGAATGGACATCGTTCAAAAAATTGCGGCCACACCTGTACAAGCAAGTGGTTCTGGTGAAATGTCGGCGCCTACGGAAAAAGTTATGATTCAATCTGTGCAAATTACGGAAAAATAATGAAGCCTCTTAAAAACCATGCCGCCTGCAATTAGGCGGCATGGTTTTTTCACGAACGGATGCGGTAATGGTAATCATATGTATGGGTGAAGCCTAGTCTGGTATACAAGCTTAATGCAGCTTCATTATCGCGTAACACCTGAAGATAAAGATTTTCTGCTCCTTGCTCATGGCACCAACGCGTAAGAGCTTGAAATAGTTGTGTGCCGATTCCTTTTTTACTTACAGTTCCTTAATGAATAAATATAATATTAAATGAATAAATATGCAATAAAATTTAGTTTTATGAAAAATCTACCGTATTTTAATCTAAAAATAAGCTATAATCAATCTATATTGGTGGCATGCCACAACTCAATATAGCTCGTCATAGCTTGCATTTTCATTTCGCATTGCATAGACTAAAGCTTAATCTGCATCGAGCAGGCGATAAAGCACCTCTTTCTAGGCTCTTGCGTATACTATGAGATAGCTGAAGTGAAGAGGTGGATAAGGGCATGAGTGAACGCGTTATGGCAAATCACAGTACCCAAGCGGCACGCAATCCGCGTCAAATTAATATTGTGCTTCGTAATTCGGAAGCAAGTGCAGGTAAACAAGCTAATATAAGCTCGCTAGAACGTGGAGAACAAGACTTGCAGCGGGATAAAAAAACAGCGAATCGAGATCCTTTTGCCGGAGTAGCCAAAGAACTGGATCAGATGATTGGGATGAGCCATGTGAAGGATTTGGTGTATGAAATATATGCATTAATCCAAATTACGCAATATCGTACAGAAGCAGGCTTAAACGCTGTTCCGCAGGTATATCACATGTTGTTTAAGGGGAATCCCGGCACAGGTAAAACCTCAGTTGCACGAATTTTAGCGAAGCTTTTTCAATCCATGGGTGTATTGAGCAAAGGACATTTGGTAGAGGTGGAACGAGCGGATTTAGTTGGAGAATACATTGGACATACGGCGTTAAAAACACGGGATCTGGTAAAAAAGGCGCTTGGCGGCATTCTTTTCATTGATGAAGCTTATAGCTTAGCTCGCGGTGGTGAAAAAGACTTTGGCAAGGAAGCAATTGATTGCTTAGTGAAAGCCATGGAGGATTATCGCAGTCAATTTGTGCTGATTTTAGCAGGATATCCGGATGAAATGGAATTCTTTTTAAATACGAATCCCGGCTTGCCCTCGCGTTTCCCGCTGCAGATTGATTTCAACGACTATACAGTGGAACAGCTTATGCAAATAGCCCTTTTAATGATTAAAGAAGGGCAGTATGTATTTGCTCCGCAAACAGAATTTAAGCTGCGTCAGCATTTAGCAGAAGAAAAACTTAGCGGTGGCTATGGCTTTAGCAATGCCAGGTATGTGCGCAACATTATCGAAAAAGCGATTCGTCATCAAGCTGTTCGGTTGCTGGAGCAGCAGTCTGAGCAGCTTTCACGCCAAGAATTAATGGCGCTTCGCCCGGAAGATTTACGCTGGGAGAAACATAAATAAAGCATCTGCTTACGAAGCTAATTTTCTCAAGAAAACTTTTAGGAGGAATCGTGAATGAAACAAACGACGCATGATATTACGCATCATTTAACAGAGCGAGCGATTCTGGTCAGTTTAGTGACTCAAAAAGAAAAGCGCAATGAATTCCTTTCCGAATATTCCTTGCAGGAATTGATTAGCTTAGCCGAAACAGCAGGCGTTGAGGTTCTGGAGACCATTACCCAGAATAAAGATGCCAAAGATTCCAAATGGTTTATCGGCAAAGGAAAAGTTGAAGAACTAAAGCAGCGCTTAGAAGAGTTAGACGGCAATACAGCGATTTTTGATCAGGAGCTTTCTGGCGCGCAAGTACGCAATTTAGAAGCGGCATTAGACGTAAAGATCATTGATCGCACGCAGCTGATTCTCGATATATTTGCCCAACGGGCCAAAACGCGGGAAGGCATTCTTCAGGTGGAACTGGCACAATTAAGCTATTTACTGCCGCGTCTTTCGGGACAAGGTAAAAATCTATCGCGTTTAGGCGGCGGAATTGGCGCCCGTGGTCCTGGAGAAACCAAACTTGAAACGGATCGCCGCCACATTCGCGACCGAATTGATGAATTAAAACGTCAAATGCAGGAAGTTGTTCGTCATCGGATTTTACATCGCGAAAGACGAAAAAAGTCCGGTATTTTTCAAGTAGCTTTGGTGGGCTATACCAATGCGGGGAAATCCACGTTATTGAACCAACTGACACAAGCTGACGTTTATGTAGAAAACCAGCTTTTCGCGACGCTTGATCCGACTTCTCGCAATTTGCGTTTGCCGGGCGGTAAAGAAATTATTCTAACAGATACGGTTGGATTTATTCAGAATCTGCCGCATGATCTGATTGCATCCTTTCGTGCAACCTTGGAAGAGGTTTGCGAAGCAGATTTAATTCTCCACGTCGTGGACAGCTCGCTAGAAATGCGGATGGAACAGATGAATATCGTCAACGGAGTTTTAAAAGAGCTGGATGCTCAGCGTAAAGAACAAATCACCATTTTTAATAAAATCGATCTATGTTCGCCAAATGATTGTGATTTGGTCGCGTCTGAAGGCCCGTTCTTACGTATATCGGCCTATAACGAAGCGGATCTTGAACGACTGAAGCTGACTATTCAAGATAAACTCATCAGCGATAGCAAAACTTTTCGGATTCCGGCAGAAAAGGGCGATCTGATTGCGTTATTATATCGAATCGGCGAAGTTTTAGAAACGGATGCGGATGGGGATTACTTAACTTTTCAAGTTAGGGTTAACGCAGCCGATTATGCGAAAAGTGGATATTTGTTAGCCGCTTATGATGAGAATCATCAAGCAGAAGAAGGAGAGCGACTGTAACATGCAGCTTTCACCTAGAATGCAAGCATTAATGGAACAAGTGGAGAAGCAAATTGAAGGTGCAGTTCAGCAGATCGATCGAACGGTAGATCAGAATCAATGGAAGGTAATTGCCGCTTTTCAAAAGCATCAGGTTAGCGATTTTCATTTTAGCACTTCCACTGGCTATGGCTATAATGATCGTGGTCGTGAAGTCCTGGATTTGGTTTATGCCGATGTTTTTGGTGCGGAAGCTGCGCTTGTTCGCCCCCACTTTGTATCCGGTACACATACCATATCTGCTGCCTTGTTTGGCGTGCTACGACCTGGCGATGAATTGTTATATATCACGGGTACACCCTACGATACTTTACATAAAGTGATTGGTAAGCCTGCGGATGGAACGGGATCGCTTCAAGATTGGGGCGTTCTTTACAACGAAGTTGCTCTTAAGGAGGATGGATTACCTGATTGGAACGGTATTCGTGCAAAAATATCAAGTAGGACCAAAGTTATCGGCATTCAACGTTCTCGCGGCTATGATTGGCGAGCTTCATTCACAGTTGCGCAAATTGGCGAGATGGTAACTTTTGTTAAAAGGCTGGACCCGAATATCATCGTATTTGTAGACAATTGCTATGGGGAATTTACGGAAACCACCGAGCCTACTGAAGTGGGCGTCGATTTGATGGCAGGATCTTTAATTAAAAATCCGGGTGGCGGGATCGCGGATACCGGTGGTTATATTGCAGGTAAGCATCCCTATGTTGAACTTGCGGCCTTTCGTTTAACGGCTCCAGGAATAGGCGGTGAAGTCGGAGCGATGCTGGGCACGACTCGCCGGATGTTTCAAGGGCTATTTCTCGCGTCGCATATAGTTGGGCAAGCTATTAAAGGCAGCATTTTTGCTGCTGCAATGTTCGAGCAGCTGGGCTTTCCAACTCAACCGCGTTGGAATGAGACAAGAAGTGATTTAATTCAGGCAATTCGTTTTACAAGCGCGGCCCATTTAATCACGTTTGTGCAAGGCGTACAGAAGGCATCCGCTGTGGATGCGCATGTTGTACCTGAACCATGGGACATGCCAGGCTACGAGCATCCGGTTATCATGGCGGCGGGTACGTTCATACAAGGCGGGAGTCTGGAGCTATCCGCGGACGCGCCCATACGGGAGCCTTATATTGCTTATATGCAAGGGGGACTCACCTATTCCCACGCGAAGCTTGGCGTTATTTGCGCAATTGAAAATTTAATTGCAAAAGGACTCTTATAAAACCTTACATAGCTTGACATGTTTTTGTGGAAAAGCTACAATATATAGGAAAGGTTTTATCAGGAAAAGTTCGACTTCTCATGAAGTCACAGGAGTGATTGGCGATGAGTGATGATATCCGCAAAAATATGGCCCTTTTCCCAATTGGCATCGTAATGAAATTAACGGACTTAACAGCCAGGCAAATCCGTTATTATGAACAGCATGAGTTAGTTATGCCTGCACGTACGGGTGGGAATCAACGGCTTTATTCCTTCAATGATGTTTCACGTTTATTAGAAATTAAAGAATTAATTGAAAAAGGCGTAAACATTGCCGGAATCAAGCAGGTTTTACACACGGTATCGCAGGATTCTGATGAAGCAACCGTTATTACGGAGCAGACAGAGGTTAAGCGAAGAGAAATGAGCGACTCGCAGCTCCATAAAATGTTAAAGCATCAGCTGATAAATGGTAAGCGACCGGGTCAGGTCTCGTTAATTCAAGGCGAACTATCTCGGTTTTTTCATTAAATCGCTTCATTATTTTAAGGAGGAGATTGCTAAGTGGTGCATTATACAAAAGAGGATATTATCAAAATTGCCAAAGCACAAAATGTACGATTTATTCGCCTTCAGTTTACCGATTTGATGGGATCCATCAAAAATGTGGAAATCCCGTTAAGCCAATTGGAGAAAGCGCTGGACAACAAAATGATGTTTGATGGATCTTCGATTGAAGGATATGTTCGTATTGAAGAATCAGACATGTATCTTTATCCTGATTTGTCTACTTGGGTCATTTTTCCTTGGGTAGCGGAAGATCGAGTGGCTCGTCTTATATGTGATATTTATTTACCGGACGGACGTCCTTTTCCAGGAGATCCGCGTGGGATATTAAAAAGAGCGCTACAAGAAGCCGGAGAAATGGGATTCACAGCTATGAATGTTGGACCCGAGCCCGAATTTTTCTTGTTTAAAACGGATGAAAAAGGTAATCCAACCTTGGAACTCAATGACCAAGGCGGTTACTTTGATTTAGCACCCATGGATTTAGGCGAAAACTGCCGCAGAGAAATCGTCTTAACTTTAGAGGAAATGGGCTTTGAAATTGAAGCCTCTCATCATGAAGTGGCGCCAGGCCAGCATGAGATTGATTTTAAATATGCCAACGCGTTAAAAGCGGCTGATCAAATTCAAACCTTTAAGCTTGTAGTGAAAACCATTGCAAGGCAGCATGGCTTGCATGCAACCTTTATGCCTAAGCCGCTTTTTGGTGTGAATGGATCCGGTATGCACTGTCACCAATCTCTTTTTAAAGGCGAACAAAATGCTTTTTATGATGAGAAGGATAAACTAGGTTTAAGTACAGAGGCAAGACAGTATATGGCTGGTGTTTTAAGGCATGCGCGTTCCTTCGCTGCGATTACAAACCCTACCGTAAATTCATACAAACGGCTTGTTCCTGGCTATGAAGCACCTTGTTATGTGGCTTGGTCCGCAAGTAATCGCAGTCCAATGATTCGTATCCCCGCATCTCGCGGTTTAAGTACACGCATTGAAGTTCGTAATCCAGACCCGGCCGCTAATCCGTATCTTGCTCTGGCTGTTATGTTAAAAGCAGGTTTAGATGGCATCAAGCAAAAAATGCAATTACCTCCACCAACGGACCGCAACATTTACGTCATGTCGGAAGAGGAAAGAGAAGATCAAGGCATCCCTAGCTTACCTGCTAACTTGAAGGAAGCTTTAGACGAATTGCTTCGCGATGAACTCATTTGCAATGCGCTTGGAGATCATGCATTAACGCATTTCTATGAATTAAAGGAAATTGAATGGGATATGTATCGTACGCAAGTTCATCAATGGGAACGTGAGCAATATTTGACGCTTTACTAAAATTTCAGTAAATGATTTAATAAAAAAGACTCAGCGAATTGAAAACTTCGCTGAGTCTTTTACTCATTTAATGTATATCACGGAAAAGACCGATGACTTTTCCCAGAATCGTTACACTTTGCAATCGAAGGGGTTCCATTGTTGTATTCTCAGGTTGTAGTCGGATATGATCTTTCTCTTTATAGAAGGTTTTTACAGTCGCTTCATCGTCCTCGTTCATAGCTACTACAATATCGCCGTTATTCGCAGATGATTGTTGGCGAACAATGACGTAATCTCCATCATGAATGCCTGCATCAATCATGCTTTCTCCCATTACGCTTAACATATATACGTCGTCGCCTCTAACAAAATGGTTTGGCAAAGGGAAATAGTCTTCAATATTTTCTGTTGCGGTGATGGGAACACCGGCGGTAACTCGACCAATCAAAGGAACTCTTGTAATCGTGTGTGAGAAGGCGGAAGCGGAATCATCGAGCCCTAAAATTTCAATAGCTCTCGGTTTTGTTGGATCTCTGCGAATAAGCCCCTTTTTCTCCAGACGCTCTAAATGTCCGTGAACAGTTGAGCTCGAAGCTAATCCGACGGATTCTCCAATTTCACGAACTGAAGGCGGATAACCTTTTTCTCTGACTTCACTTTTAATAAAATCTAATATGGCGAGCTGTCTGCTAGATATTTTACTCATAATAAAAGATATCCCTCCAAATGTAATAATTTAAAAAAAGTATAACATAGAACCGGAGTTCGTACAAACATAAGTTCGAGAAATGATTGACACAAACAACTGTTCGTGTTATCTTAGTAACAGAACAAATGTTTGGGAGATGAATATGATGAGTACAAATAATACGAATCCCGTTTATTATGTAGAAGATAATCAAGATAAAACAATGCTATTTCCTAATTCAAATCGACATATTACTCGCATCAACAAAACAGCACAGCGTTCTGTTCATCATAAGAAGGTTGTTCGGTTTATTGTTGTACTTGTATTGATTGTCGTAGCAATTTCATGCGGGGCTTTGATCCGCGCGTTCGCTAATGGGCATGAGGAACTAAATACAGAAATGCAGCGTACTGCTGCTTCCTATACACAATCAACAGCAGACGTTAATCTTGGAAAGACGATTGTCGATGTTGAAAGAGGGGACACGCTCTGGGCCATTGCTTCTGAGCATGTTTCCAAAAATGATACTATTCGTTCTTATATTCACAAGTTAATGAAGGTAAACGGTTTAAGCAAAGCTGATTTAAAAGAAGGACAGATGTTATATCTTCCTTAAACTCTAAATTTTACGATACTAGTGGAAGATCATTCGTGTGAATGATCTTCTTTTGTTTGTATATCCTTTTCGTCTTGACATTCAAGAAACAGCATGGCAAAGTAGTAAGGTGAACGAACAAGCTTGGTGTTCATATTCAGTGAAAACGCATGGTTTGGAGGATAGCAGATGAGCATGGATGACATCATTGCGCGTATTAATGAACTGGCTAGAAAGGCGAAAGCAGAAGGTTTAACAGATGTGGAAATCGATGAAAGAAATGAGCTTCGCAAACAATATATTGCCATATTCAAAGGTAATTTAAAAGTTCAGCTGGATTCTATCCGCTATGTTGAGGATGAAGAGTAGAAGTATAGTTTAGAGGGGGAAAGGCAATGTCCCGTAAGTGGGGAAGAATGGTCGAAAAAAACAAAAAAGTGATTAATAAACAACGAACGAAACAAGGTCAATCACTGATCTCAAATGTGTATAAAGAACCAAAGCAGCGCTTTCTCGGGAGAAGCTGGTTTTTGCCATTATTATGTATCGGAATTTCCTTTTTTTTCGTAGTTGCTTACGGTACGGCTAATTTATATATTACGATCGCTTATTTTTTACTCGGCTTATTTATTTATTATGTAAGGCGTCCCAGCTTGAGTATCGGTAAAAACACGTTATCCTCTCGAAGATTTTCACGAGATGTTACAGTCGCTCCGGATGAAATAGAGGAAATAACAATTCAACCGGGCTATGTAATCGTGCAAATGAAAGTGAAGAAATCACGTTGGGTCTTCTCGCGCTTGATCCACCGCTTTGATATTAAAGGCATGTCTGAAAAAATCAAAGAATATGCGTTACTTAATAACGTTACATGTATAGACCAAACAAAAGGGGAAACAAAAGCATGATATTGAAAGCGATTTTGTTTGATTTGGATGATACACTTCTGTGGGATGAGCGCAGCGTGCAAGAAGCTTTTACAGCTGCTTGTCAAGCTGGGATAGCCAAGTATCCGACATTGAAAGCGAAGGAATTGGA
This sequence comes from Bacilli bacterium, assembly GCA_028287395.1. Classification (GTDB taxonomy): domain Bacteria; phylum Bacillota; class Bacilli; order Paenibacillales; family NBRC-103111; genus Paenibacillus_AC. Next base: position 29,332 of record JAQBPR010000157.1, read on the forward strand.
AGGCGCAGTCCGTCAAGAAGCACGCGCATTATATGAAAGCTACGAGACATTTCCATTTACAAAGATGATCGGTATTAATCCGTTTGAAGCTTTGTGGGGGGATTTTAGCGAAGGGGACGATGATAATTTTAGAAAGCTTCAAGCATTAGCACCTGCTTATCGCAGAGAAGCTTGGACTAAAGGATTAGCTTTCCTTGGTGTAGATGATCCTCATTTAGGACAAACCTTGGGTGAATTATTTCCGGCAGAACGCAGAGCAAGACCGATCGTATACGAACAAACCTTTCCTTTACTGGATGCATTGAAAGGAAAATATAAGCTATTATTGTTAACTAATGGGTCACCAGATTTGCAAAAAGAGAAAATAGCAGGGGTTCCGCAATTAGCCGCTTATTTTGATCATATTGTGATTTCCGGTACATTCGGACATGGCAAACCATCTGAAGCTATTTTCAAACATGCAATGGAATTGCTTGCCATTGAACCGGGTGAGGGGCTGATGGTAGGGGATAAACTCACAACGGATATTCTGGGTTCAAATCGTGTAGGGATGCGAAATGTTTGGATTAATCATCATCATATTAAGCGAACAGATGAAATTATACCTTCCTACGAAATAAGCGATATAAGTGAGCTTGCAGCCATTATCCAAAAATTATCTGAAGCTTAAACAAGCATTATAAAAACCCGTCCAGCTCATAAGAAGCTAAGACGGGTTTTGAATTTTGTTATTAGGATTTGATAAAGGATGGATCTTCATAAGGTTCAGCAATCCAACCGTTGCTCTCGATGAAGAGACGAACAGCAACAATGGCGCGATTGTTCATAAGCGTGAAAAAGTGTACTTTATTCTCGGGAACGGAAATTACATCCCCAGCGGTAAGTTCAACATCAAAATATCCAATATCGTCGCTGCCTTTAATAATGAAAATGCCTTGCCCAGCTGTAATAGCACGAATTTCATCTTCCGTATGCGTATGTACAGCTTCAAATTTTTTTAATAGTTCGTCTAAATTCGGTGTAGCGTCGGAGAGCGTGATTAAATCCCAAATTTTGTAGCCGCGGCGTGCGGATAGTTCGTCAATTTCAGCCTTAAAGGTAGCCAATACTTCAGCTTTTTCAGCATCGGTTAATACGAAATTTTCCTGAAGTCTTTCCGGTAATTTGCTGGCATCCCAATGCTCATAAAGCACTTCTTGGCTCTGTAGAAATTCAAGCACCTTTTGTTCGTCATTTATTCGTTGATTCGTATTGCGAAATCTGATTTGCGCCATTGCGATTTCCTCCTTAAACATAACTGTTTATTTATTAAATAGTATATGCGAATATAGCTGGAATGTCGATAAAATCAGGAAAAGCCTTGTAATTTTATTGGATAAGTTGAATATACGACTCTTTCAATCAAACGTGAATTTTGGTACACTATGCTATACATGGAATGAATCGTATTTTGAGGCTCTATGAAGCAATCAAGGGAAGGAATAAACACATGAATAAACCTACAATGCAGCAGCAGATGAAAAAGAAGATTATGATTTTAGATGGTGCAATGGGCACGATGATTCAACAAGAAAATTTGACAGAAGCAGACTTCGGCAGTGAAGATTTGGATGGTTGCAATGAAATTCTGGTCATCACCCGACCTGATATTATTTCGAAAATCCATGAGGCTTACTTTGCCGCAGGTGCAGATATAATAGAAACCAATACATTTGGCGCAACTAGTGTCGTATTAGCAGAATACAATCTCCAGGATCGCGCAACAGAGCTTAATCTGGCAGCAGCTAAATTAGCTGTAGAGGCGGCTAATAAATATTCCACTCCGGAATGGCCGCGTTATGTAGCGGGAGCATTAGGACCTACAACAAAAACCTTATCCGTTACAGGCGGCGTGACATTCGATCAGCTAGTCGACTCTTACTATGAGCAAGCTTATGCGCTTATTCAGTCAGGTGTTGATGCTTTACTGTTGGAAACATCGCAGGATACATTGAACGTAAAGGCAGGAAGCATAGGGATTCGCAATGCCATGGAGCAATTAAATATCCATTTGCCTATCATGATTTCCGGTACCATTGAACCGATGGGAACCACATTGGCTGGACAAAATATTGAGTCTTTTTATATTTCATTAGAGCATTTAAATCCGATATCGATTGGTTTGAATTGTGCTACTGGACCTGAATTTATGCGCGATCATATTCGTTCGCTTTCCGAAATTGCGGAGACAGCAGTAAGCTGTTACCCCAATGCAGGCTTACCGGATGAAGATGGTCATTATCATGAATCCCCGGAATCATTAGCTAAGAAGCTTGCCGGTTTTGCCGAACAGGGTTGGCTTAATATAGCCGGTGGCTGTTGTGGGACGACTCCTGACCATATTCGCGTCTTAGCGGAGACATTAAAAAATTACGCGCCTCGTGTAACTATGGGTAGTCATCCACCAGCAATTTCAGGAATCGAAACGGTTTATATTGAACCTGAGAATCGGCCTGTCATGGTTGGAGAACGGACCAATATTTCCGGCTCGCGTAAATTTAAACGATTGATTAAAGAAGGCAAGTTTGAAGAAGCATCAGAGGTTGCTCGCGCTCAAGTTAAAGGCGGGGCACATGTCATTGACATTAATCTGCAAGATACGGATATTGATGAAGATTATGCGATGGAGAACTTTTTGCAGCATGTAGTGAAAAAGGTGAAAGTACCCTTAGTCATCGATTCGACTTATGATCACATTATTGAACTGGGTTTAAAATATTCGCAAGGTAAAGCGATCATTAACTCGATTAATCTTGAGGATGGGGAAAGTAAATTTGCGAGTATCGTTCCGCTCATCCATCGCTATGGTGCAGCTGTTGTAAATATTTTAATTGATGAAAGAGGTCAGGCGGTAACGCGTCAGGCTAAGCTTGAAGTTGCGCAAAGATCCTATGATTTATTGGTAAATAAATATGGCATGAAGCCGCATGATATTATTTTCGATCCGAATATGTTTCCTATTGGCTCCGGCGACCCGCAATATATCGGTTCGGCGGTAGAAACGATTGAAGGAATTAAGCTAATCAAAGAAGCTTTTCCTGAATGCAAAACCATTTTAGGCTTAAGCAACATTTCATTTGGATTGCCTGATGCGGGACGTGAAGTACTCAATTCAGTTTATTTGTATCATTGTACAAAAGCAGGTCTAGATTACGCGATCGTCAATACAGAAAAATTAGAGCGATATGCTTCGATCCCAAATACGGAACGTAAGCTTGCTGAAGATTTAATATTCGATACAAGCGATCAAACCTTGGCTGATTTTGTAGCATTTTTCCGTGTAAAAAAAGTAGATAAGCAAGAAAAAATCAGCAGCTTAAGCTTAGAAGAAAGATTGGGTTCATACGTTGTTGAAGGAACGAAAGAAGGCTTGATTCCCGATTTAGGCGAAGCATTAAAGAAATACACGGCGTTAGAAGTGATCAACGGTCCGCTTATGCGTGGGATGGAAGAGGTGGGTCGCTTATTCAATAACAACGAATTAATCGTTGCTGAAGTGCTTCAGAGCGCCGAGGTTATGAAAGCTTCGGTTGCTTATTTAGAGGATTTTATGGAAAAAGATGAAACATCGGTTAAAGGTAAAATTATATTAGCTACCGTAAAAGGCGACGTACATGATATTGGCAAAAATTTAGTAGAAATTATTTTGTCCAATAATGGTTATAAAATCATTAATTTGGGTATTAAAGTGCCACCACAACAAATTATCGAAGCTTACCACAGGGAAAAGCCAGATGCGATAGGTTTGTCGGGATTACTAGTCAAATCCGCTCAACAAATGGTCATTACTGCGCAGGATCTTAAATTGGCTGGAATTGATGCACCTATTTTAGTAGGCGGGGCTGCTTTGACTCGCAAATTTACAAAAACACGGATTAGTCCAGAATATGACGGATTGGTGCTTTATGCAAAAGACGCGATGAATGGGCTTGATATCGCTAATCAAATTAGTGACCCCGAACAAAAGTTGCGGTTGATTGAAGAACTAAGGGAATTTAAAGAATCTTATGTGATGGAAGCTGGCAAGAAGTCAGAGGAAAAATTACCTGAGCTGACACGTGCCAGACGTTCTAATATTTCCACTGAGGCGCCTGTATACATTCCGCCGGATCTGGAGCGCCATGTATTACGCGATTATCCAATCAGTCATGTATTGCCTTATGTTAACTTGGAAATGCTGCTAGGTAAGCACTTGGGCGTTCGCGGGTCAGTTGATCAGCTGTTAAAGGAAAAAGATGTGAAAACAACGCAATTGAAAGAAGTTGTCGATAACATCATGGCAGAAGCTTTAAAGGAAGGGACGATTAAAACCAATGGGATATATCGCTTCTTCCCAGCACAGTCGTCGGGTAACGATATTCTTATTTATGATCCAACGGATACATCCAAGGTTTTAAAAACTTTTTCATTCCCGCGTCAGGATGTCGAGCCCTTTCTTTGTTTAGCGGATTTCTTGAAATCTGTGGATAGCGGTGTAATGGATTATGTTGGTTTTATGATTGTTACAGCTGGACATGGCGTAAGAGAATTATCAACCAAATTAAAAGATTCTGGTGATTATTTACGTTCGCATGCCGTTCAAGCTTGCGCTTTGGAATTAGCGGAAGGCTTTGCTGAGCGAATTCATCATATGATGCGCGATATATGGGGTTTTCCAGATTCAGCAGAAATGACGATGAAACAAAGGCATGGAGCGAGATATCAAGGGATACGTGTTTCATTCGGGTATCCTGCTTGTCCTGATTTAGAAGATCAAATTCCTTTGTTTAAGCTGTTAAAACCAGAGGATATAGGCATCGAATTAACGGAGGGCTGTATGATGGATCCAGAAGCATCGGTATCTGCTATGGTCTTTGCTCACCCGCAAGCCCAATATTTTAATGTGGAAAAGGTCTAGAATAAATAAAATGAAACAGAGGGTGTGCAGTAATGGAACTGTTTTTTCTAGGTACCGGCGCGGGCATGCCGACCCGTCAACGGAATGTAACGTCGCTTGTACTTGATTTATTAGCGGAAAATGGCGCTTATTGGTTGTTTGATTGCGGCGAAGGTACACAGCAGCAAATTTTACATTCCTCGGTAAAATTAAGCAAATTGAATAAGCTGTTTATTACACATTTGCATGGAGATCATATTTATGGATTACCCGGTCTGCTTTCTAGCCGTTCTAATCAAGGCGGCATTACGCCTTTGATCGTGTATGGACCGCCGGGAATTCAAGCATTTATCGATACAGCACTATCTGTTACTGGGTCACATCTGATGTATCCTCTCGAAATCGTTGAGATATCGGAGGGTAAGGTGTATGTGGATGATTTATTTACAGTCGAAGCGAAGCTTTTAGAGCATCGAATTGAAAGCTTCGGCTTTCGCATTGTAGAACATGATCGACCTGGAAAATTAAACGTAGAAAAACTGAGAGCTATCGGAATTGCCTCAGGACCTGTGTTTGGGGAACTTAAGCTAGGGAAAACGGTGCTTTTAACGGATGGGTCTGTCCTCTACGGTTCAGATTTTATCGGTCCAGCCTTATCTGGGAGAAAATTGGCCATTATGGGTGATACCCGTTACTGTAACGCTGCATTAGAATTATCATATAATGTAGATGTGTTGGTCCATGAAGCTACATTTTCAACCGAACATCATGAATTAGCGCAATTATATTTTCATTCTACTACTGTCGATGCCGCAAAAACGGCTGCAGATGCCAATGCGAAAACACTGATTATGACCCATTTTAGCTCGCGTTATCAGGAAGATGATCTAACATTGATGTTAAGTGAAGCTAAGCAAATATTCGCTAATTCTTATTTAGCCGAAGACTATATGCATTATGCTATCCCGCTTCATACCCTACAAAGATAAACGACTATGCCGTCTTACACTGCTAACGAGCAACCAATATTGTTGCGCGTTAGCAGTAGGACGGTAGCGTTTGTCCGGAATTTTTTAAAATAACCCCTTCCGTAGAAGGGGAATCATATTATTCTTGCGCGTCATTAGCTTCGTCTTTAATTTCCTCACGAAATGAAGCAATACTTTCGCGTCGATTTTTGTTCTTTTCGGATATCTGATTTACTTCCCCTGTGCTGATTTCATTCGCGTGTTCGTCCAAATAACTTTCCGCTTCTTCTAGATTATCGATTGTATTTTGGACGTGTTCTTGTAGGTGTTCTACATTATCTGCGCGGTTATCCGGTTTAGCCATGTAAGATTCCTCCTTAAAGTATTTTTGGAATTTTTCTATTCCAAAGTATAATATTCTACAGAACGCAAATGAATATACAGGTCTATAAACACATGACTAGAAACTCATTTCAAATTTTGTCGAATTGTGGTAGGATAAACGCATACATAACTAATGAAGTCAACTGTATGTCATATTATAACATTGGGAGTCGATATATTAGATGAAATGGATTGAAGTCCAGCAGTCTGGGCCGTTGTCGGGCACTGTATGTATACCTGGGTCAAAAAACAGTTCTCTTGCCTTGTTAGCGGCTGCTTGCTTAAGTGATGAGCCCCTGACATTAAAGGGAATTCCGAATATATTGGATTTTCGTGTGATTACAGAAATTGCCGAAGAAATGGGCATGACTATAGAACGTCTAGCTAATGGAGATGTATGGATTAATCCGCAAAATATTCATACGGCTCAACTTAATCATTCAAAGACATCCGCTTATCGTGCATCTTATTATTTTGTAGGTGCATTATTAGCGAAAAAAGGTAAGGTTTCGATTGGGTATCCCGGTGGGGATAATTTTGTTTCTCGCCCTATTGATCAACATATTAAAGCTTTGAAGCAGATGGGCGCTAAATTTACCTTCTTTGATGAATATTATGTTGTGGAAGCAGAGAAGCTGCAAGGCGCGATTATTTATTTTGACATGATTACATCGGGTGCTACTATTAACGCCATGCTTGCTGCTGCTTTAGCAGACGGCAGAACAGAACTTCGCAATGCGGCAAAAGACCCAGAAGTGGTGGATACCGCTAATTTGCTCAATTATATGGGGGCGAAAGTAATTGGCGCCGGTACGGATACAATAAAAATTGATGGCGTTACACAATTGGGTGGATGTACATACAATGTCATCCCGGATCGATTAATTGCGGGCGCCTTTTTAATGGCTGCTGGAGCTACTAGAGGTACTGTAACCATTGATGAAATTATTCCGGAGCATTTGCAATCTTGTATGCTTAAGCTTGAGGAAATCGGCATGCATTTTGAAATAAAAGAGCATAGCATCACTGCATATGGAGACGTTGCACTTAAAGCGACTCGTGTTAGAACAGGGATGTATCCTGCTTTCGCTACTGATTTACAGCAGCCCATGACATCGTTGCTGCTTAGAGCCCCAGGACGGAGTATAATAACGGATAAAGTATATCCGGAAAGATACAATCATTTGCAGCAGCTAAGGAAAATGGGCGCGCAGATTTCCTTACGCGGCGGCAGTGCTTTTATTCAAGGCGGGACTCCATTAATGGGAACCTATGTACATGCTTCTGATGTTAGAGCAGGTACTTGTCTTATTATTGCCGGCTTAATGGCCGAAGGTAAAACCATGATTGCAGGAGTGGAACACATTGAACGCGGTTATGATAACGTGATGAATCAATTTCGTAGGTTAGGCGCCAAGCTGTTGGTGCATGATCATATTTCAGAAGGTATAAATATAAGTGAACTAGCGGAGCAAATTGCTGCACAATAATTAATAAATTTAATGGATATAAAGCTGGCGATGAAACATTTACTCACTCAAATGAATGAAAAATAATAAGTTTGGAGTAAAGACAACGGATCAATCGATCGGTTGTTTTTTTTGTGGATTTTGTAAATACACAATATATTAACAACACGAAAATATGAGCTTAATAATCTTTTGTTACGCTTAGCTTAAAAGCCAGAATAAAATTTACACGAAAGGTGGGAGATTGTTTAATGGATACTAGCAGTCATTTATTGTTTGGTATTACGTTAGTCGGCTTAGCTTATTTAGATCCTGCTGTTTCAGCAAATCCTGATGTTGCCCACGCCTTAATTGCTGCGAGCTTATTAGGTTCAAATGCTCCGGATTTTGATGCTGTAACCCGTTTTAAAGGCTATGCTTGCTACGTGCGACATCATAGGGGGCTTACCCATTCTCTACCTGCTTTGTTTATTTGGCCTGCAGTCATTAGCTTGCCCATTGCTTTATTAAGTGGGGTAATGAACCATTTAACAACGTTATACTTCTGGACATTTATTGCGGTTGCGTTTCATGTATTATTAGATCTTTTTAACGCTTACGGTGTCCAATGCTTCCGACCCATTAGTAATAAATGGGTTCATTTAGATACTTTATCGCTGTATGAACCATTTCTATTTATGATTCACCTTATCAGTGTAATGCTATGGATTTTCACTCCGATTTCTCCACAATGGATCTTTAGCTCTCTCTATAGCGCAACATTCCTCTTTATACTTATTCGCTGGTTTAATCATCAATCTGTAGTAAAACGAATTACAACAACTTTAAATATCGATGGGCTATGCCAAGTTGTGCCTAGTCTGCATTGGTTTCGCTGGCAATTTGTTGTGGAAACTGAAGATTTTTTCTATACAGGTAAAACTCATTACACTAAAATAACCTTATTGGATAGATATCCAAAAGCATATAGTAGCGACGTTATAGAAGCAACCAAGGCGACGGATGGCGTTCGAGCCTTTCTACATTTTGCGCAAAAGGTTCATGTCAGCTTTACGAAGAAGCAAGATGGGTATGAAGTTAAATGGCGTGACGTAAGATTTTGGTACAATCATAAACTGCCTTTTGGTGTCGATGTCCAATTGGATCAAAATTTATCCGTAACGAGTTCAACCATAGGTTGGAGTAAAAAATCCTGGGATCCTCCTTATGTTTAGAAATAAAGTTTCAAGGGGTGGGAAAGATGATATAAAGCTACCTCGTTTTACAAAATAATTGAGTTAAAATATATTTACAGAGAAGTCCTGCTGCTATTCCGCCAAAACAAAATAAAATGGGGAGCCAAACCGGTCCCAATAAAATACCTTGTATTAGTAATGTATCCGAATAGATTACCCCCAAAGTTACTGCATATGCGGTCATTACAAAGGGAATAAAGGTGAATGGTTTCAATTCATCATTTGCGTCTCGATAGGCATCCCAAATCGCAAACATATAAATACAAGGATAAAACATCAGCCAGCGATAATTGGTTTGGATAACGGCATTTTGAATATGACCTTGAAAGCTAAGTATAATTATTTCATTAAAATTGGATTGGATATTGATCAAAAATTCTAAAAAAACAAACATAAACCCTTTGATATATTTTCCATTTAACATTTGTCCAAATCCAGGTAAGGCAATACTCCAAAGTAACCTTTCGATTTGGTCTGATCTATTCATCGAGTATATGCATTTTCCATAAATGAATCCTCCATATGAAGTGTGATAAACTTATCCTGCCTCATAATCCTTTAAATATCCAATTTTATTATTTGACGTACTGTTGAAGAAAGAAGGAATGGGGGGAGGAGACATCAAATTATATGTATTTATTGGTTTGATGTTAGGTGTTAAACTCACCTTGCTTTCAATTTTTTTTGCTAGTTTGGTGGTTAGTTTGATTGGGATATCGCTCATATCAATGCGAATTGGTACACGGGAGCAAGTCATGCCATTTGGTCCATTTATTGCTTTAGGTGCCTTTTTTCTTATCTTTTCGGTGATTTTATATTTTCGTGGTATATCGGGCTGTTGGCAAGGTAAAGTTGCGCTAAAAATTCCTCCTTCCATAACTACCATCAGCCTAAACAAATATTAAATTCTTTCCCGGGCAATCGCAGGATTAGGCAAAAAGCTGCTTTTTTCGGCAATATATTTAAGACTTATGCTTTTCAATACAACTTGTTTCGACATACAAACTAATAGATAAATTTTTCGACGAATAAATGCAGCTGGCCCCTTATAAAAAGGATAGCTGCATTTTTTAGATTTTTATGAGGGTTTAAAATGCCTTTTTCACTCCTTGTTCAGCTTTTAAAATTTCTACCGATTCACGGAAGCGTTGGGAATGGATAATTTCGCGTTCTCTTAAAAATTTTAGACCGTCTTGCAAATCTACGTCATCGGTCATATCGATTAACCATTGATACGTAGCGCGTGCCTTTTCCTCGGCGGCAATATCTTCATATAAATCCGCAATAGGGTCTCCTTTGGCTTGAATATAAGCTGCTGTCCAAGGGACTCCTGATGCGTTTTCATAAAATAAGGCTCTTTCATGGGACGCATAATGATCACCTAGACCTACTGCTTTAAGCTGCTCGACTGTAGCATCTTTCGTTAATTTATAAATCATTGTCGCAATCATTTCTAAATGAGCAAATTCTTCCGTGCCGATATCCGTAAGGACACCAATGATTTTATCAGGTATCGTATATCTTTGATTTAAATAACGAAGCGCAGCAGATAATTCCCCATCTGCACCGCCATATTGTTCCGATAAGTATCGTGCCATTTGCGGGTCGCATTTACTTACTCTAACTGGATATTGCAGTTTTTTTTCATATATCCACACGACGGGTCACCTGCACTTTTCTTGAAATGTTAGACTAGTTATTAAACTTGCCAAGGCCAAGGAGGGCTATTCCATTTCCAACCGTTTTGTGAATAAGAATGTCCAAATTGCATTAAGGGTCCATAGTTCATTTCAAATTGAGCGGCGAGCTGTTGTCTTGTTTTGGAATGGTCATTAAATTGCTGCAAGGCGTTGGGATCATTCGGGTGGGTATCCAAATACAAATTAAGCTCAACCAATACAAAATCTATCGCTTGCAGATCGTATAGCTGTTTATAATAGTTTTCATCCATAACCTAAAGTCCTCCTTAACACTTTTTTCCTTCATAGGGACTGTAAAACGCTGACCAAAGCGTACCCCATTTTAGCGCCTCATAAGGATTAAATTGCGTTAAATTCATCGGCTGAAACCCCATGAACAAATCGGGGGGTGTTACATACATCTTTTCTCTAATAGGCGGACAGGGGTCAAAAGGACCAATTACTGGACAATAAATGTGAATTTGATTCAATAGCCATTCCTCCTTTTGGCGATATTCAACTAATGAAATATATGTATGTAGTAGTTTGGACTATACCAAATTTTCCATGCTCGATTCTCTATCCATACGAACGTATGTGTGATAATATGAAGGGATCAAACAAATGTTCGGAGGCTTGTTATGAATCGATTGACTGGAAAAGTGTCTTCGATGGCGGAGATGATCACGTGGATTCGACAAACACCTGAACTTATGAGTCAGGTGACTTATTGGCATACGATTAAACCAAGGGACGCGAAATCGGCGCCATTTCCCCATGGTTTGCATCAAGGAGTGGTCGAAGCGCTTCGAGCTAAAGGGATAGAACAGCTATATACCCATCAAGCGGAATCCTATGAAGCCGTAATGCAAGGTAAACATATCGTAACGGTTACTCCAACAGCATCGGGAAAGACGATGTGTTATAATTTACCAGTTCTCCAGAGTGTGCTGCAAGATGATAGCGCGCGGTCGCTTTATCTTTTTCCAACGAAGGCACTTGCTCAGGATCAGGTTGCGGAACTCCAAGAAATGGTCCAAGTTATAGGGGCAGATATTAAAACGCATACGTATGACGGAGATACACCGCCAAGTGTACGACAAGCTATTCGGAATGCTGGACATATTGTGGTGACGAATCCGGATATGCTTCATTCCGCTATCCTTCCGCATCATACCAAATGGGTGAAATTATTTGAAAATATTAAATATGTTGTTATTGATGAGGTTCATTCTTATCGCGGGGTGTTTGGCAGCCATGTTGCCAACGTGATTCGTCGCTTAAAAAGGATTTGTCAATTTTATGGATCACAGCCGCAGTTCATTTGTGCATCCGCTACGATTGAAAATCCATTGGAGCATGCAGAGCGACTAATCGGTGAAAAGGCCGTTTTAATTGATAACAACGGGGCTCCTTCCGGCGAAAAGCACTTTGTCTTTTACAATCCACCTGTTGTAAATGAACAGCTTGGCATACGCAAAAGCAGTGTATTAGAGACGCGAAAATTGGCGGGGCATCTTCTGCGCAACGGAATTCAGACCATTGTTTTTGCGCGAAGTCGTGTCAGGGTGGAGCTTTTATTGACTTATCTTCTAGATTTGGTTAAGCATGAACTCGGACCCAAGTCGATACGCGGCTATCGCGGAGGCTATTTACCTAAATTAAGGCGTGAAATTGAACAAGGACTTCGCAATGGAGACATTCGCGGCGTTGTCAGTACGAATGCCTTAGAGCTTGGGATTGATATTGGACAGCTGCAAGCCTGTGTATTGAACGGCTATCCTGGAACGATCGCAAGTACATGGCAGCAATCAGGTAGAGCAGGCAGAAGGCAGGAAAGCTCCATTACCTTTTTAGTGGCAAGCAGCAACCCATTGGATCAGTATATTATCCAAAATCCACGCTACTTTTTTGAACGTCCACCAGAACGAGCATTGATTCATCCTGACAATTTAATTATTTTGGTTGATCATATTAAATGTGCTGCTTATGAGCTGCCTTTTGAAGAAGGGGAGCTATTTGGCGATGAAACTTTAGTCGAGATATTACAATTCTTGACGGAGCAGCAAATATTGCATCATGTCAAGAGCCGTTGGTATTGGATGGACCAAAGCTTTCCCGCTCATGACATTTCATTACGTTCTGCCGCACAAGAAAATTTTGTAATTATTGATACTACGGATGGAACTAGAGTCATTGGTGAAGTAGATCGCTTTAGTGCGCCTACGATGATTCATGAGGAAGCCATTTACATTCATGAAGGCATTCAATATCAAGTGGAAAAGCTGGATTATGAAGAGAAAAAGGCCTATGTTCGCGAAGTGAATGTGGATTATTATACGGATGCCAGTATGGCCATTCAACTTAAAGTGCTTCATGTACATAAAGAAGAGCACGGAGCGGGTCTGATTCGCCAATTTGGCGATGTGACGATCAATGCGATTCCAACTATATTTAAGAAGATTCGTTTAAGAACCCATGAGAATATTGGTTCCGGTCCCATTCGTTTGCCTGAGGAAGAATTGCATACCAGTTCTTATTGGTTCACGTTCGATGAGGAGATGGCGAGAGGCAATAGTAAAAATGACTTACAGTTTGCTTTGCTCGGCATTGCCAATGTGCTTGTCCATATTGCGCCGTTGTACTTAATGTGTGACCCGCGGGATATTCGTGTGGTGCCGCAGGTCAAAGCGATTCACAATCAGCTGCCAACGATATTTTTCTACGATAGTTATCCAGGTGGGGTTGGGTTAAGCGAACGATTGTATGAAGTCCATGGCACATTGCTTCAGCAAGCGCGAGAGTTAATTCATCAGTGTACATGTTTAAGCGGCTGTCCCGCATGTGTGGGCCCGATTGAGGAAGTTGGAATTTTGGGGAAGCAATTAGCGCTTGATTTATTGCAAAGGCTGGTGGAGCATCCATGAGTTTATTACAGGAGCGTTTAAATCGCTTTAAAAGCAAATTAACGGAATTAAAAAAGAATAAAGAACAAGCGGAAGCACAGTCTCCGGCTCATCGTCCAGAAACAGAAAGTAAGGAATGGCAGGATATTGGAGCTATGATGGAGAGCAACGAGTGGGGCTCTTTTGTAAAACGCAAACAAAGCTACCCTTTGCATTATAAGCACGGTCAATACTCATTAGGGGAATTGCCGGACATTTCCGCTGAACTGTCCGGCTTTCACCCAATGTCTGCAATAAACTGCGAGCAAATGTTATTTTTCGATACGGAAACAACGGGTTTAGGTGTCGGAGCGGGTAATGTTCCTTTTATGATTGGCATCGGTTACTATGAACAAGAGCATTTTATTACAGAGCAGTTCTTTATTCGTAATCCTGCCGAAGAGATTGCCATGCTGCATTATTTTAACGAATCTTTATCACGTTTTACTCACGTGGTCTCTTACAATGGACGTACCTTCGACTGGCCGATTATCAAAAATAGATTTGTATTGAATCGAA